>DXEI01000037.1 GCA_019115045.1 Candidatus Gemmiger excrementipullorum | reverse complement strand
AAGCGGCATCTGCTGCGTTATCGGGTCTTGCATTCCACCAAGGAGTGCTGCGACCCTCTGCCTTGCACCTGCCGCCTTGCAGCGGTTTTGCGGTGCTTCGCAGTTTTTGCAGAACCTTTGTTTTCTTATGTCACTCGCGCTTTACCCGCGCCGTTTTCTATGCCAAAAGGCTTACTTGGTGCCGAAGATGCGGTCGCCGGCATCGCCGAGGCCGGGCACGATGTAGCCCTGGTCGTTGAGGCGCTCATCCAGCGCGCCGACGTAGATGTCGACGTCGGGGTGGTTGGCGTGCAGCGCCTTCATGCCTTCGGGCGCGGCCAGCAGGCCGATGAACTTGATGTGCTTGGCCCCGCGCTTTTTGATCTGGGTGATGGCGTCCGACGCGCTGCCGCCGGTGGCCAGCATCGGGTCCAGGACGATGACCTCGCGCTCGGCGATGTCGCTGGGCAGCTTGCAGTAGTATTCGACGGGCTGCAGCGTCTCCTCGTTGCGGTACAGGCCGATATGCCCGACCTTGGCGGCGGGGATCAGCGACAGCATGCCGTCGACCATACCCAGGCCCGCGCGCAGGATGGGCACCAGCGCCAGCTTGCGGCCAGCCAGCACCTTGGTGCGCGCCAGCGCGATGGGCGTTTCGACTTCGACTTCCTCGGTGGGCAGGTCGCGGGTGGCCTCATAGCACAGCAGCATGGCGACCTCGCTGACCAGGTCGCGGAACTCTTTGGTGCCGGTGTTGCGGTCCCGCAGCAGGCTGATCTTGTGCTGGATGAGGGGATGATCTACGATCTCAACAACGCTCATGGTACAAACTCCTTATTCAATAGAATTACGCATCCGCCTGCCGGGCAGGCTGCGGAATACAAAGTTCACTGCCCCTGCAGGGCCATCATTTTGTCGACGCGCGTCTGGTGGCGGCCGCCCTCAAACGCGGCGTTCAAAAAGGCGTCGACGATCTGGCAGGCCAGCCCCGCGCCCACAACGCGCCCGCCCAGGCACAGGGCGTTGGCGTCGTTGTGGCGGCGCGTGAACTCGGCGCTGAAGGTATCGCTGCAGCAGCACGCGCGGATGCCCTGCATCTTGTTGGCGCACATCGACATGCCCACACCGGTGCCGCAGCACAAAATGGCCAGCGCGCAGCGGCCGTCCTGCACGGCCCGGCAGCCGGCGGCGGCATAGTCCGGGTAGTCGACGCTGGCTGTGGAATCGGTGCCAAAGTCTACATAGGCCACGCCCAGGCCGTCCAGATGGGCCTTGATGGCTTCTTTCAGCTCGTAGCCGCCGTGGTCGGCCGCCAGCGCGATCGGTTTTTCAAATTGCATCGGTCGTTTCCCCCTGTTGTTTGGTACGCTCGCTGCGCTCGCGCTCGGCCTGGCTCAGCCGGTGGTAGTCCGGCAGCAGTTCAGCGGGCGGCACGCAGCGGCCGCTTTCCCACACGGCCCGGGCCGCCAGCGCCACCCCCGCGCCGCGCAGTACGCGCAGCGCCGGCGGGCAGGGCGCTGTGCCGGGCAGTTGTCCATACGTATTGTAACACAAAGCGGCGCCGTCGCCAACAAAAAACAACGGTTTTTTACAGCTTTGCACAAACGCCTGCAAATCGGCCACCGGCGCGGCGGCGTCGGGGGTCAGGCGGGCGTGGGTCTCTAAATCGAACGCCGCCCAGTACACCTGGCCGCGGCGGGCGTCCAGCGCGCCGACCACCGTACCCTGCCCCGCCATGCCCCGGGCCAGCGCTTCCAGCGTGGACACCGGCGCGCAGGGGATCTGCCGCGGCAGCGCCAGCCCTTTGACGAGCGACAGCCCGATGCGCAGCCCCGTAAAGCTGCCGGGGCCGTTGGTCACGCCCAGCACGTCGAGGTCCGCCACTGTCAGCCCGCAGGCGCGCAGCGCGGTGTCGATCATCGGCAGCAGCGTCTCGCTGTGGGTCAGGCCGTTGCTGCACTGGGCCTCATACAGCAGCGTATCGTCGCGCAGCACCGCCACAGCGGCGGACTTGCCCGCGGAGTCGACAGCCAAAAGGTTCATGGTATCACCTGTACGATATGTAATATTTTCAAATTATATCCAATTTGTATTTACCGGATCGTGATATGCCGCGTCGTGTCGTCGACGCGCTCGATGTCGATATACAGCGGCTGTTCCTGCGCCAGCAGGGCGGCGCAGTTTTCGCTCCACTCGCAGGCGACGACGGCCCCCTGGTCGAGGTAGTCGTAGAACCCGGCGGCGGCGAGGTCCCCCTCGCTGTGGATGCGGTACAGGTCGAAGTGCGCCAGCGGGCGCGGGCCGCGGTAGTAGTTGACGATGGCGAACGTCGGGCTGCTGACGGGGTCGGTGCAGCCCAGCCCCTCGGCCAGGCCCTGGCAGAACGCCGTTTTGCCCGCGCCCAGGCCGCCGGTAAAGGCGACGAGCGCCCCGGCAGGCAGTTCCTTGGCCAGCGCGCGGCCCAAAGCGACCGTTTCCTCGCGCGAGTGGGTGGTATATTCCCGCATGGCGGCATACTCCTTCCTGTTGGGTCGTATCCATTATAGTACACCGCGCGCGATTTGTAAAATTTAATTCGCCGCCGTGGTCAAAGCGGCGTTCTTGCGCTATAATAGAGGCAGAATGGGAAAGGAGCCCGCCTATGTACCCGTTGATCCGCCAATATCTGCGCCGCGTCGACGCACCGTACCTTGCCCTGTGCGTACTGTGCTCGGCGCTCAGCGTCGTGGCGCTGGTCTCGCTGGGGCAAAGCCAGCTGGGGTCCAACAACAAGGCATCGGTGCAGCTCATCGCCAGTTTGCTGGGCGTGATGCTGGCCATCGTGTTTTCCACCGTCGACTACCGCGCCCTGGCCCGCGCCTGGCCGCTGCACGCGACGGTGGCCTGGGGGCTGGTGCTGCCGACGCTGTTTTTGCGCAACGTGCGCTTTGGCGTGCTGACGGTGGGGTATGACGCGGGCGGTACCTCCAACTACAGCTGGTACCGCGTAGGCGGCATGACTTTTCAGCCGGCGGAACTGGCCAAGATCAGCTTTATCCTGACGCTGGCTTTGCACTTGAGCGCGCTGCGCGGGCAGGTCAACCGCCCCAAAAACCTGCTGGGGCTGCTGGCGCATGTCATCCTGCCGCCGTTTTTGATCCACCTGCAGGGCGACGACGGCACTGCGCTGGTGTTTTTGGGCATCGGGCTCATTATGCTGTACGCGGGCGGGCTTTCGCACGCGCTGGTGTTCGGCACGCTGGCCGCGGGTGCGGCGGGCGGCGCGGCGCTGCTGTTGCTGCGGCCCGGCCTGCTCAAAGGCTACCAGTTCCAGCGCATTTTGGCGATCTTGACGCCGGAGGACCCGGCGCTTGCGGACATCACCTACCAGCAGAACAAAGGCGCCATGGCCATTGGCACCGGCGGGCTGACCGGGCAGGGGTTATTTGACGGCGACCACATTTTTGTGCCCAACGCCTGGAACGATTTCATTTTTGCCTACATTGCCAACGTATTGGGGTTTGTGGGTGCGGCCGCCGTGCTGGCGTTGCTGTTCACCCTTTGCCTGCGCACGCTGCAGACGGCGCTGCGCAGCGCCGACGCGCTGGGGCGGCTGCTGTGCACCGGCATTTTTGCGGCGCTGTTTGTGCAGTGCGTTATCAACCTGGGCATGAACCTGCAGGTATTGCCGGTCATTGGCGTGACGCTGCCGTTTTTCTCGGCCGGCGGGTCCAGCGTCGTCATGGTGTACCTGTGCGTGGGGCTGGTGCTCAGCGTCGGGCGGCAGGCGCGCACCCACCGCTTGCAGGCGGGGCCGGTACTGTAAAGTAAGTAGGGCGGGCTGCAAAGCCCGCCGGGGTGTTACGGGGCGCCGGTCTCGGTCTTGGGGCGTTCCCCGGCAAACAGGCTGGGGATCAGGCAGAGCGCCGCCACACCGACCACGATGAACACGGTGCGGGCCAGCCAGCCCAGGCTGCCACCCAGCAGCCAGCCGACGGCGTTGAACCCCCAAATGCCGTAGATGCCCCAGTTGATGCCGCCCACGATGGCCAGCAGCAACAGGACTTTTTGAAAAACGGACATGCAAAATCCCTCCCTTGGGGGATAGTATGCCACCCGGGGGCCGGGGTTATGCGCGGGGGCAGGATGGCCGCATCGGCCTGTGCAAGGCGCCAGAAGCAGTCGTTCCCAGCCATACAACAGGAGGTGCAAAGGACCCATGCTCAGAGTCTTTTTTACCGTCGTATATTTTTTGGTGTTTGCTTTTTTCATAGATCTGATTTTTCGGAACACGCACCACATCGTCACCGACCTGTTGACGATCGTCTGTTGGGTCGTCGCGCTGATCGTAAGCGCCGGATTGGCCGACTATACCGTAAAAAAGATACAAGAGCGGGATTCAAAATGAGCTTATACGCATAGCCCGGCAGCGCCCCGAACTGCAGAAACCGCCGCGGCGGGGTCAAGACCCCGCCCTACAGCCTCGTGGGGTCGCCACCTCACCACGGCTATGCAAAAAGGCCCCGCCCTAGCGGGATACGCCTGCCTCTACCCCCGTGCCCCTTTGCACTGCCATACACGCCGATGGGGTCTCCCGCGGGCTAGCCAACAGCCCGCAGGGCTGTTGGCTGCGCGCTGCGGCGCGCCTTGCGGGTTGCGGTGCCCGGCGCGGGCTTCGCGGTTCGCAGCCCGCTCGCCCTTGCCGACCGCTGCCCCTGCTCCGGTCTCCTGTTTCCGCCGCAGGCGGCGGCGACCTTCGCAGCTGTTCAACCCCTCACCACGGCTATGCAAAAAGGCCCCGCCCAAGCGGGATACGCCTGCCTCTACCCCCGTGCCCTTTTGCGCCGCCATACACGCCGATGGGGTCTCCCGCGGGCTAGCCAACAGCCCGCAGGGCTGTTGGCTGCGCGCTGCGGCGCGCCCGCCCTGTTCGCCCCCTCACCACGGCTATGCAAAATGACCCCCCAGGCGGGACACGCCTGGGGGGTCATTTTGTATGCCGGTGGTGGGGGTCGAACCCACACGGTGTCGCCACCAACGGATTTTGAGTCCGTCTCGTCTGCCAGTTCCAACACACCGGCGTGCAACATTGGCATTATAAACCGTTTGCGGCCGAAAGTCAAGCCCGGGCGCGCCGTTTGCGGCGCGCCCCCCTTGCGCGTGCCGCGCGCCTTTGCTATAATAGCTTTTTGTTGAGCAACTTAGGATTTTAGGCTCCGCCGCGCTTTGCGCGGCGACAAACCGGCACGGGGCTGGCGGTCCCGCGCGCGGTCAAAATCTATCCCGCCGGAGTATCGTTATGTTTTCTGTGACCGTTTTCTTCGCGGCCGTTGCGGCCATCCTCATCGCCTTTGCGGCGCTGCGCCTGCTGCAAAAACAGGCCGGGGGCAGGTTTTCCCCCCGGCGGCTGGCGCGCTGCGCCGTCATTGCGGCCGTCTATGTGGCGCTGTGCCTGGTGCTGGCGCCGTTCAGCTACGGCGCGGTGCAGGTGCGCATTGCCGAGGCGTTGTGCCTGCTGCCCGTCTTTGGGGCCGAGTACATTGTGGGCGTGACGCTGGGCTGCTTTCTGGCCAACCTGTTCGGCTCCACCATCTTGGACGTGATCTTCGGCACGCTGGCGACGCTGCTGGCCTGCCTGGTGACCTGCAAGCTGCGCCACGTGCGCCTGAAAGGCCTGGCGATCCCGGCGTCTTTGCCGCCCGTGTTCTTCAACGCCGTCATCGTCGGCGCGGAGATCACGCTGTTTTTTACCGACTACCATGCCATGAGCGCCCCGCTGTGGCTGCTGTGCCTTTCCAACGGCATCAGCGTCGGCGTGGGCGAACTCATCAGCTGCACGGTGCTGGGCGTGGCGCTCGTCAAACTGATCGAGAGCAACGCCGCGCTGCGCCGCGCTTTTACCGAAGCATAAAAAAGAGGAACATACTATGCGCCCGGATTTGATTTTGTGGGATTGGAACGGCACGCTGCTGGACGACGTGGCCCTGTGCAACGACGCGCTCAACCGTTTATTGGCACGCTACGGCTACCCCCAGCGCTACGACCGCGAAGGCTACCGGGCGGTGTTCGGTTTCCCGGTGCAGGAGTATTACGCCCGCGCCGGGTTTGATTTTGCCCGCCACAGCTTTGACGAGCTGGCGGTAAACTTTATGGACGACTACATCCCCGCCAGCGCGGCCTGCCCGCTGGCGGACGGCGCGCGCGACGCGCTGGACGCCTTTGCCGCCGCCGGGCTGCGGCAGGTGATCCTTTCGGCCAGCCCGGTGACGACGCTGCGCCGCCAGGTGGAAGAACGCGGCGTCGCCCGCTATTTTGACCGCCTGCTGGGCCTGGGCGATATCTACGCCAAAAGCAAGGTGGACCTGGGCCTTGCCTACCTGCGCGAAACCGGGTTCGACCCCGGCCGCGCCGTGATGATCGGCGATTCGGTCCATGATTTTGAGGTCGCGCAGGCACTGGGCGTGGCCTGCGTGCTGCAAAGCGGCGGCCACCAGAGCGCCGCAGCGCTGCGCGCGACCGGCGCGCCGGTAACGCCCGGCCTGCGCGAAGCCGCGCAATGGATTTTGGAAGGTGGAAACGAAGATGTCTGACCGTGTAAAAGGCGCCTGCCTGACGATGGGCGGCGCGGCGTGCTGGGGCATTTCCGGCTGTATGGGGCAGTATCTCTTCACGCGCGAGGGGATGGACTCCACCTGGCTGGTGCCGATCCGCCTGCTGCTGGCGGGGCTTTTGCTGTGCGGGTTTTACTTTATGAAGGACCGCAAACAGCTGTTTGCCCCCTGGAACTGGAAAGCCGACCCGCGCAACGTCATTGACCTGTTGGTCTACGGCCTGGCGGGCGTAAGCTGCTGCCAGTTTTTGTACTTTTTGACGATCCAGCTTTCCACCGCCGGGGTGGCCACCATTTTGCAGGACCTTTCGCCCGTGTTGATCCTGCTGGTGGTGTGCGTGCAGCAGCGCCGCGCGCCGCGCCTGTTTGAGGTGGGCAGCATCGTGCTGGCGCTGGCCGGCGTGTTTTTGCTGACGACCCACGGCAGCCTGACGAGCCTGGCCGTGCGCCCGGCCGCGCTGGTGGCCGGCGTGGTGTGCGCGGGCACCGTCGTGATCTACACGATGACGCCCAAACGCCTGCAGGCCCAATACCCCACGCCGATGCTGCAGGGCTGGGCGTTTTTGCTGGGCGGCGCGCTGTTCCACCTGGTGTTCCGGCCGTGGCGCGCGGGGTATCTGCCCAGCGCCGTCGGGGTGTTGGGCATCGCGGTGGTCGTCGTCGTGGGCAACGTGCTGGCGTTCAGCCTGTACATGTCCGGCGTGCCGCTGATCGGCGCGCAGCGCGCGAGCCTGTACAGCTTTGCCGAGCCGGTGACGGCCGCCGTTATCAGCACGCTGGTGCTGGGTTCGCCCTTTACCGGGTGGGACGCGCTGGGCTTTGTGTGCATCTTTGCCATGCTGGTGCTGCTGAGCCTGCCCGCGCCCCGCACTGCACAAACAACAAAATAATGCCAAAATACACCCGCGCAGGTTTGACAGCATCCCCTGTGCGGGTGTATTATAGTAGCGTGTGTAACCAAGGCTGCCGTGCGCTTTGCGCGGCGGCCAATATGGAAAATATGGAGTTCTGTTATGTCTTTTTTGGATAAACTGTTCGGCACCTTTTCCGACAAAGAACTGAAACGCATCCAGCCTTTGGCGAACAAGGTGCTGGCGTTGGAACCGGAAATGCAGAAGCTCACCGACGAGGAGCTGCGCGCCAAGACCGATGAATTCAAGGACCGGCTGGCCAAGGGCGAGACGCTGGACGACCTGCTGCCCGAGGCGTTCGCCGTCTGCCGCGAGGCGGACTGGCGCGTCATCGGCCTGAAACCCTACCCGGTGCAGGTCATCGGCGGCATTGTGCTGCACCGCGCCTGCATTGCCGAGATGCAGACCGGTGAAGGCAAGACGCTGGTAGCCACCATGCCCGTCTACCTCAACGCCCTGACCGGGCGCGGCGTGCATGTCGTCACCGTCAACGATTACCTGGCCCGCCGCGACAGCGAGTGGATGGGCAAGGTCTACCGTTTCCTGGGGCTGAGCGTCGGCCTTGTCGTACACAGCGTCGAGCCGGCCGAGCGCAAAAAAGCCTACGCCGCCGACGTCACCTACGGCACCAACAACGAGTTCGGCTTCGACTACCTGCGCGACAACATGGTGGTCTACAAGCAGAACATGGTGCAGCGCGGGCACGCCTACGCCATCGTGGACGAGGTGGACTCCATCCTCATCGACGAGGCGCGCACCCCGCTGATCATCAGCGGCAAGGGCGAGGATTCCAGCGCGATGTACAAGCGCGCCGACGACTTTGCCAAGACGCTGAAAAAGAGCGTCATCGTGGAACTGGACGACAAAGTCGAGGCCGAGGAACAGGTCGACGGCGACTACGTCGTGGACGAAAAGCGCAAGACCGCCACGCTGACCGAGTCCGGCGTGCAGAAGGCCGAGGCCTACTTTGGCGTAGAGAACCTGGCCGACGCCGACAACATGGCGCTGCGCCATTACATCGACGGCGCCATCAAGGCGCGCGGCGTCATGCACCGCGACACCGACTACATCGTCAAGGACGGCGAGGTCATCATCGTCGACGAGTTCACCGGCCGCCTGATGTACGGCCGCCGCTACAACGAGGGCCTGCACCAGGCCATTGAGGCGAAGGAAGGCGTCAACGTCGCGGCCGAGAGCAAGACGCTGGCGACCGTCACCTTCCAGAACTATTTCCGCATGTACGACAAGCTGGCCGGCATGACCGGTACGGCTTCGACCGAGGCGGACGAGTTCAGCGAGATCTACGGGCTGCAGATCGTCAGCGTGCCGACCAACAAGCCCCGCGCCCGCCAAGACCTGCCCGACAGCGTCTACAAGACGGTGGACGGCAAGTACAACGCCGTGATCGAGCAGATCGCCGCCTGCCACGAGAAAGGCCAGCCCGTGCTGGTGGGTACCGTCAGCGTCGAGAAGAGCGAGGTGCTCTCTCGCCTGTTGAAAAAGCGCGGCATCGCGCACAACGTGCTCAACGCCAAGCAGCACGAGCGCGAGGCTGAGATCGTGGCCCAGGCCGGCAAGCAGGGCGCCGTGACCATCGCCACCAACATGGCGGGCCGCGGCACCGACATCATGCTGGGCGGCAACGTGACCTACATGGCCAAAGCGGCGCTGAAAAAGGAACTGACCAAGGCGCTGACCGCCGACCTGGACCAGCGCAAGGACGAGTATGAGCACGCCAAGGCCCGTGCCAAGGCCACCGGCAGCGAGCTGCCCACCCCGCCGGAGGAGAGCATCGACGCGCGGCTGGAAGTTCTGCTGACCGAGTGCGACGGCCACGCCGATACCGACGATTCCGGCATTTTGGAGGCCCGCGCCCGCTTTGACGCGCTGTGCGCCGAGTTTGCCCCCGAGGTGCAGCGCGAGGCCGAGGCCGTGCGCGAGGCCGGCGGGTTGTTCATCATCGGCACCGAGCGGCACGAGAGCCGCCGCATCGACAACCAGCTGCGCGGCCGCGCAGGCCGCCAGGGCGACCCCGGCGCGTCGCGGTTCTTCCTGAGTTTGGAAGACGACCTGATGCGCATTTTTGGCGGCGAGCGCGTGCAGAACCTGATGACGACGCTGGGCCTGGAAGACGACATGCCCATTGAGAACAAGCTCATCACCAGCACCATCGAGAGCGCGCAGAAAAAGCTGGAAGCCTCCAACTTCGGCATCCGCAAACAGGTGCTGCAGTATGACGACGTCATGAACCAGCAGCGCGAGATCATCTACAAGCAGCGCCAGATGGTGCTCAATGGCGAGGATATTTCCGGCAAGCTGCACGAGATGATGCGCCAGAGCATCGACGACGCCTGTGCCAACTACCTCAACGGCGACACCGCCGACGACTGGGATTTCGCCGGCCTGCGCCGCCACTTTATGAACTGGCTGTGCCTGCCCACCGACTTCAACTACACCACCGAGCAGCTGGCCGGCGTAACGCGCGAGGGCATTGCCGACGAGTTGTACAACCGCGGCATGGAGATCCTGACCGCAAAGGAAGCCAAGTACGGCGCGCCCACGATGCGCGAACTGGAACGCATCTGCCTGCTGCGCAACGTCGACAGCAAGTGGATGGAGCACATCGACAACATGGACCAGCTCAAGCAGGGCATGGGCCTGCGCGGGTACGGCCAGCACGACCCCGTGGTGGAGTACCGCATCGAGGGCTTTGCGATGTTTGACGAGATGGTCGCTTCCATCCGTGAGGACGCCGTGCACATGCTGCTGACCATCGAGGTGCGCCAGCAGAACGCCCAGCCCAAGCGCGAGCAGGTCGCCCAGCCCACCGGCGAGGGCGCGCCCGCCCGCCCCGGGGCCAAGGGTGCGGCCCCCGTGCGCGTGACCAAGATCGGCCGCAACGACCCCTGCCCCTGCGGCAGCGGCCTGAAGTGGAAAAAGTGCACCTGCAAAGAGTACCACCCCGACCTGTAAACAACGCATCACTCGGCGCACCGCCCTGCGACGGTGCGCCTTTTTGCAACAAGATGAGGGAATGCCTATGAAAGCACACATCGTCCGGGAACCGCGCTGCGCGCTGCTGTGGCACATCGAGGCCGGGTCCCCCGCGTATGCGGCGCTGGAACGCGCCGCGCGCGCCTGCCGCGTGACGCTGCGCGCCGTGGGCAACGGCGAGCTGGGCGCCACCGTCGGCGACCTGTGCGCCGGCAAACCGGCCCCCGCCTTTGCGCCGTTGATCGCCGTGCCCGGCCGCCCGGCGCTGATCGTGAGCGGGCTGGACCACCAGACCGGCGAACTGGGCCGCTTTTTGGACCTGGCCAAAGAGGCCGGGGCCGACATACCGCTGCGCGCCATGGTGACGCCCACCAGCAAACAGTGGACGCTGGCCCAGCTGCTGATGGAGTTGAACAGCGAGCACGAGGCCGTGGGCGGAGGCGGCGCATGAAGCCCGCCGCCCGCCGCGCGCTGGCGGCGGCCGCCGCGGCCGCGGCGCTGCTGTTGCTGGCAGCCTACAGCGCGCTGCACCGCCAAACGCTGTACACGACGACCTGGTTTGATGTATTTGATACCGTCTCTATCGTGCAGGGGTACGCCCGCAGCCAGGCCGAATGGGACGCGCAGATGGACGCGCTGCACGACGACCTTGTACACTACCACCAGCTGTTCGACATCTACCACACGTACGACGGCGTGACCAACTTGCACGACGTCAACGCCCGGGCGGCCGGCGCGCCGGTGGCGGTGGAGGACGATTTGTACGGCTTTTTGCGCTGGTACACGGCGCAGGCCGCGCCCGAGACCGGCGGCGCGGTGAACATTGCCGCCGGGGCGGTGCTGGGCCTGTGGCATGACGCGCGGGAGAGCGACGCCCCCGCCCCGCCGGAGGAAGAGGCGATCCGCGAGGCGCTGACCCACTGCGACCCCGCCGACCTGCTGCTGGACGACGCCGCGCAGACGGTGGCCTTTGCCGACCCGGCCATGGCGCTGGACGTGGGGGCCGTGGCCAAAGGCTACGCGGTGGAAGCGGCCGCCGCGGCCGCCGAAGAACGCGGCCTGCAAAGCGCGCTGCTGAACATTGGCGGCAACGTGCGGGCCATCGGCGAAAAAGCCAACGGCGAGGGGGCGTGGACGGCCGGCGTCACCAACCCCTGGGGCGGCGACCCGGCCTACATCCAGGCCGTGGAACTGCCCGACGGGTGCAGCCTGGTCATCAGCGGCGATTACCAGCGGTATTTCACCTACGAGGGACAGCGGTACTCCCACCTGATCGACCTGACGACGGGCTGGCCGGCGCGGTACTGCACCAGTGTGGCCGTGCTGACGCCGCCGCGCCGCGGCGGCAGCGGCGACGCGTTTTCGACGGCGCTGTTCTGCCTGCCGGAAGCCGACGGCCGCGCCCTGCTGGACGCGCAGGACGGCTTTGCCGCGCTGTGGATGTACCCCGACGGCACGACGGCCCAGACCGAAAACTGGCCGGGGCAACCCTCAAAAGGGGCAACAGTCGCGCACGGCGGTGCCTAACGCTCCTGTTTCCCCTCTTTGAAAAGGCCAAGTTGCGGTGCCCGCATCGCGCGGCGCGCCAGGTATGGCGCTTGCGCTCTGCGACCGCTGCCCCTGCTTCGTCTCGCTGCATCCGCCGCAGGCGGCGCTCGACTTCGCAGCCTTCGACAAAATTTTGTCCAAAACCGCGCACTCGTCGCGGGCTCCTCGCACACAATTTTGGGCAAAATTTCCCTGTATGTGTCGCCGTCGTCGGCACATGTCCGCCGACGGCGACAATTTTTGATTTTCTCCACCCGATAGCATAACGCAAACAACAGGGGCTGCCCGGACGGGCTACCAAAAAAGCGCAAACCGCCGTCGCCGGCAGATGTCCGACGGCGACGATTTTTGATTTTCTCCACCCGATAGCATAACGCAAACAACAGGGGCTGCCCGGACGGGCTGCCCCTGTTACTTATTGTTGCGCTTATTCTTCGGCGCTGAGCAGGATGCGGTCGTTGTCCAGCGCGTGGCCGGCGTTTTGGGCGAACCGTTCCAGCAGGTCGGGCACCGTCATGTGGCGGCGTTCCTCGCCGCCGACGTCCAGCACGATGCGCCCGCCGTCCATCATCAGCGTGCGGTTGCCCAGCGTCAGCGCGTCGTGCATGTTGTGGGTGATCATCAGGCAGGTGATGTGGTGCTCGGCCACGATCTGCCGCGTCAGCGCCAGCACCTTATCCGCCGTGGCGGGGTCCAGCGCGGCCGTGTGCTCGTCGAGCAGCAGCAGCTTGGGGGTCACCAGCGTCGCCATCAGCAGCGTCAGCGCCTGGCGCTGCCCGCCCGAGAGCAGCCCCACCGGCTGTTTCATGCGGTCCTCCAGCCCAAGGCCGAGGGCGGACAGCTTCTCGGCAAAGAGGGCGCGGTCGGCCCGCGTGATACGGGAAAACGGCGAGGTATGCCCCGACGCGCGCAGGAAAGCGAGGGCAAGGTTTTCCTCAATGGTCATGTGGGGCGCGGTGCCCTTGAGCGGGTCCTGGAACATGCGGCCGATGACCTTGGAGCGGCGGTAGTCCGGCTGGAAGGTGATGTCCTGCCCGTCCAGCGTGATGGTGCCGGTATCGGGCACGAACGCGCCGGCGATGGCGTTGAACAGCGTCGACTTGCCCGCGCCGTTGGAGCCGACGATGGTGGCGAAATCGCCGTCGTCGAGGTGGAGGTCGACGGCTTGCAGCGCCACTTTTTCGTTGACGGTGCCGGGGTTGAAGGTCTTGCCGACGCGGCGTAACTCAAGCATGGGCGGCACCCCCTTTTTCGGCCTGGGCGCGGCGGCGGCGGAAAGCCGCGCGCGCACGCAGGGCGGGCGCGGCGATGGCCAGCGCCACGATGACGGCGGAGATGAGCTTGAGGCACTCCGACGGGACGTTGGCGCGCAGCGCCAGCGCGATGATGAAGCGGTAGATGACGCTGCCGGCGACCGCCGCCACCGCCTTGGCCCACATGCCGCCGCGGCCGAACAGCGTTTCGCCGATGATGAGCGACGCCAGCCCGATGACGACCATGCCGGTGCCGAGGTTGATGTCGGCCGAGCGCTGGTACTGCGCCAGCACCGCGCCGGACAGCGAGGTCATGGCGTTGGCGATGCACAGCCCGATGGTGATGGTGAAGGTGGTGTTGATGGAGGAGGCGCGCACCATATCGGGGTTGTCGCCGGTGGCGCGGATGGAAAGCC
>DXEI01000036.1 GCA_019115045.1 Candidatus Gemmiger excrementipullorum | reverse complement strand
CGGCAAGGCCGCCCTGCATCAGCAGGGCGGCCTTGTTTTGCGCGCGGCAGGGCATAGCGCGCGCCCCGGCGGGGCATACTGCTGCAAAAACCCGAAAGGACGCCCCGCCCATGAAGATCACGTTTTACGGCACCCGCAGCTACGACCGCCTGTATTTTGAGCCGCTGGCCGCCGACCCCGCCTACGGCTGTACCATCCGTTTCCTGGCCGCCAACCTCGACGCCGACACCGCCCCGCTGGCCGCCGGGGGCGAGGCGGTGTGCGCCTTTGTCAACGCCGACGCCTCGGCCCCCGTGCTGCAGGCACTGGCCGCGGCGGGTGTGCGCCTGCTGCTGCTGCGCTGCGCGGGGTTCAACCAGGTCGACCTGGCGGCGGCCGCGCAGTGCGGCATCACGGTGCTGCGGGTGCCGGGCTACAGCCCCCAGGCCGTGGCCGAACACGCCATGGCGCTGGCCCAGGCGGCCAACCGGCGCATCTGCAAAGCCTATATCAAGGTACGCAACAACAACTTTGCGCTGGACGGGCTGCTGGGGCACACGCTCTACGGCCGCTGCGCGGGCATCGTCGGCACCGGGCGCATCGGCGCGGCCATGGCGCGCATCTGCCGCGGCTACGGCATGACGGTGCTGGCCTGCGACGCGTACCGCGACCCCGCCCTGGCGGATACCGTGCGCTATGTCGCCCTGCCCGAGCTGCTGCGCGCGGCCGACCTCGTCAGCCTGCACTGCCCCCTCACGGCCGAGACGCACCACCTCTTAAACGCCGGGACGCTGGCGCTCATGCGCGACGACGCAATCTTGGTCAACACCAGCCGCGGCGCGCTCATCGACACCGCTGCGCTCATCGACGCGCTGCGCGCGCGCAGGTTTGCGGGCGTCGGCCTCGACGTCTATGAGGACGAGGACGGCCAGGTGTTTGAGGATTTTTCCGACGACGTGCTGCAAAACGAGGTCGTGCCCGTGCTGCTCAGCTTCCCCAACGTCGTCGTCACCAGCCACCAGGCGTTTTTTACCCGCACGGCGCTGCAAAGCATCGCCATCACCACCATGGAAAACGCCCGTGCCTTCGCCCGCGGCGAACCGCTGGCAAACGAGGTCAAAGCGTGACCCCCTGCCGGGCGAGAAAAATTAAAAATGAAAAAATAAAAATGAAAAATTGTGGTGTTCCGCGGCCTGCGGCCGCTCAAAAAACGGTCATGCCATTGCGTGTTTACGGTTCGTATGACGTATATCCCGCATTGTAGGGCGGGCGTTCACGCCCGCCGCACATTATATAATTTTAAAAAATCATCGGTGCGGCGGGGCCTGCGCCCGCAGGCGCGTTTCGGACTGGCGCCGCAGCGCCGTTTCGGAGCGCAACCGGGCCGCAAGGCCCGGCTCTTAGCGCGGAGATGGCCAACCGCCGCGCAGCGGCGGCTCTTAGGCCGGAGATAAAACGCCCGCCCTACAGGGCAAGGCAAACGCCAAGCCAACCCGTCAACAGGCAATACCGCACCGTTTGCCCCAATGCCAAACATATAAATTCGTCGCGCGGCGCGCGACACCATAATTTTTCATTTTTATTTTTTCATTTTTAATTTTTATCGGAAAGGATCTTCCCATGGCCAAACGCAAACTGGGCGGCCTGGGCAAAGGGCTGGACAGCCTGTTTGCCGACCTGCCTGAGACCGACGACGCCGCGGCCGGCGTCACGACGCTGCCGCTGCGCGAGATCGAACCCGACCCCGACCAGCCCCGCAAACGCTTTGACGAGGCCGCCCTGGCCGAGCTGGCCGCCTCCATCCAGGAAAACGGCCTGCTGCAGCCCATCGCCGTGCGGCCCAAACCGCTGGGCGCCGGGTACCTGATCATTGCGGGCGAACGCCGCTGGCGCGCCGCCCGCCTGGCCGGGCTGGACGAGGTGCCGGCGCTCATCAAGGACGTCACCGACGAGCAGGCCGCCGCGCTGGCACTGATCGAAAATTTGCAGCGCGAGGACCTCGACCCCATCGAGGTCGCCGAGGGCTGCCGCCAACTCATCGAAAAGTACGGTCTTACGCAGGAAACCGCCGCCAAGCGCCTGGGCAAAAGCCGCAGCGCCGTGACCAACTCGCTGCGGCTGCTGAACCTGCCCGACGACGTGCGCGCCAAGGTCAGCGACGGCAGCCTGAGCGCCGGGCACGCCAAGGCGCTGCTGGGCCTGCCCGACGCCGCGCGCATCCGCCAGGCCGCCGGCGAGATCGAAGCCAGGGGCCTCAACGTCCGCCAGGCCGAGGCACTGTGCAAAAAGCTCGCCAAGCCCCCCAAAGCGCCCAAACCCAAGCCCGACGCCTTCACGCGGCCCAAACGCGCCGTTGAGATCGAGGCCGCCCTTAAGGAGGTCACCGGCAGCGAGGTCCGCGTCGAGTACAAGGACGGCAAAGGCAGCCTGAAGATCGACTTTTACAGCGACCAGATGCTCGACCAGTTCGCCGCGCTGCTGGGCCGCTACGACCCGGAGAAGTAGTCAAAAGGGGCAACAGTCGCGCACGGCAATTGCCTAACGCTCCTGTTTAACGGATTGCGGTGCCCGCATCCCGCGGCGCGCCTTGGAGCGGCGCTTGCGCTCTGCGACCGCGGCCCCTGCTCCGCCTCGCTAAATCCGCCGCAGGCGGCGCTCGGCTCCGCAGCCCTCTTTGGAATCCCCTTCGACAAAATTTTACCCAAAACCGCGCACTCGGCCGCGAGGGCCTCGCACACAATTTTGGGCAAAATTTCCCTGGAGGTATCGCCGCCGTCGGCACATGTCCGCCGGCGCCGATGGCCGATGATTTTTGAACACTTTCTGCAAATTTGTAAATAGGAGCGAGGACCATGTTAGACATCCGTTTCATCCGCGAGAACCCCGACGCCGTCAAGGAGAACATCAAAAAGAAATTCCAGGACCAGAAACTGCCGCTGGTCGACGAGGTCATCGCGCTGGACGCCGAATACCGCGCCGCCATCGGCGAGGCCAGCGACCTGCGCGCCAACCGCAACAAGCTGTCCAAGCAGATCGGCATGCTGATGGGCCAGGCCAAGAAAGACCCCGCCAAGGCCGCCGAGGCCGAGGAGATCAAAAAGCAGGTCACGGCGCAGGCCGACCAGCTCAAGGCGCTGGAAGCCAAAGAGGCCGAGCTGGAACCCAAGATCCGCGAGATTTTGTACCAGATCCCGCAGATGATCGACCCCAGCGTGCCCATCGGCCCCGACGACAGCCACAACGTCGAGGTCCAGCGCTTTGGCGAGCCGACGACGCCGGACTTCCCCATCCCCTACCATGTCGATATTATGGAAAGCTTTGGCGGCATCGACCTCGACTCTGCCGGGCGCGTGGCGGGCAACGGCTTTTACTATCTGCTGGGCGACATCGCCCGCCTGCACGAGGCCGTGCTGGCCTACGCGCGCGATTTCATGATCGACAAGGGCTTTACCTATGTGATCCCGCCGTTTATGATGCACGGCGACGTCGTCAAGGGGGTCATGTCCTTCCCCGAGATGGACGCCATGATGTACAAGATCGAGGGCGAGGACCTCTACCTGATCGGCACGTCGGAGCACACGATGATCGGCCGGTTCATCGACCAGATGCTGGACGGCGCCAAGCTGCCGCTGACGCTGACGAGCTACTCGCCCTGTTTCCGCAAAGAGAAGGGCGCCCACGGCATCGAGGAGCGCGGCATCTACCGCATCCACCAGTTTGAAAAGCAGGAGATGATCGTCGTCTGCAAGCCGGAGGACAGCATGAACTGGTACGAGAAGCTGTGGCGCTACTCGGTCGAATTGTTCCGCTCGCTGGAGATCCCGGTGCGCCAGCTGGAGTGCTGCTCCGGCGATCTGGCCGATCTGAAGGTCAAGAGCTGCGACATCGAGGCCTGGAGCCCGCGCCAGCAAAAGTATTTTGAGGTGTGCAGCTGCTCCAACCTCGGCGACGCCCAGGCGCGCCGCCTGCATATCCGCTACAAGGACGAAAACGGCAAGCCGCAGCTGGCGCATACCCTCAACAACACCTGCGTCGCGCCGCCGCGCATGCTCATCGCATTTTTGGAGAATCACCTCCAGGCCGACGGCAGCGTGACCATCCCCGAGGTGCTGCGCCCCTACATGGGCGGCAAAGCGGTGCTGACGCCCAAGGCGTAAAAAGAACGCCCGGGGGCGGTTTGCGCCCGCAGGCGCGTTTCGGAGAATACGACCGTATACGCCGCTCTGTAGGGCGGGCGTTCACGCCCGCCGCGGCCGTCTGCGGCAGACACCTGTTTTGCCATTTACCTGCCGTTCCCGGGCGGTTCGTAGGGGCCGCATGCATGCGGCCCGTAAACCTTCCGCCGCCACCCGTCCCCGGTGTCATAGACGCGGTACCGGGTGTTTGTAGGGGAGGCAACTATGCCTCCCGGCAGGGGTGCGCCATCGCGCGGGGTTTGCGGGGAAATCGACCGTATACCACGATTTGTAGGGCGGGGTAAACACCATGCCGGCCCGGCAATGGGCGGTGCCGCAATGTTGGCGGGCCGCATGCATGCTGCCCCTACAATGCGGGGCAAACACCATGTAAACCGGCAACGGGCGGTGCCGCGGGGGTTCGGCTGGGCGGTATGCTGGAAGCGGTCATCAAGCCGGAATGGCCGGAGGACTTCAAGCGGATCATTGACATTACCTACCGTTTTTCCGCCGGTTGGCGCAAGGTCCACAACCCCGATACGGGGGACCATGTGGCGGACAACCTTTCCACCTCCGAGTTCACCGCTGCCATGCTGGCGGCCCGGGGATGGACCAATCAGGAGATCGCCAACCACTTGGGCGTGTCCCTCAATACGGTAAAATGGTACATTTCCAACGCCATGAATACCCTGGGCATCCAGCACCGGCAGGACCTGAAAGACTTCATGCTGCCCTGATTCCCCACAAAAACTACCCATTTTACCCCTTGAAACGGGTAGTCACAAAAGCGGAAGTTTATGGTACAATAAACAACATGGCGAATCAACGTTCCATTTGCCGCTGAAAAACGCAAACAGAAGATCATGGGAAGAGAGGCTGGCCTCTCTTCCGTATGGAGATACCTCCATACGGAATGAGCACTGGAAGCAGAGGGAGGGCTGCATGAAACACAAAAGGTATGACGTGGAAGGCGCCGTGCTGGACATTCCGCTGCAATGGAATGAGCGGGCCGGAAAATTCTTGGAGCAGTACCCGGATTTTGAGGAAACCCCGGTCTATACGCCGGAAGGCTTCCCCCTGCGCCTGACCTGTGATGATGCCTGCCCGGACGCTGTGCTGCCGGACAACATCTACAGGGAGTGCGGCTCCTGCCAGCTGTTCCGGCTGCATTCCGAATCTTTGCTTGGGGTCTGCGGACACCCTGCCCACCGCCAAACCACCGAGGAGGAAACCCTATGAAAAAACGAATTTTGAGCCTGCTCTGCGTCCTGGCGCTCTGCCTGGGCCTGCTGCCCGTCACGGCGCTGGCGGCGGCAGAAGGTGAGCCTGCTAAGCTTTATGTGGGAGATCAGAATGTTAGGAGTGGTGAAGATACCACCTACTGGACTACAGATGCCAGTGGGGGGTTAACAAAATCCAGTGAAAACGATGCTTGGAGTGTTAAATACGAGCCAGGCACTGCCACCCTGACACTACGCGGGGCGACCATCAATGGAGCTTATGATGCCACCTCACTTCCTTTTGGCGCCGGGATCTATGCTCAGGGCAGAAGCAATCAAGCAGTTGCCCTGACTATCGAACTGATTGGCACGAATACCATCACAGGCATCTATGGGATTTATTTGCATGGACATCAAGGAGGGACAGTAAGCACAAATGCCTCCCTAAGCATCACCGGTGACGGCAGTCTCACAGTTACCGGTACAACTTCCTACGGTCTACATGTCATAAGCGGAACAGGCAATGCCTCCCTTACCATCGAAGACGCGTCTGTCGTGGCAAGCAGTAGTTCCTCTTATAGCCACGCCGGCGTCTGTGTACAGTCCGGTGCTGACGCCACCAACTCCCCGGAGCTCTCCCTTGCCGTCAATGGCGGCAGCCTGACCGCCAGCGCCAGTGAGGGCAATGATGGGATACAGTTTTATGTGGGATCGCCGTCTGACACCACCAATGCCACCACCAGCCTGACAATCAGTGACAATGCCATTGTAGACGCTAGAAATGGCGGGATCAGGGCAACAAGCGTTTCGACCGAGCTTCCTACGCCGACACCAACAGGTGATAATAGCAGCGGCATCGTCTTTGACGGCACGGAAGGCACCGTGTACGGCAATGTGACACTGGATGAATCCCTCAACGTGGGCGAGGGCGAAACCTTGACCATCCCGGAGGGTTCCACACTCACCGTGCCGGAAGGGGCGACCCTGACCAACAACGGCACCATCGTCAACAAGGGCACCATGAATGGCGACCCCACCGGCGGCAGCGGCACGGTTGTTTCTACCCCTACCATCACCACCGCAAGCCTGCCCGAAGGCACAGTGGGCACTGAATACAACCAGCCCCTTGCCGCCACTGGCAATAACATTACATGGAGTTCCAGTGATTTGCCTGCAGGGTTGACGTTGGACGCCGACACAGGCACAATCACCGGCACCCCTGCCACGGAGGGGCAATTCTCCGTCAAAATCACCGCCACCAACAGCGCTGGCATCGCCAGCAAGGAATATACGCTGAACATCAAGGCTGTC
>DXEI01000035.1 GCA_019115045.1 Candidatus Gemmiger excrementipullorum | reverse complement strand
GACGTGCTGTACCCCAATGCCCTGTTTGCCTGTGTGCAGACCATCCAAACCACGGGGGCGGATTTTGTCTACAGCGACGAGATCGTGCTCTCGGCCGACCTCAAACAACTCGGCGGCTACCACTTCAAGCCGGATTTTGCGCCCGACTACCTGCGCGGGGTCAACTTTATCACCCACCTGGCGGTCTTCAGCCGTCCGCTGCTGGACGCCGCCGGCGCATATGAAAGCCGCGAGTACGATGGCGCGCAGGACCACGACCTGTTTTTGCGCCTGACCGAAAAAGCGCGTAAAATCGAGCATATCAAGCAGGTGCTCTACATCTGGCGCGGGCATGCGGGTTCCACCGCCGCCGGCATGGAAGCCAAACCCTACGCGGTCGAAGCCGGCGTGCGCGCCATCGACGCGCAGCTGGCGCGGCTGGGCCTGCCCGGCAAGGCGATGCCGGTGCCCGGCGCGCCGGGGGCGTTCCAGGTGCGGTATGAGCTGACGGGCTGCCCGCTCGTCAGCGTATTGATCCCCAACAAGGATCACACCGCTGACCTTGACCGCTGCCTGACGAGCCTTTACCAAAACGCCGGGTACGACAATTTCGAGGTCCTCGTCATCGAGAACAACTCCACCGACCCCGCCACCGAGGCCTACTACCAGACGCTGCCCGGGCGCTTTGCGCGCTGCCGCGTTGTGCGGTACCAGGGGCCGTTCAACTTCTCGGCCATCAACAATTTCGGCGCGCAGTTTGCCGCGGGCGAACACCTGCTGCTGCTCAACAACGACATCGAGATTTTGTCCGGCGATTTCCTGCGCGAGCTGCTCAGCTACAGCCAGCGGCCCGACGTCGGCGCGGTGGGGGCCAAGCTCTACTACCCCGACGATACCATCCAGCACGCGGGCGTGCTCATGGGCATCAACGGCTCGGCCGGGCACAGCCACAAAAGCTACCCGCGCACGGCGGTGGGGGACCTTTACCGCCTGGTCACGACGCAGAACTACATGGCCGTCACCGGCGCCTGCCTGATGACCAAGGCCAGCCTCTACCATGCGGCTGGGGGCCTCGATGAAGAACAGTTCGCCGTCGCCTACAACGACGTCGACTACTGCCTCAAGCTGTGGGGGCAGGGGCTGCTCAACGTCTACACCCCGCGCGCCGAGGCCTACCATTACGAGAGCAAGAGCCGCGGGCTGGACACCCTCTCGGAAAACGCGCAGCGCTACGAGCGCGAAAAAGCCAACTTCTACGCCAAATACAAGCAGTATATCGACAACTACGACCCCTACTACAACCCGCATTTCAACAACCTGTTTGAAAACTTCGGCCTGAAATAAAAGGGGGACCACCCATGCAAAACCGTTTCGACACCCAGCTGCTCATCGAGGGGCATGACCTCGACGAGGACGCCATCCACGACGGCATCCTGAACTGCGCCGCGGGCGACTGCCTGCTCGTCGTCGGGGACGAGGACCTCATCAAGGTCCACTACCACACCGACACGCCGTGGAAGGTTCTGGAATACGCCGCTACCTTAGGCGATATCCACACCATCATCATCGAAAATATGGAGCGTCAGGCCAACGGCCTGCACGGGTGACGCCATGAGCCAGCAGACCAAGCGCATCAAAGAGCTGTTCGGCTACGCCCGCACGCTGACGAAAGAGCAGGGCGTGGGCGTTATGGCCGCGCGGGCGGCGGGGTTTTTCAAGCGCCGGTTTTTCGGCAAGCGGGCGCGCTACTTGCCCGCTAAAAAGACGCTGGAAGCCCAGCGCGCCGCGGCCGCCGCGCAAAGTGCAGACTGGCCGGTCATCAGCATCCTGACACCGCTGTACAACACGCAGCCGCGCTTTTTGCAGCAGTTTTTGGACAGCGTGCAGGCGCAGACCGCGCCCAACTGGCAGCTGGTGCTGGTGGACGCCAGCGACGCCGCCCACGCCGATGTGGGCGAAACGGTGCAAAGCCGCGCCGCGCAGGACCAGCGCATCGTTTACCAGAAAATCGAAAACGGCGGCATTGCGGCCAACACCAACGCCGCCGCGGCCCTGGCCACGGGGGACTACCTGGCCCTGGCCGACCACGACGACATGCTGGCCCCGCACGCGGTCTTTTGCATGAGCCGGGCCCTGGCCGAAACGGGGGCCGATTTTGCCTACAGCGACGAAGCGCTGTTTGAAAAAACGCCCCAGCGCCCGCGCGTGGGGCATTTCAAGCCCGACTACGCGCCGGAATACCTGATGGCCTGCAACTACATCTGCCACCTGGCGGTGTTCCGGCGGGAACTGTTCATAGCCGTGGGCGGCGAGCGCCCGGCCTGCGACGGCGCGCAGGACCACGACCTGTTTTTGCGCATGATCGACGAAATGCAGCGCCGCGACCCGGCGGCAAAGCCCCTGCACGTGCCGCAGGTGCTCTACTACTGGCGGGTGCACGCGGCGTCCACCAGCGGCGGCACGGCGGCCAAGCCCTATGTGGAAGCCGCCGCCCAAAAGGCCGTGGCCGACCACCTGGCCGCCACCGGCCGCCGCGGCACGGTGGAAGCCGGCAAATTCCCCGGCACCTGCCACGTCGTGTGGGAAATTCCCGACCCGCCGCCGCTCGTCTCCATCCTGATCCCCAACAAGGACCACGTCGACGACCTCGAGACCTGCCTGCACAGCATCTACGCCAAGACGACCTACGAAAATTTCGAGGTCATCGTCATCGAGAACAACTCCACCGACCCCGCCACCGTCGACTACTACAAAAAGCTGCCCCAGCGCTACGACCGCGCGCGGGTGGTGGGGTACAACGGCGGGTTCAATTTCAGCCGCATCAACAACTTTGGCCGCAAGTACGCGCAGGGGGCTTACCTGCTGCTGCTCAACAACGACATCGAGGTCATCAACGGCGACTGGCTGACCCAGATGGTGGGGGAGTGCAGCCAGCCCGGCGTCGGCATCTGCGGCGCCATGCTCTACTACCCCGACGACACCATCCAGCACGCCGGCATCATCACGGGGCTGGGCGGCTACGCCGGGCACAGCCACAAATACCACAAGCGCGGCGGCAGCGGGTACATGTTCCGCCTGGCTACCGTGCAGGACTTTTCGGCCGTGACGGCGGCCTGCCTGCTGGTGCGCACGGCGGTGTTTGACGCCGTGCACGGCCTGGACGAAGCGCTCACCGTCGCCTACAACGACGTCGATTTCTGCCTGCGCGTGCGCGACGCGGGCTGGCGCATCGTCTGGACGCCCTACGCCGAACTCTACCACCACGAGAGCAAGTCCCGCGGGTCGGACGAAAAAGACCCCGCCAAAAAGGCGCGCTTTGACGCCGAGCACGACCGGCTTTACGCCGTCCACGGCAAAGAGAACGTCCTGCACGACCCTTACTACAACCCCTCGCTCTCGCTCGACTACGAGGATTTCCGCGAAAGCGGCGATTTGCGCCACCTCAAATAACGACCCCGCAAAACGGCCCCGGCCCGGGCGTGCCATGCACGCCCGGGCCGGGGCTTATTTTGTATAGGGCGCAAACCTCATTCCACCGCGCGCAGGCGTTCCACCAGCGTATGGCGGGCGGCGGCGCGGCCGGTCAGCAGCGGGATGCCCGCGCCCAGCAGCGCAAACAGCGGCGTCACCCACAAAAACGGCGTCAGGTCCAGCCGGTAGGTAAAGAACCAGAACAAACTTTCCAGCGCGTGGAAGGCCACCGGCCCCAGCGCCACGGCCAGCGCCAGCGCCAGTGCGGCCGCGCCCAGGGCGTACAGCAGCCCCTCCCACACCAGCATGGCGCGCAGCTGGCGGCCGGTCATGCCCACGGCCTGCAGCACGGCCAGTTCCCGCCGGCGCGCAATGATGCCGGTGAGCACGGCGTTAAAGAAGTTCAGCACGCCGACCAGCCCCACAATGAAGCTTAACGCCCCGCCCAGCAGCAGGAACATCGACCGCATGCTGTCAAATTCCCCGGCGTAGGTGGCCTTGCTCTCGTAGTCCAGCGCCGGGTCCACATTCTCTGTATAGTTCGCCAAAAACGCTTCCATGGCGGCGTTGGCTTCGCCGGTGGTGTCAAAGGCGTAATACATGACGCTGTCGGTGCCGGTGTCCTGCACAAAGGTTTTGTCGTTCAAAATAAACTCGTCGTTGCCGTAGTAGCGGTAACTGAGGGCGGAGGGCACCGACACCAGCGCCGTCACGGTATAGGCCACGTCCCGGTACTGCGTCGGGCGCTCTATATAGTTGGCGCCGTCGGGGATGTCCTCATACGCGGCCCAGACCTCGCCGGTGTCGAGGTCGTAGAACTCGCTCTGCTCGACATAGCGCAGGGTCACGGTGTCGCCCAAGCGCGCCCAGTGGGAGTTTTGGTCCGTGCTGCCGTATTCGTCCGCGGCATACACGGCGGCGATGGCCCGGCTGCCCGGCTCATACAGCGGCGCAAGGTCGCCCGCCAGCACCGTCAGGTGGTCCAGCGCAAAGGCGCTCATGCCGTAAAGCTGCGCGCCGGCGGCAAGGTCCCCTGCTTCGTTTCTGCCGGTCAGGCGGATCAGATCGTCCAGCTGTTCCGGGCTGGCCCAAAAGCCGTTGCTCTGGCGGAACCAGTCCTCGGTCACATATTCCAGCACGCTGCCGGTGTGGCCGTACACCACGCCGCCGGCCGTGACGCCGCCTTGCGCGTCGATGTCGTCGATGGCCCGCTGCGGCAGGCCCATATCGTCGGTAAAGCCCACGTTCCCGCTTTGCAGCTTGCCGGCGTTCGCCACGATAAAGTCGCTGGCCGTAAAGTTGGCCACGTATTTATCCATATCAAAGCCGCCGGCAAAGTTGACGGTCACCGTCAGCAGCACGACCGCCAGCGAAAGCGAAAGCACCGTCACCGCCGTCTTGCCCTTGCTGCGGCCCAGGTTGGCCCAGGCCATCGTGAACGGGGTCACGCGGCGGGCCTTACGGGCTTTGGCGCGCCCCTTCCCGCCGCCCTCGGCATAGCGCACGGCTTCCACCGGCGAGACTTTGCCCGCCATGCGCCCCGGCCGCCGGCAGGACAGCAGCACCGTGCACAGCGCAAACAGAGCGGCGGCGGCAAAGATCCACGGGCTGACCGAGGTGACGGCCCGCACGCCGTTGAGCCGCGCCGCTACCACCGGCGTCAGCTGCCCGCCCAGCAGCCAGCCGAGCGCGAGCCCGGCGGGGATGCCGGCGGCGGACAGCGCCAGCGCCTGCAGGCGGATGATGCGCCGCAGCTGCCGGGGCGTCGTGCCGATGGTCTTGAGCAGGCCGTAGAAGCGGATATCCCCGGCCACCGAGATCTGGAACACGTTGTAGATGATGAGGTACCCGGTAAACACGATGAGCAGCGCCACCGCGGCGATGGCGATCGCCGTCATGGGGTCGAGATTTTCCGAAAGCTGCGCCCCGGTGTAGCCCCAGTTGACGCCGGTGGCGATGTAGTTGTCCCCGGCGGTCTCGCTCTGGTAGCCGTGGTCGGCCAAGATCTGCTCGATATCCCGCTCGATGTGCCGCGCCCCGCTTTTGAGCATCACGTCGAGGTTCCAGCAACCGGTCATGCCGTCGGCCGGGGCTTCGGGGTCCACCCCCACCTCGGCAAGCACGGCGTCCACCCGGCTCTCGGGGATCAGCACATGGTTGGCTACGATGGCTTCGTCGTACTCCCACCAGCCGCAGAGCGTAAAGGTCTGGGTCGTCTCCTGCCCGTCTACCGCAAAGGTAAGGGTGAACTGCGCGCCAAGTTCCGGTTCGACGCCCAGCAGTTCCAGCACGTGGGTGTCGGTGGCGGCTTCGTCGGTGCCCTCCTGCGGCAGGCGGCCCTGCACCGGGTCGCAGTACATCCAGTGGGCTTCGTTTTCGTCGCACCAGCTTATCTCCACATGGGCTTTGGTAAAGGGCGCCTCCCGGGGCATGCCCAGGAAGCGCCGCACGCCCCACTGGGCGATGCGGGGGTCGTCCTGCAATGCCTCAAACTGCTGTTGGGTCAGGTACTTGAACCCGCCGTGGGAAAACCCGCCCGCCTGGCGGAAGTTGTTTTGCTGGAACCCCTCGTTGATGGAAAGCGCAAGGGTGAACAGCGCGGTGAACAGCAGTGTCGTCAGCGCGATGGCCGCGATGGCGATCAGGTTGCGGGTGCGGCTGGCCAGCAGCGTTTTCCAGGCCAGGCGGCGGATGCAGGCGCTATTTTTGACGTTCATGCCTTCGCCCCCCTTACCGTGCAACGATGCGCCCGTCCTCGATGCGGACGATGCGGTCGGCCAGCTGGGCGATCTCCTCATTGTGGGTGATCATCACCATTGTCTGGGCAAAGGTGTGCCCGGTGACTTTCATCAACCCCAGCACATCCTGGCTGGTGCGGCTGTCCAGGTTGCCGGTGGGCTCGTCGGCCAGCAAAATGGCCGGTTTGGCGGCCAGCGCGCGGGCAATGGCCACGCGCTGCTGCTGCCCGCCCGAAAGCTGCCCCGGCAGCCGGTCGAGCTTGTTTTCCAGCCCCAGCGCGGCGATGACATCGCGCAGGTAGGGTGTATCCACCGCGCCGCCGTCCAGCTGGATGGGCAGCACGATGTTCTCATAGACGTTCAGCACCGGTACGAGGTTGTAGCTTTGGAACACGAACCCGATCTTGCGCCGGCGGAAGATCGTCAGCGCTTCCTCTTTCAGCGCAAAGATCTCCTTGCCGTCCACCGTCACGCTGCCACACGTCGGCCGGTCCAGCCCGCCCAGCATATGCAGCAGCGTGCTTTTGCCGCTGCCCGACGTCCCCACAATGGCGACGAACTCGCCGTCCTCCACCGTCAGGTCCACGCCGTCCAAGGCTTTGACGAGCGTATCGCCGCTGCCGTAATATTTTTTCAGATCCTTTGTCTGCAAGATCGTCATACTGCGTTCTCCTTTGCGGTAAAACAAACTGGGTATTGCAGAAAAGCCGCAGCTTTCTGCAATACCCAGTATAGCAGGGCAATCTGTCACGGCGCTTTCGGCAAAGTGACAGTTTGGTAAGATTGTACGGCCTGCCGCGGCAGATACAGCGAGAAGACGCTGCCCTGCCCCGGCGCGCTGCGCACCCGCAAAAAGCCGCCCTGCCCGGCCGCGATCTGCCGCGCCAGGTACAGCCCGATGCCCAGCCCCTCGGTGTCGCGGGCGGCGGCGCCGCGGGCAAACCGGGCAAAAATGGCCGCCTGCTCCGCTTCGGGGATGCCGGGGCCGGTGTCGGCCACGTCGATGCGGCAAAAACTTTCGGTCAGCGCCGCCTCCACCGTGACCCGGCCGCCCGGCGGCGTGTACTTGACGGCGTTGTCCACCAGGTTGTACAGCGCTTCGGGCGTCCATTTGGCGTCAAAGCAGGCTTCAGCGTCGCAGGGGGCTGCTGTCAGCGCCACGCCCTTGGCCCGGGCGGCGGCCTGTGCCTGCCCGGCGGCCTGCCGCAGCAGGGGCGCCACGGGGCCGGGGGCAGGGGCCAGCTGCAGCAGCCCGGTCTCCAGGCGGGAAGCGCGGATCAGGTTTTCCAGCAAAAAGTGCAGTTTTTCGGCCTGCGCCCGCAGCGGGGCCAGCCGGGCACGCTGGGCGTCGGTCAGGCCGGTCTCCTCCAGCAAAGCGGCGTACAGCAGCACGTTGGCCATCGGCGTGCGCGCCTGGTGCGATATGTCCGAGATCAGCGTCTTGACCGCCGCCTGCTCCTGCGCCAGGGCGCGGTTGGCGGCCGCACTGCCCTGCAGCAGCCGCGCCATGCGCCCTTCCAGCGCCGAAAGCGCCGTCTCGTCGTACAGTTCCTCCACAAAGCCGCCGTCGATCGCCGCCGCCAGCATGCGGTCCAGCCGGCGCACCGTGCGCCGGGCGCGCCACAGCGCCCAGCCGCCCGCGCCCAGCGCAGCCAGCCCGGCGGCGCACAGCAGCCACACGGCGGGCGTCACGGGGCGGCCTCCTGCAGTTCCCACACATAGCCCACGCCGTATACCGTGCGCACCGGCAGGCCGGGCAGCTTGGCGCGCAGCCGCCGCATCGCGACCGAAAGCGCGTTCTCGTCCACAAACTCGCCGCCGTCCCACACGGCGTCCAGCAGCTGCGCGCGGGTCAGCACATGGCCGCGGTTTTGCACCAGCAGGCGCAGCAGCCGCTGCTCGGTGCGTGAAAGCTCGACCGCCTGCCCGGCGCACAAAAATTCCAGCCGGGCAAAGTCAAAGGCGAACGGTCCCTGGCGGTACGCCTCGCCGGGGGCGGCCCGGCGGCGCAGCAGCGCCTTGACGCGGGCGCGCAGCACCGCCAGCGAAAACGGCTTGGTCACATAGTCGTCGGCGCCCAGTTCCAGTCCGCGCACCTCGTCCAGCTCCATATCGTTGGCCGTCAAGATCAACACCGGCGGTCCGCCCGCCTGCCGCGCGCAGGGCAGCAGGTCCAGCCCGCTGCCGTCCGGCAGGTTGAGGTCCAGCACCACCAGGTCAAAGCGCTGCCGCTGCAGGCAGGCGCGCCCCGCGGCCAGGGTGGCGGCCAGCGTGCAGTCGTACGGTTCCAGCGTCAGGCGCAGCCCTTCGCCCAGGGCGGCGTCGTCCTCCACGACCAAAATGCGTTGCGCCATGCGGGCATCTCCTCCTTAACAAAAACGGTGCGGCGCTGGCTGCGCCGCACCGCGGTTTGGGGTAATGGGTCACTGCACCGCCGTTTGCAGCTGCGGCGCGCCGCCGGCCAGGTCTTCGGCCGTCAGCGGCGCGGGCGCGGCGTCGGGGTGGTCCAGTTTTTCGCGCGCCACGGCCAGCATCAGCTTGATGCGGTTCTCCTGGTTGACGCGGGTGGCGCTGGGGTCGTAGTCGACGGGGGTGATGTTGGCGTCGGGGTGCAGCGCGCGGATCTTGTTGATCATGCCCTTGCCCACGATGTGGTTGGGCAGGCAGCCGAACGGCTGCGCGCAGACGATGTTGCCGTAGCCGCCCTCGACCAGTTCCAGCATCTCGGCCGTCAGCAGCCAGCCCTCGCCCATCTTGGCCCCCAGCGAGATGATGCCCTCGGGCTTTTTCATCAACTCGCGGAAGGACCCCGGCGCGTAGAAACCGTACCGGCGCATCGCGTCATAGCTGGCCACGCCGATGGAATCGAGCCAGCCCAAAAACGCGTCGGCGCCGCCGGCCAGCAGTTTGCTGCCGCCGTACAGGTCCACGTCGATGCGCTGGTTGGCCACGCAGTACTGCACAAAGCCCATCAGGCCGGGCAGGTTGACCTCGCAGTCCTGGCTCTCCAAAAACTTTTCCAGGTCGTTGTTGCCCAGGGGCGAGTATTTGACGTAAATTTCGCCCACGACGCCGACCTTGACCTTGGGCACCCTCGTCAGCGGGATGGTGGCGTAGTCGGCCGCGATCTCAGGGAAGCGCTTTTTCATGTCATGGCCCGAGTAGTTGCGGTCGGTGCGGATCCACTCCTGGATGCGGGCGATCCATTTCTCGGTCATGGCGTCGGCGTCGCCCTTGTGCGTCTCGTAAGCGTGGGTCTGGCTGCGCAGCGCGGCCAGCATGTCGCCGTAAAAGATGGCCGCCAGCACCTTGCGCAGCAGCGGCACCGTCAGCGGCAGGCCGCTGCCTTTTTCCAGGCCGGAAAAGTTCAGCGACGCCACCGGGATGTTGCCGTACCCGGCCTTGACCAGCGCCTTGCGCAGCAGCTTGATGTAGTTGGAGGCGCGGCATCCGCCGCCCGTCTGGGTGATCAGCAGCGCCGTGTGTTCCAGGTCGTATTTGCCGCTGTTCAGCGCGTCCAAAAACTGGCCGATGACCAGCAGGGCGGGGTAGCAGGTGTCGTTGTGCACATACTTTAAGCCCAGCTGCGCCACCTCGCTGCCGCAGTTGCCCAGCACCTCGGTCTGGTACCCCTCGCTGGCCAGGGCGGCCTGCATCAGGCGGAACTGGATCACCGCCATGTTGGGGATCAAAATTTTGTGGGTCTTTACCATCTCTTTGGTAAAGTTGGGGGTCATGTATTCCATACGCTATGCCTCGTTTGTGGGTGCGTTACGCTTTTTCGGCGGCGGCTTCGCGGCGCTCTTCCAGCGCGGCGAACAGGCTGCGCAGCCGGATGTTGACCGCGCCCAGGTTGGTGATCTCGTCGATCTTGAGCTGGGTGTACAGCTTGCCGCCGGCCTGCAAAATTTCCCGCGTTTCGTCGGTGGTGATGGC
>DXEI01000034.1 GCA_019115045.1 Candidatus Gemmiger excrementipullorum | reverse complement strand
GTAGCCGTAGCGCGCCAGGATGACGGCGATGGTCAGCCCTGCCGGGCCGGAACCGATGATGGCCGCCTTTTTGCCGTTGGGCTTTGCCGGGCCCTGGGTCATCTGGCTGGCATAGGTCGAGGAGATGTAGTTCTCAATGACCGAAAAATGCACCGGCGCGCCCTTGATGCCCTGCACGCAGTGGCCTTCGCACTGGTTTTCGTGGTTGCACACGAGCGAGCAGACCGTCGTTAAGGGGTTGTTCTCAAACAGCATGCGGCCTGCTTCGTTGAGCTTGTTGGCCTTGAGCAGGCGGATGACCTCCGGGATGTTGGTGTGGATCGGGCAGCCCTGCTGGCAGCGCGGGTTCTTGCACCCCAGGCAGTGGTTGGCTTCGTCCATAACGTGCAGTGCCATAATCAACTTCCTTTCCGCTTGGTGGCAGCGTACCGATTTTGTTCGTGAAAAATGCAACAAAGTTCCCGTTTGCGCGCTTTTTCTCCATAAATTATACTACCACTGGTTTGGCGGTAAACGCAAGCCCCATCGGCAAGATTTTTTTGCGGCACAGTGCGCTCAGGTCCACGGCCCGGCTGTGCAGCGCACCGACGCGCTGCGCCGCGCCGCCGGTGCGCATCAAGTCGGCCAGCGAGGTGCCCACCGGCAGCGCGGCCTGTTTCAGGCAGGGCAGCGCTTCTTTCCGCCCGCCCAGCACCAGCAAAAACGGCGGGGCGGGCAGGTCGGGCGGGGTGCCCAGCGCTGCGTCCCACACCAGGCGGCGCAGCCGGGCGTGGGGGTAGCGCTTGGTTTTTAAGCGGGTGTAGAGGTCCTCCAGCCCGGTGGCGTCGCGCACAGCGGCGGCCAGGCGGTGTTCCAGCCCCTCGCTGACGCCGCGCACGGCGGCAAAGTCCGCCGCGGGGCGCGCGCGCAGCAGCGCCAGCAGCGCGGTCTCCAGCCGCGCCGGGCTCAGCAGCAGGCCATCTGCCCGGGCCTTGGTATACAGCGCCTGGGCGGCGGGCGGTACATAGGGCGCCCAGGCTTCCACCGGCTGGGCGCGCAGGTAGCTGGCACTGGCCATGGCCGTGCCCGCGTGCCAGCCCGGCGCGCCGCCGTGCGCCGCGCCCCAGCGCGGCAGGGCCAGCGGCGTCAGGGGGGCGTTTTGGGCGCGGATGGCCTTGCAGTACTCGATGCCCAAAATGTTGTTGGGCGTGCGCAGCAGCGCGCCGAGACCCGGTTCCAGCGTTTCGGCGGCTGCGGCGCGGGCGGCGGCGTATGTCATGCCGGCGGCCAGGTTTTGGCGCACCAGCGGCTGCAGCGCCTCGCTTTGCAGCACGCCGGCCGCATGCAGCAGCTGCGCGGCGTGCGGCGTTTCGGCCCCAAAGGCCAGTGTGTCGCACCCCAGCGCCGCCAGCAGCGCGACGCCGGCGGCGGCAAACTGTTCGGCCGTGGCGCAGGCATAGGGCGCGGGCAGCGCTACGACGAGGTCCGCCCCGGCTGCCAGCGCCGCGCGCACGCGCACGCTTTCCGGCAAAATGGGCGCGCCGCCGCGCTGCACCGCGCCGCTGCTGAGACAGACGGCGATGCGCCGCGCCCCCGCCCGGCGCACGGCGGCCAGCTGGGCCGCGTGACCGTTGTGGAAGGGATCATACTCGGTAATAATGCCGGCAAACTCCATATAGCCCCCTGCAGGTGTGCAAAAAATGTTTGATTCTGCGGTTCTTGTCCTTGCAAATCGCCTGACCCCATTATATAATAAAATCAACGATACGAAAAGGGCGCTGCCCTATTTCTTAAAAGGAGGATCCCCCATGAAAATTCTGGTCATCAACTGCGGTTCTTCGAGCCTGAAGTACCAGCTCATCGACATGGACGGCGAGAAGGTGCTGTGCAAGGGCCTGTGCGAGCGCATTGGCTTGGAGAGCAGTATGATCACCCACGACGCCAACGGCGAAAAGCGCACGACGCCCGCCATCTTCCCCACCCACAACGAAGCGTTCCTGGAAGTCGTCAAAAAGATGACCACCGGCGACGGCAAGGTGATCGAGGATGTGAGCGAGATCGACGCCATCGGCCACCGCGTCGTGCACGGCGGCGAGAAGTTCAAAAAGAGCTGCCTGATCACGCCGGAAGTCGTGCAGGCCATCCGCGATTTGTCCCCGCTGGCCCCGCTGCACAACCCGGCGGCCATTCTGGGCATCGAAGCCTCCTACAAAGTGTTTGGCGCGGACAAACCCAACGTGGCGGTGTTTGACACGGCGTTCCACTCCACCATGCCGCCCAAGGCCTACATGTACGCCATCCCCTATGAGTATTACGAGAAGTACGGCGTGCGCCGCTACGGCTTCCACGGCACCAGCCACAAATATGTCAGCCACCGCGCGGCGCAGTTCCTGGAAGAACCCATCGAGCGCCTCAAGCTCATCACCTGCCACCTGGGCAACGGTTCCTCCATCGCCGCGGTCGACCAGGGCCGCGTCGTCGACACCTCGATGGGCATGACCCCGCTGGCCGGCCTGATGATGGGCACCCGCTGCGGCGACCTGGACCCCTCGGTGGTCAACTACCTCAAATACACGCTGGACATCACCGGCCACCAGCTGGATGAGATCCTGAACAAGAAATCCGGCCTGCTGGGCATTTCCGGCGTTTCCAGCGACAAGCGCGACGTCGAGGCCGCCGCCAAAGAGGGCAACCCCCGCGCGCAGCTGGCCAGCGATATGCTGAACTACCAGATCAAAAAGACCATCGGCAGCTACATTGCGGCGATGGGCGGCGTGGACGCCATCGTCTTTACCGGCGGCATCGGCGAGCATGACGC
>DXEI01000033.1 GCA_019115045.1 Candidatus Gemmiger excrementipullorum | reverse complement strand
CGTTCCTTCTCTGTCTGGGAAGCGTCCACCAGATACCGGCGCTCCATCCGGCTGCTGAGCCGCTGGTAGAACGCATCGGCGTCCTTCATGGCCTGCGCCGCCAACTCTTGAATATCCTTCAGCACCAGATTGTATAAATCCCTGGCCTCGATCTTGTGGCTGGAGCAGACCTTGCAACCCATGCGGTTGTAGGTCTGGCAGATATAGTACGCCTTGTCAATCGGCTCCCTCATCTCGCCGGTGAAGCGGTTCTTTCCGGTTCGGCCCACCTTTTCATACCGTACCTGCATGGATTTCCCGCAGGTGGCGCAGTAGACCAGACCGTGGAACAGATTATAAAAGGGGCAGGAATTCCCCTGAATGGTCGGCCTGCGGTCAATCAGTTCCTGTACCTGTTCCCATTCCTCCGGCGTCACAATGGCCTCATGGCAGCCCTCGATCACTTCCCACTGGTCACGGGGAATAATGTCATAGGTATTGGAGCGGATGCCCTTCTGATGCGTCCGAAAGACCAGATGTGCGCCCTTATAGAAGGGATTCCGCAGGATATGGCTGATTCTGGCCCCGCCCCGATCATACCGTAGGGCGAAAGCCGCTGGCAGGCAAACCCGCTGAGCACCTGCCCGGCGGCGTAACACAAAAAATAGCCGGTGGATACCGCCCCCGCTGCCTGCAGGCTCAGCACGCCCTCGGCGGTCATGGCGCCCATCACGGCAGAGTAGTTGTACCGCCCCACATAGGCGGCGGCGTAGGCCGCCCAGCACAGCAAAAACAGGGCGGCGCCCTGCCGCGGGCCGGGCAGGCGGGCGTAAACGGAACGGGGTCTTTGCATGATCGATCCGGGCCCGGCAGGCGGTCGAGCACGGCCTCGATGTTCGGGCCGGAAGCCGTCAGCCCCGGCTCGGACCTCTACCGCGCCCACCCCGACTGGGCGCTGCACATCCCCGGGCGGGAAACGCTGGCCATCCGCAACCAGTATGTGCTGGATTTCTCCCGCGAAGAGGTACGCGAAAACATCTGGCAGCAGCTCACGGCGCTGCTGGATGCCTGCCCTTTGCCCGCCCCGGCGCGCGCTACGCCGTGCAGGCGCTGTACACCGGCGGCGCGGACGAAACGACCCACGCCGGCGAGGCCCTGGCGCCCCCGGCCTGCCGCTGCCCGCTTTGCGCGGCGAGGTGCCGGGCTACATCGCCTGGCTGCACGCGCAGGGGTGAACCAACGCGGCGCGGCGGCCCAAAAGCCCCCGCGCCAAGCTTCCCCGCGCTAAAAGCAACCCGCCGCCTGCCGGAAATGTCCGGCAGGCGGCGGGTTTTGCGTCGATAGAGGGGGAATGCCCCGCCCGGGGCGCGGGTCAGACGATGGCGCGCACGGCGGCTTCTTCCGGCACGCTGGTGATGCCGCCGTGGGTCTGGGTCGAGAGGCTGGCCGCGCAGCAGGCGAAGCGGGTGACGGCGCGCAGTTCCTCTGCCGTCAGGTCGGCGGGCGCTTTGCCCAAGCGCAGGAACTGGCTCATCGCGCTGCCGCCAAAGATGTCGCCCGCGCCGGTCGTGTCGATGACATGGATGCCCGCGGGGCTTTCCACCGTGGTGCTGCCGTTGCCGTTGGCGGCAAAGCAGCCTTTGGGGCCCAGGGTCGCATAGACCAGCTGCACGCCGTACCCGGCCAGCAGCTTTTGGGCGCCCGCTTCGGGGCCGATGCCCCACAAAAAGTCGATCTCCTCGTCGCTGATCTTAACGATGTCGGCCTGGCGCAGGCCCCATTCGATCTGCGCTTTGGCGTCGGCTTCGCTGGCCCACAGCGGCTTGCGCAGGTTGGGGTCAAAGCTGATGAGCTTACCCTTTTCTTTTGCGTAGGCCACGGACTTTTGCGTGGCCGTGCGGGCGGGTTCGTTGGTCAGGCTCAGCGTGCCGAAATGGAATACTTTGGCTTCGTCGATCAGCGGATACGCCACCTCGTCGGCGCGCAGGCAGGTGTCGGCGCCGGGCTTGCGGGCAAAGCTGAACTCCCGGTTGCCGGTGGCGTCCAGCGTCACAAAGGCCAGCGTCGTAAACACGGCCGGGTCGGCCACGATGCCGCGTGTTTCGATGCCTTTTTCGGCCACCGTGCGCACCAGCAGCTGGCCGAAGCTGTCCGCCCCGACCTTGCCGATCAGCGCCGTCTTGCAGCCGTAGGCTTGCAGCGCGGCCAAAAAATTGCCCGGCGCGCCGCCCGGCTGGGCCTGCAGCGCGGGGTAGCCCGCAGCGTCGGTGGAAACGGGTGCAAAGTCGATGAGCAGTTCGCCCAAAGCAACAACATCCAACATGGCGTAAACCTCCCAATATACAATCTGCGACAGGGTCACGGGCGGGGAACGTTTCAGTCCCGGCGCACGGGCTGGTCGGGGAACTGTGCGGCGATCTGTTCTTCCAGGTGGAACGCTTCCTCCCAGTCGTCGTACAGCACAAACAGCGCCGCGTAGGGGATAAACCAGACGGCCGCTACCGGCAGCAGCAACAGCGTCCAGGGCGCAAACAGCACCATCAGCAGCCAGGCCGCCAGCTGCAGGCCGGCCGCGCCCAGCACCGGCAGGCTGTATTTCAGCGTGAACAGCAGCGCGTTGCGCAGCCGCACGCTGTTTTTTTGTTCAAACAGCACCAGCTGCGGCCAGTACAACACCTGCAGGGCAAAAAACAGCAGCCAGCTGAACAGGTAGACGCAGATGGTGCCCAGCGACGGCCACACCGCCGCCCAGCCGAACAGCATCATGCCGGCAAAGGCCCCGGCGGCCAAAAACAGGCCGGTCAGCGCGCCGGGGACCAGCGCGCCGCGCCAGTTCTGGCGCAGCGCCCGCGCGTAGTTGTGCCGCCAGCTGCCGGGGGCGTCGCGCAGCGCGCGCAGCACGGTGTCGTACAGCGCGGCGGTAAACGGCCCGGCAATAGCCCCGCCCAACAGCCCCGCCGGCAGCAGCACCAACACGCTGCTGCTTAAAATGGCGCAGGCCACGCCGGCGGCAAAGGGCGCAAAGCCTGCCAGCGTGCACAAGCCGGTGAGCAAAAAGCGCTTCCAGTTGCGGCCCAGCACGTCCTGGTAGCGGTCGATGCCGGTCAGGCGGCCGCGGGCGTCGCGCTGCGGCTCGCCGCCGCCAAACGGGCGGAACAGATTGAACGCCATGGCTTATCCCTCCGTGTGCGGGGCGCTGTCTTTCGTCGTGCCGCCGGGCTGGTAGCGCACCGGCAGGCAGATCAGCGGCGGCAGGCCGGTGAAGTCGTTGGAGAGCACCATGTTCACCGCCGTCTCGGCAATATCCGCCACCGGCTGCACGATGGTGGAACAGATGTAGTCCTGGTCGCCGAACATCCGGGTGCCGTCAAAGCCGATGACCTGCACATCCTCCGGCACGCGGCGGCCCATCCCGCGCAGCATGTTGACCACCTGCCAGGCCTGGGAGTCGGTGCCGCAGAAGAGGCCGTCCAGCGGGTGGTCGCTCTCGAGGATGTTGCGCTTGAGGAACACCTCGAACGCCGACATCGGCGAACCGTCCGGCAGGTTGCAGACCTCAAAGGGCAGCCCCAGCTCCATGCAGCCGCTGACGAAGCCGTCCTTGCGCTTGCTGGGCTCGTTGACCAGCGACGCGCCGATGCGCAGGCAGGCCAGGCGGGTGCAGCCCAGTTCGGCCAGCTTCTGCGCGGCCAGGCGGCCGCCGCCGAAGTTGTCCGAGGCGATGCAGGGCACCTCGACGCTGAAGAAGCGGTCGATGGTCACGAACGGGATGCCGGCGGGGATCTCGAGGTCGGGCGTGTAGGTCAGCGCGATGATGCCGTCGGCCTGGTTGTGGCGCACCATGCGGATGAACTCCTGCTCGCGGTCGTTGTCGTACTCGGTAAAGCAGAGCATCATTTTATAGCCGCGGCGCTCCAGGGCCATGTTGATGTGGTGGGTCAGCAGCGCGAAGAACGGCGCGATCGTGTTGGGGATGATGAGGGCGATGAATCCGCTGCGGCTGCTCTTGAGCGCCTTGGCGCTGGGGTTGACCTGGTAGTCCAGCTTTTTGACGGCGGCTTCCACCTTTAAGCGGTATGCTTCGCCCACCGGCTGGCCGTTGATGACCTTGGACACCGTGCCCAGGGCCACGCCGGCCTCGCGGGCGACATCGCTCATGGTGGCGGCCTGTTTGCTGCGCATAAGGGGGACCTCCTTTACAAGGATCGGGCGGGCGGCCCGCCAACTCTCTGGGGATATTGTAGCACAGCGCGCGTGAAATGTAAATAGATTTCATGAAAATATTTTTTGTGCTTCACGAAACGAATGCACGCCGCGCGGCGGCCGCGTCTTTGGCAAAACTGCCAAATCTGGCAGGCTTGGTTTGTATAACCCGCCAAAAACGCGCCAGAAAGCCGGTTTTTTGTGAATTTTCTATTGACGCGGGGGCCGGAACGTGGTATTTTGATTTCACAGAAAGCGTGAAACGATTCACGGAACGACCCCGAACCGTTCCCGCCCCGTCCGTCACCCACCGCTGCAACCAAAAAGGAGGAGATCGCATGAGCAACGCCCCGGCGGCCGCCAAGGCAAAACCGGGCAAGGCCCCGGCCCCTGCGCACCGCAAGCCGCTGAAACTGCGGCTGAAAGAAAACTGGCAGCTGTATCTTTTGCTGCTGATCCCGGTCGTCATCACCATCGTGTACAAGTACGGCCCCATGTACGGCATCCAGATCGCCTTCCGCGACTTCAAAGCCAGCCGCGGCATCTGGGGCAGCGAATGGGTCGGGTTTGAGTGGTTTGAGCGGTTTTTCTCCTCGCCCAACTGCGGCCGCATGATCGTGAATACCGTGCTCATCAGCCTGTACAGTCTGCTGTGGAGTTTCCCGGTACCCATCATCCTAGCGCTGGCGCTCAACCAGCTGCGCTTCCACAAATTAAAGCGCGTCGTGCAGACGGTGCTGTATGCGCCGCACTTCATCTCGACGATGATCATCTGTGGTATGCTGCGCATCTTCTTGAGCCCGTCCGGCGGCCTCATCAACCTGCTGCTGGGCACCAGCATCGACTTCATCAACCAGAGTTCGCTGTTCCGCACCATCTACATCGCCTCCGGCATCTGGCAGGAGGCCGGGTGGGGCACCATCATCTACCTGGCCACGCTCTCGAGCGTCGACACCGCGCTGTATGAGGCCGCCAAAGTCGACGGCGCGTCGGTGTTCCAGCGCATCCTGCACATCGACCTGCCGGCCCTGGTGCCGATGGCCGTGCTGCAATTGATCTTGAGCGCGTCCAACCTGATGAACGTTGGCTTTGAAAAGATCTACCTCTTGCAGACCGACCTCAACAAGGCCGTCAGCGATACCATCGCCGTCTATGTGTACGAACAAGGTATTTTGGGGGCAGAGTACAGCTACTCGACCGCCATCGGGTTGTTCAACACAGCGGTCAACATCGTGCTATTGATCGTCGTCAGCCGCATCGCCAAAAAGGCCAGCGACGTACAGTTCGTGTAAAGGGGGTAACGCAATGTCAGCGCAAACCAAGGCTTTGGGCAAAAAACCCGGCGGCCTTTCGGACAAAGCCAGCGACGTCGTGCTCGTCGTGCTCAGCGTCGTCGTCATGCTGCTGGTGGCCTACCCGCTGTATTACATCCTGGTGGCCTCCTTCTCGGACCCGTACGACGTCTACGCCGGCAAGACCTTTTTGCTGCCCAGCCAGTTCACGCTGGATGGCTACAAGGCCGTCTTCTCGGACGACAGCATCCTCGTCGGTTACTGGAACAGCATCAAGTACACCGTCGTGGGCACCATCTTCTCGGTGGTCATGATCTACATCACGGCGTACCCGCTTTCCAACCCCGACCTGCCGGGGCGCAAGTTCTTCAACATCTTCTTTGTCATCACGATGTATTTTGGCGGCGGCTTGATCCCCACCTATTTGGTCGTGCGGGATACCGGGCTCATCAACACGATCTTTGCGATGTTTTTGCCCGGCGGCGTGGCGGTGTCCAACATGATCATCGCCCGCAACTACTTTGAGACCAGCATCCCCAAAGAGCTCAAAGAAGCCGCCGAGATCGACGGTGCGTCCAAGCTGCGCATCTTCTGGGACATCATCATCCCGCTGTCGCGCCCCATCATGGCCGTCATGGTCGTGTTCAGCATGGTGGCCTACTGGAACGACTGGTTCACCGCCCTGATCTACATGACCGGCGAGGGCCGCGCCCCGCTGCCGCTGGTGCTGCGCAACATCCTGATCGCCAGCGAGACCTCGGCCTCCCAGGCCAGCATGATCTCGGGCGGGTATGCCGAGCTGAACAAACTGACCGAGTCCATCAAGTTCGGGTCCATCATCGTGGCCGCCGCGCCGATGCTCATCATCTACCCCTTCGTGCAGAAGTATTTTGAGCAGGGCTTCATGGCCGGCGCGGTCAAGGGCTGACGCCTGCGGCGTTGGCCGAATGAAAAATGAAGAATGAAAAATGCCGGTCCCGCGCCCGCGGCGCGGGGAGCAAAATACCGGCATCCCGGCCCGCAAGGGCAGCGGCCCTTTTGCCCCGCGGCAGCGTTTTCGGTTCGCGTACGCGGTACCCTTATTTGTAGGGGAGGCATACATGCCTCCCGGCAGGGGGTACGCGCCACGCGGGGTTTGCGGGAAACACGACCGTATACGCCGCATTGTAGCGGGGTCTTGACCCCGCCGCACCGATAATTTTTCAAAAATTTTTTATAATGTTCGGCGGGCGTGAACGCCCGCCCTACAAGGCAAAGCAAACGCCAGGCCGCCCCGGCAACGCCAAATGACCGCAACGTTTTGCGGGCGGCATGTATGCCGCCCCTACGCATGGACCGAACGCGGTCGCGACCCAAAAACGGTACCATGGGGCAAATGACCCCACCCTACAAGGCAACCGCCGGGCCGCCCCGCCAATTTTCAAAATCCGTCGCGCGGCGCGCGACTCCACAATTTTTCATTTTTAATTTTTACTTTTTAATTTTAAAAGGAGCTTCCCATGAAAACATCTGTCAAACGCATCGGCGCGCTCGTCGCGCTGGCCGGCCTCACCGCCTCGCTGGCGGGCTGCGGCGGCGGCAACGCCAACCAGGTGGAGCCCGGCGTCGCCAACACCAACACCGACCAGACCGAGTTCAACATCATCAGCGGCATCTCGGCGCTGTCCGGCGGGTACGACGACAACCCCGTCCTCAACGAGATGGCCGAAAACGCCGGCATCTCCATCACGTGGGAGACGATGAGCGACTCCCTCTCGGAACAGGTCAACATCCGCATCGCCGGCAACGACCTGCCCGACGCCTTCAACGCCGTCGGCTTCTCGAACTACGACCTGACCAACTACGGCCAGGACGGCACCTTCATTGACTTAACGCCCTATATCAATGAAGAATACATGCCCAACCTGTCCAAGATCCTGGACGAACACCCCGACATCCGCGCCGCCATCACGATGGACGACGGCTGCATCTACGGCCTGCCCGCAGGCGAGCAGATGGGCACCGCCGGCGTCGGCAAGGCCGAGGATTACAACATCTATACCATCCCCCAGTACTCCATGATCAACAAGACCTGGCTCGATGAGCTGGGCCTGGAAGTGCCCACCACGCTGGACGAACTGCACGACGTGCTGGTCGCCTTTAAAGAGAACGACATGGCTACCATGTACGGCAACGACGCCGGGCAGACCATCCCGATGTCTTTCGGCATCGACCAGTGGTGCTGGGGCCAGAACATCTACTACGCCGGCTTCGGCTTCACCAACTGGACCAACGACGTCTGCATGGACCTGCAGCTGCAGCCCGACGGCACCGTCAACTTCGTCAGCGACGACGACAACTACCGCGAAGCGCTGGAATACTTCCACGACTGGTTCACCGAGGGCCTGATCGACCAGGAAGTCTTCAGCCAGGACGACACCCAGTACATGGCCAAGTGCAGCCAGGGCCGCGTCGGCGTGGCTACCTGGTGGTACATTGAGGAGCTGATGGGCGACCACTCCGACGACTACGTCTTCCTGCCTGTGCTCGACGGCCCCGACGGCACCCACAACGTCACGGTGCGCGACGGCGGCGGCATCAACTCCGGCAGCCTGAGCATCACCTCGGCCTGCGAAAGCCCCGCCAACCTGCTGAAATTCTACGACCAGTGGTACATCCCCGAAAACACGATGCAGCTGCAGTACGGCCCCATTGGCACCTACTTCACCGGCCAGGACGAGAACGGCCTGTGGCAGAGCGTGACCGACGAGGAAGCGAAAGAAAAGTTCGGCAAGAGCGCCGGCGAGCTCAAGAGCGAGCTGGAAGTGGCCGGGCCAAGCTGATCCTCTCGGACTATTACGCCAACGTCTTTGAGATGGAACCCCGCGCCCAGGACCGCCTGAACGACCTGTACGACTACTGGATGCCGTTTGTGGATGACACCACCTGCTACCCCATCGACTGCGTGTTCACGGCCGAGGAGCTGGATACCATCGACCGCTACCGTGTCGACTTTGAGGGCTTTGTGGCCGAGCAGGAGGCCGCCTGGCTGCGCGACGGCGGCATCACCGACGAGACCTGGGCCGCCTACAAAGAGAACCTGAACAGCTACGGCATGGACAAGCTGCTGGAAGCCTACCAGAGCGCCTACGACCGCTATGCCGAGACCGCCGGCGAGCCGGCGACCGCCGCCACGGCCGAAAGCGCCGAGTAAACGGCACCCCTACCTTCGACTTCACCAAAAGTGTTTCTCCTTTTCTCCAAATGGCCAGCACCCCAAGGGGTGCTGGCCTTTGGGGGATAAGGCTGACCTGTATCACGACATCACGACCGGAAAGTGAGGGCATTTCCTATGCCGCGCCATCTATCCAAATTGCAGACCGCCCGCGAATTTGAACACCAGGAGGCTTCCAAGATCCCGCCGCACGCGCGCCCGGGCTTCCACCTGACGCCGCTGGTGGGCTGGATGAACGACCCCAACGGCTTCTGCTATTATAACGGCTGCTACCACCTGTTCTACCAATACCACCCCTACAACACGGTGTGGGGGCCCATGCACTGGGGCCACGCCGCCAGCGCCGACCTGCTGCACTGGGACTACCTGCCCTGCGCCCTGGCGCCGGACACCGCCGCCGACGCGGCGGGGTGCTTTTCCGGCAGCGCGGTGCCGCTGCCGGACGGCCAGCTGCTGCTGCTGTACACCGGCGTGCAGCCGGCGGGCATCGGCCACAAAGAACTGCAGGCCCAGTGCGTCGCCGTGGGCGACGGCCGCGACTTTGCCAAGGACGCCGCCAACCCCGTCATCACCGCCGCCATGCTGCCTGCCGGCTACAGCGCGGTGGATTTCCGCGACCCCAAGATCTGGCAGGAAGGCGGCCAGTATTACTGCGTCGCCGCCTGCCGCCACGAGACCGAGCAGGGGTCCATCCTGCTGTTTGAAAGCCCTGACGGCCACACCTGGCACTACCTGACCGTGCTGGACGCCAGCCACGACGCGCTGGGCAAAATGTGGGAATGCCCCGACTTTTTTGCCCTGGACGGCGCGCAGGTGCTGCTCGTCAGCCCGCAGGAGATGCGCGCCACCGCCGACGGCGAGTTCCACGCCGGCGAGGGCACGGTGGCGATCCTGGGCCGCTACGACCCCGCCACCCATGCCTTTGCCCGGCAAAGCGTGCAGGCCATCGACTACGGCCTCGACTTTTACGCCCCGCAGACGACGCTGGCCCCCGACGGCCGCCGCATCATGGTGGCCTGGATGCAAAGCTGGGCCACCGCGCCCAGCGCGCCCTGCGCCGGCGGCAGGCCGTGGTTTGGCCGCATGACGCTGCCGCGCGAGCTGCGCGTGCAAAACGGCCGGCTGTACCAGACCCCCGTGCGGGAGATCGAGACGCTGTGGCATGACAAAGTCGAACTCACCGGCGTCACGGTGGAGGGGTGCGCCGCGCTGCCGGGCATCGGCGGGCGCAGCGTGGATTTGACGGTGCGCGTAGACGCCGCCGCCAGCCCCGCCTGCCGCCGCTTTACGCTGCGCTTTGCCGCCGGCGGCGCGCTGTACAACGAGATCCGCTGCGACCTCGACCGCGGCGAGCTGGCCTTTGACCGCAGCCACGGCGGCAGCCGCCGCGACTGCGCCCACACCCGGCACATCCAGGCTGCGCCCAAGGACGGCGTGCTGACGCTGCGCCTGATTTTGGACAAAGACTGCGCCGAGCTGTTTGTCAACGACGGCGAGCGCGCGCTTTCGGCCGTGCTGGACACCCCGCCCGAAGCGCAGGGCATCACCTTTGCCGCCGAGGGCGGGGCGGTGCGCCTCGACGCCGTGCAGCACACGCTGGGCTGACGGGGGAAGCCGCCGGCGGGTGCCTGGCAGCCCCCAACAGCGGGCGCACCAAAACCAGCGGCCGCCGGGCAGCAAACTGCCCGGCGGCCGGTTTATTTTGTCTGCAGAAAGTGCGTCCGGCGGTATTCCCGCGGGGGGACGCCATGCACGCTTTTGAACGCGCGCGAAAAATGCAGCTGGTTGGGGTAGTTGACCTGGGCGGCGATCTCGCCGATGGGCAGGCGCGTCTCTTTGAGCAGCTGGGCCGCGCGGGCCATGCGGTAGTGCAGCAGGTAGGCCTGCGGGCTTTCGCCCACCGCGTCGCGGAACACCTTGCCGAAATAACTGCGGTTGAGCCCGCAGACGGCGGCGATCTCCTCAATGGAAATATCCCGCTGATAATTTCGGTCGATAAAGACCAGCGCTTCCTTGATATAGAAATCCCGCAGACGCCTCTCTCTGCCTTCCTGCCGGTTGGCAGAGGACTGCACCAGCTGGTCCAAAAACAGGTAACCGTGGGCGATCAGATGGGTCGGGCTGGCTTCGTTATGGTTGACGATGTACAGCATTTCATCCTGAAGCAGCTGGCCATCCCGCTTGCTGCGCGCCGTATAAACGGGTTCCTTCCCGCTGATGCCTGCAAGGTTCAGGCTTTCATGGGCACGCAGGCCGTCAAACTCCAGCCAGGTATACTCCCACGGGTCCGCCTGGTCCGAGCGGTAGGTCGTGATCTGCCCCGGCACCACCAGAAACCCGTGCCCGGGGCCGACCTCGTATTCTTTGTCGTTGGCCAGCAAAACGCCGCGCCCGGCGATGATGTAGTGGAACAGGTAGTGGTTGCGCGCGTGCGGCCCGTAGGAGTGCGCGGGGCCGGTGCGCTCCCACCCGAACTGGTAGAGGTTGAGGTCGATGAAGCGTTCGTCGCGGAACACATGAAATTTGAACTTGCTGACGTCCTTTTCCGGTGCCATACAGATCCCTCCTTTGCTTCCAGTATATACCAAAATGCGTCCCGACTTCAACAAAAATACGCAAATTCCTTGAAATTGGTATATAAAAAGCGGCATATTGGCATTCAAATGCACGACAGCAAATCGTATAATAACTATACCAAATGCGGGGCGAAATTGTGCAATGTGCACTATGCACAATTCCGGATGCTGTGTGTTGGCAGATTTGCCGAATCACAACATACCCCGCGCGACCGGTCAAGGCATTCGCGTCATTCATATCTAAAAGGAGATGGATCATGAAAATAACACATCGCTTTGCCGCCGGCGCCCTTGCGGCGCTGATGGCGGCCAGCCTGGCCGGATGCGCTGCAGATGACGGCACTGTAGACCTGACCTTCCAGATCTGGGATGTGGCCCAGCGCGACGGCATGCAGGCCATGTGCGACGCTTACACGGCCCAGCATCCCGACGTACATATTGAAGTGCAGGTCATCAACTGGGACGAATACTGGACCAAGCTGGAAGCTGCCACCATGTCAAACAAGATGCCGGACATTTTCTGGATGCATACCAACGAGATCCTGAAATATGCCGACAACGGCAAACTGGCAGACTGCTCCGACATTGTGGAGACCGAGCATTTCTCGGACATTTCGCTGTCCAATGCAAGCGGTTCCGATGGCGTGCTGTACGGTGTGCCGAAGGACAAGGACACCGTGGGACTGGTATATAACAAGGAAATGTTCGATGCTGCCGGCGTTGCTTACCCGGACGAGACCTGGACCTGGGACGACCTTGTGGAAGCCTCTGAAAAAATCCACGATGCTACCGGCAACTACGGCTACATGGCCTATGCCGACGACCAGCTGGGCTACTGGAATTTTGTGTACCAGGCCGGCGGCAGCATCCTGACCGAGGACAAGACCCGCGGCAACTTCCTGGACCCGGGCACCCGCAAGGGCATGGAATTCTACATCGGCCTGCAGCAGAATGACTGGTGCCCCGACCAGAACTACTTCGCCGAAACTTCACCCGGTACGGCATTCTTTTCTGAAAAAGGCGCGATGTTCCTGGAAGGGAACTGGAATATCCTGGCGGAGCTGCAAAACTATCCCGATATGGTAGGGAAATGGGACGTTGCCGTACTGCCGGCCTGCCCCGATCCTGTCAGCGGGGAAGGACGGGCCACCATTTCCAACGGCCTGAGTTACGCCACCGGTGCCAACAACCCGCATCTGGACATCGTCAAGGACGTCCTGAAATTCTTCGGCAGTGAAGAAGGCCAGCGCATCCAGGGCGAAAGCGGCGCGGCCATCCCGGCTTATGAAGGGCTGGAAGATACCTGGGTCGGTGTGTTCGACGAATATCCCATTGATGTGCAGTGCTTCATCGACATGTTTGATTACTGCATCCAAAGCGTGAACAATGCGGCCCGCCCCGAGTGGAAGACCGATGTGAGCGACACGCTGCTGAAAATCTACACCGGCGAACTGGACCTGGACACCGGCCTTGCACAGATGCAGGAGGCTGTGGACACAGCCAGCGCCGAATACTATGAGGAGGATGCGTGATGCAGAAAACGTCCAAGCTGTCCCGCGACGGCGCTGTATGGGGCCTGCTCATGGTGGCGCCCACCATTATCGGCCTGCTGGTTCTGAACATCTGGCCTTTTATCGAGACCATTTACATGAGCTTTTCCAAATCGCTGCCTTTTGGTGAATTTGAGTTTGAGGGCCTGGATAATTATATCGAGATGTTCCAGAACCCCGAATTCTGGAAAGCCACCGGCAATACGATCCTGTTCTGTATTCTGACTGTACCGGTCGGCATTTTCCTGGCGCTGCTGGTGGCGGTGCTGCTCAACGCAAAGATCCGCGGGCGCACCACGTTCCGTGCCATCTTCTTCCTGCCCATGGTCGTGGCGCCGGCCGCAGTCGCCATGGTCTGGAAGTGGATCTTCAATACCCAGTATGGCATTCTTAATACGGCTTTCGGCCAAGACGTAGGTTGGCTGACCGACCCGCACCTGGTTCTTTTGACCTGTGCGGTGGTGCAGATCTGGTCCAACATCGGTTACGACGCCGTGCTGCTGTTGGCGGGCCTGCAGAATGTGAGCCAGACGCTGTACGAGGCGGCCGACCTGGACGGCGCGTCCAAGGTCCGCCAGTTCTTCAGCATCACATTGCCGATGGTGAGCCCCACACTGTTCGTCGTTCTGATCATGCGCCTGATGTCCTCCCTGAAGGTGTTCGACCTGGTCTACATGATGGTGGACGACGCCAACCCGGCGCTGAATGATGCGCAGACCCTGATGTCGCTGTTCTACCGTGAAAGCTTTATTGCCGGCGATAAGGGATATGCGTCCGCCATTGTTGTCTGGACGGTGCTGCTGATCGGTATCGTCACGGTCATTCAGTTCGTCGGTCAGAAAAAGTGGGTCAATTACGAGGTGTAAAACTATGGAAACCAGTATGAAAACCAACCGGCGGCTGGGCGAGGGCCTGACCTATACGGTCCTGATCCTGGGCAGCATCGTGATGATCTTTCCCTTTGTGTGGATGGTATTGACCTGCTTCAAAACGCAGGCCGAGTCGATGGCGGTCCCCCCGCAGATCCTTCCCTCCCACTGGGACCTGGAAAATTTTGTCACCGCGCTGCAAAGCCTGCCCTTCGTAAACCTGTATATCAATACGGCGCTGCTGATCGTGCTGCGCGTGATCTGCGCGGTCGTATTCAGCTCCATGGCCGGGTATGCCTTTGCCAAGCTGAATTTCCCCTGCAAAAATCTGCTGTTCAGTATCGTGCTGGTGCAGATGATGCTGCCCAGCCAGATCTTTATCACGCCCCAGTACCTGATGCTGGCGCGCATGGGGCAGACCAACACCATCTTTGCCCTGGTGTTTCCCGGCATCGTGTCGGCCTTTGGCACCTTCTTCCTGCGGCAGACCTACCTGGGCATCCCCAATGAGATCGCCGAGGCCGCCTATCTGGATGGCTGCACCAAATGGCAGACCTTTACCAAGGTCATGTTCCCGCTCACCGGCTCCAGCTGCGCTGCGCTGGCCATCTTCACGGCCGTGTTTGCTTACTCCGACCTGATGTGGCCGCTGATTTGCAACACCGACCTGAACATGATGACGCTGTCCGCGGGTCTTTCCACGCTGAACGGGCAGTACAGCACCAACTTCCCGGTATTGATGGCCGGCAGCCTGCTGGCCATGGTGCCCATGGTGGTTTTGTACCTGATCTTCCAGAAACAGTTCATCCAGGGCATCGCCATGACCGGCGGCAAATAAACGCTACCTTTTTACAAGAGCCGGCAAGGCGGGCGGGATAACGTCCGCCCGCCTTGCCGTTTTTGGGCGGGGCGACCCGCCGAAACCTACCCGCAGGAGGACCCGTTATGAGCATTCACTTTGACCCCGCGCAGCGCTGTTTCCGGCTGCAGACCCGCACCACCACCTACGCCATGCAGGTGGACAGCCGCGGCCATCTGCTGCACCTGTATTACGGGTGCCGCATCGGCGTCGGGGACCTGGCCGCGCTCTACCCGCCGGCCGACGTCAGCTTTTCGCCCAACTACTACGACGAACGCCGCACGCGGCGCGCCTCGCCCGATATCCTGCCGCAGGAGTATACCGGCTGCAACGTGGGGGATTTCCGCCTGAGCTGCCTTTCGGTCACCGATGCGGCCGGCGCGCGCGGCGCGGACTTTACCTACGTCTGCCACGAGGTCCGGCCCGGCAAATACGCGCTGGAGGGCCTGCCCGCCGCCCATGATGAGGACGGCGCGGCCGAAACGCTGGCTGTGCGCCTGCGCGACGCCGTCACCGGGCTGGAACTGGAACTGCTGTACGCCGTGTATGCCGACGCCGACATCATCACCCGCGCCGCGCGGCTGGTCAATGCCGGGCCGGGGGTGCTGCGGCTGGGCAAAGCGGCCTCGGCCTGTTTGGACCTGCCCTACGGCCGGTGGGACCTTGTGCATTTCCACGGCCGCCACGCCATGGAGCGCCAGGCCCAGCGCCTGCCGCTGCCCGACGCCGTCACGACGGTATCCTCGATGCGGGGGGCGTCCAGCCACCACCACAACCCCTTCGTCATCCTGTGCGGCCACGACGCCACCGAGGAGACCGGCGACTGCTGCGGCGTCATGCTGGCGTACTCCGGCAGTTTCCGCACTGACATCGAGCAGACGCAGACCGGCCTGGTGCGCGTCGTCACCGGCATCCAGGACGAAGGCTTTTGCTGGCTGCTGGAGCCGGGGCAGGCCTTTACCGCGCCCGAGGTCATCCTGGCGTACACCGGCGCGGGCCTGGGCGCGCTGTCGCGGCTGTACCACCGGTTTTTGCGGCGGTATGTCTGCCGCGGCCCCTGGCGCGGCGCCCGGCGGCCGGTGCTGATCAACAACTGGGAAGCCACCTACTTTGACTTCACGGCCGACAAGATCGCCGCCATTGCCGAAAAAGCCGCCGCGCTGGGCGTGGAGCTGATGGTGCTGGACGACGGCTGGTTCGGCAAGCGCGACGACGACAACAGCGGCCTGGGCGACTGGCAGGTCAACACCGCCAAGCTGCCCGGCGGGCTGGACCCGCTGATCGACCGCGTGCACGCGCTGGGCATGCGGTTCGGCATCTGGGTCGAACCCGAGATGGTCAGCGAGGACTCCGATTTGTACCGCGCCCACCCCGACTGGGCGCTGACGCTGCCCGGCCGCCGCCCCGCCACCGGCCGCGGCCAGTTGGCGCTGGACCTGGCCCGGCCCGAGGTCGTCGACTACATCCTGGGCTGGATGACCGACCTTTTGCAAAACCACGACATCGCCTACGTCAAGTGGGATATGAACCGCAACCTCAGCGACGTGTACAGCCGCGCGCTGCCGCCCGAGCGCCAGGGCGAAGCCGCCCACCGCTGTATGCTGGGCGTCTACCGCCTGCTGGAGACGCTGACGCAGCGTTTCCCCCAGGTGTTGTTTGAGGGGTGCGCCGGCGGCGGCGGCCGGTTTGACGCCGGTATGCTGTGCTATTTCCCGCAGATCTGGTGCAGCGACGACACCGACGCCGTCGAGCGGCTGACCATCCAGCACGGTACCAGCTTTGGGTACCCGGTCTCGGCCATGGGGGCGCACGTCTCGGCCTGCCCCAACCACCAGACCGGCCGCACCACGCCGCTGGGCACCCGCGCCGTGGTGGCCATGTGCGGCACCTTTGGCTATGAGCTGGACCTGGGCCGCCTAACGCCGGAGGAATGCGACGCCGTGCGCGGGCAGATCGAACGGTTCCGCCGCTGGGCGGACCTGATCGCCGGCGGGGACTTTGCCCGCCTGGCCGCGCCCGGGGAAAACGGCAGCTTTGCCGCCTGGCAGATGACCGCGCCCGACGCCGGCGCGGCGCTGGTCAGCGTCGTGGTCACCCACCCGCAGGCCAACGCCCGCCCGCTGCACCTGCGCCTGCGCGACGTCGCGCCCGATGCGCTGTACCAAATCGACGAGGTATTCGTCTGCGGCTGCGGGCAGGCCGCCGACGCCCAGTGCGTCACCGGGCCGCGGGCGCTGCAGGGGCAGGCGTTCAGCGGCAGTTTCCTGCGCTATGCCGGGCTGACGCTGCCCGCACTGTACGGCGACTACCCCGCCGTGCAGCTGCACTTGACACGGGTAGACGCACCCGAGGAGGGGGATGGCAATGGACCTGCAATTTGAACCCCGCCTGGCCCGCCACAAGGACGAGCTGGAATGGCTGTTTATGGAGCTGTACGGCGACCGCGCCGCCCTGAACGCGCTGGAAGCCGAGATGGCCGACGCCTTTGCCGCGCGCAGCGCCGAACTGAAAGCGCTGGACGCCGCGCGCGAAGCCGACCCCCACTGGTACCGCCGCGGCACGATGCAGGGCATGACGATGTACACCGACCTGTTTGCCGGGGACCTGAAAAAGCTGGCCAAAAAGCTGCCCTACCTGCAGGAGCAGGGCGTCACCTACCTGCACCTGATGCCGCTTTTAAAAATGCCGCACCCGCACAACGACGGCGGCTATGCCGTCGAGGATTTTGACACCGTCGACCCGGCGCTGGGCACCAACGACGACCTGGCCGCGCTGACAAAACAGCTGCGCGCGGCGGGCATCAGCCTCTGCCTGGATTTTGTCATGAACCACACGGCCGACACCCACCCCTGGGCGCTGCGCGCCCGGGCCGGCGACCCCGTGTACCAGAACTATTACTGCTGCTACCCCGACCGCGAGATCCCCGACCAGTTTGAGCGCACGATGCCGCAGGTGTTCCCCAACACCGCGCCGGGCAACTTTACCTGGGACGACGCGATGCAGCGCTGGGTGCTGACGACGTTCCACCCCTACCAGTGGGACCTCAACTACCGCAACCCGGCCGTGTTCACGGCGATGGTCAAAAGCATGCTGCACCTGGCCAACCTCGGCGTCGAGGTGCTGCGCATCGACGCGGTGCCTTATATTTGGAAAACGCTCGGCACCACCTGCCGCAACCTGCCGCAGGTGCACACCATCGTGCGCATGGTGCGCATGATCTTGGAGTGCGTCTGCCCGGCCGTCATCCTCAAAGGCGAGGTCGTCATGGCCCCGCGGGAGCTGGCCGCCTACTACGGCACGCCGGAAAAACCGGAATGCCACATGCTGTACAACGTCTCGGTCATGGTCAATTTGTGGGCGGCGCTGGCCGCGCGCGACGTGCGGCTGCTCAAAGCGCAGCTGGACCAACTCAACGCGCTGCCGGAACACTGCTGGTTCGTCAACTACCTGCGCTGCCACGACGACATCGGCTGGGGCCTTGACGAGGACGAGGAGCGCCGCCTGGGCATCGACCCGCAGCGCCATAAGGAGTACCTTTACCGCTTCTACGACGGCGAGTTCCCCGGCAGCTGGGCGCGCGGCGCGCTGTACAACTACGACCCCGCCACCGGCGACGCGCGCAGCTGCGGCACCACGGCCAGCCTGTGCGGCGTGGAGGCCGCGCTGGACCAAAAGGACGACGCGGCGCTGGACCTGGCCGTGCGGCGCGTATTGCTGCTGCACAGCGCGGCGGCCTTTTGCAAAGGGTTTTTGATGCTCAACAGCGGCGACGAGATCGCCCAGCTCAACGGCTGGGACTACCAAAACGACCCCGCCCGCGCCGACGACAGCCGCAATTTGCACCGCACGGTGTTCAACTGGCGCAAAGCGGCGCAGCGCCGCCGCCCCGGCACGCTGCAAAACCGCATCTGGCAGGGCCTGGCGGAACTGCGCGCGCTGCGCGCCGACGCCTGCTTTGACCCCGACGCCGCCGTGACGACCTGGGGCGGCGACAACGACGCCGTGCTGGCGCTGGTGCGCCGCGGCGGCGGCCAAAGCCTCGTCGGGCTGTTCAATTTCAGCGAACAGCCGCAGACCGTCCACCTCGACAGCCCGGCGCTGTTAGGGTTGGGCGCCGCCGTCACCCTGGCGCCGTATGAGGCGAAGATCGTGTAACGGCCAATCCAAAACAGAGAAACCGCCCGCTTCTGCATAGCGCAGAAGCGGGCGGTTTGGCTTTATGGGGCGGGGGCGTTTACTCGATGACGTAGTGCAGCATGCTGCTGTAGCTGGGCAGCGGCCAGCAGGCAGCGCCGCAGACGGTCTCGGCGTCGTCGGCAGCGGCGCGCAGCGCAGCCATCTGCGGCAATACCGCGTCGTGGAAAGCGTTGGCGCGCGCGGTCACGTCGGCGGTATCGCGCGCGGCGCGCGCGGCGGCTTCCAGCGCGTCAAGGGCGGCGGCCATGGCGTCGGCGTCGCGGCTCAGGCGTTGCAGCGCGGCGGTCTCGGCTTGGGCGGGCAGCGCCTCGCTGACGGCCTTTTTGGCGGCGATGGTGCGGGCCAGCTGCTCCATGTAGGTATTCGCGGCCGGCAGCAGCTGGCGGCGGGCGATCTCCACCATCGTCAGCGCCTCGATGTTCAAGATCTTGGCGTAGTGCTCCATCTCGACCTCGTAGCGGCTGTGCATCTCGGTGCGGGTCATGACGCCGAACTCTTCCATCAGGGCGATGTTTTTGGGCGCAATGAGCGCGGGCAGCGCCGCCGGGGTGTACTTGTTGTTGGGCAGGCCGCGGCGGGCGGCTTCTTCCTCCCACGCGCGGCTGTAGCCGTCGCCGTTGAAGATGACGCGCCGGTGGTCACGGATGGTGCGCTTGACCAGCGCAATGACCGAATCGGGGAAATCGTCCGACGCTTCCAACTCGTCGGCGTAGCCTTTGAGCGCCTTGGCGACCGCGGTGTTCAGGATGGTGTTGGCGTCGCTGAGGTTTTCGTGGCTGCCGGGCATGCGGAACTCGAACTTGTTGCCGGTAAAGGCAAAGGGGCTGGTGCGGTTGCGGTCGGTGGTGTCCTTGCTGAACTGGGGCAGCACGTCGACGCCAAGGTCCATCTTCATCTTGACCGGCCCGGCATAAGGGGAATCGGAGGCGATGGCGTCGATGACGGCCTCGAGTTCCTCGCCCACAAAGATCGAGATGATGGCCGGCGGGGCCTCGTTGGCGCCCAGGCGGTGGTCGTTGCCCGGCGTCGCGACCGAGGTGCGCAGCAGGTCGGCGTACTCATCCACGGCCTTGATGACGGCGGCCAGGAACACCAGAAATTGCAGGTTTTCCATCGGGGTGTCGCCGGGGTCCAGCAGGTTTTCCTGGCTGGTGGACATCGACCAGTTGTTGTGCTTGCCGCTGCCGTTGACGCCCTCGAACGGTTTTTCGTGCAGCAGGCAGACGAGGCCATACTTGGGCGCGAGTTTCTGCATCATCTCCATCGTCAGCAGGTTGTGGTCGATGGCGACGTTGATGGTGTCAAAGATGGGCGCGAGTTCATGCTGGCAGGGCGCGACTTCGTTGTGTTTGGTCTTGGCGGGCACGCCCAGCTCCCACAACACGTCGTCGAGTTCTTTCATAAAGGCCGACACCCGCGGGCGGATGGTACCGAAGTAATGTTCCTCCAGCTCCTGGCCCTTGGCGGCGGGCGCGCCAAACAGCGTGCGCCCGGTCAGGATCAGGTCCTGGCGTTTCTCGTAATCCTCTTTGCGGATGAGGAAATACTCCTGCTCGGGGCCGACGGTGGTGGAGACATAGTCCACCTCTTTGCCAAACAGCTTGAGGATGCGCTTTGCCTGGTCAGACAGCGCTTTCATCGAGCGCAGCAGCGGCGTCTTTTTGTCCAGCGCCTCGCCGGTGTAGGAGCAGAAGGCCGTGGGGATGCACAGCACGTCGTCTTTTACAAAGGCGTAGCTGGTGGGGTCCCACGCGGTGTAGCCGCGCGCCTCGGCCGTGGCGCGCAAACCGCCCGAGGGGAAACTGGACGCATCCGGCTCACCGCGGACCAGTTCCTTGCCGGAAAATTCCATGATGGCGGTGCCGTCCCCCACGGGGCTTACAAAGCTGTCGTGCTTTTCGCTCGTCGCGCCGGTCAGCGGCTGGAACCAGTGGGTGAAATGCGTCGCGCCCTGTTCCATGGCCCAGCGTTTCATCACGCTGGCCACGACGTTGGCGACCTCGATGTCCAGCGGCGCGCCGCGGTGCAGGGTCGCCTGCAGGCTCTTGTAGGTGGCGCTGGGCAGGCGCTCCTTCATCACGTGTTCGTTGAATACCTTGCTGCCGTAAAGTTGCATCACATTTGCAGCCATACATTCCCACTCCTTTGCAAATTTTGTGCGCGCGTATCTGCCGCGCGCAAAACAAAAACGGCGCTGCGAGCCGGGTCAGCTCACAGCGCCGTTGCTGTTTATGCGCCTATTATACCCGCCAGGCGGGCGGTTGGCAATGGGCAAAACGCACGATTTTTGCCCGTGCGCCGCCCCGCATTTTTGGCAGCGGCGTGCAAAAAGGGGTGGGCGGACGTTCGCCCCAAAGTGGCGTTTTGGGCCCGTGTACGCGGTACCGGGTGTTTGTAGGGGAGGCATACATGCCTCCCGGCAGGGGTGTGCCCCGTGCAAGGTTTATGGGAAATATGGCCGTTTACACCCATTTGTAGGGCGGGCGATTTCGCCCGCCG
>DXEI01000032.1 GCA_019115045.1 Candidatus Gemmiger excrementipullorum | reverse complement strand
ATCGAGGTCAGCACCGGCTGGAACAGCGGGCGCGGCACCCTCATTAAGGTGCAGACTGCGCCGGGCGTCATCGAGTTTTACCAGCACTGCGCGGCCGTCTATGTCAAGGTCGGCCAGCAGGTGCCGCAGGGCACCGTGCTGGGCCGCGCCGGGGCCACCGGCAACGTCACCGGCGCGCACCTGCACTTTGAAGTGCAGGTGAACGGTACGCCGGTCGAACCGTCCGCCTGGCTGGGCCTGCCCAATGCGGGCGGGACGTATGACGGCAACGACACGCTGGACAAGCCTGCCGAAGCCGAGGACTATGTGCACGGCATCGACGTTTCCAAGTATCAGGGGAGCGTCGACTGGGCGAAGGTTGCTGCAAGCGGCGTCAAATTTGCCATTCTGCGCGCGGGTTCCAGCACCAACAGTGGGCCGTATGTTGATCCGACTTTTGAGGACAATTACAAGGGCTGCCGCGAAAACGGCATTGCGGTCGGCGCATACATTTTCACATACGCAACCAACGACGCAGAACAGGACGCCGAACTGGACGCTTTTATGCCTGCGCTGCGCGGTAAAACGTTTGAGTACCCTGTGTTTGTGGACGTGGAGGACAAGAGCCTGACCGGCATTGGCAAGGCTGCGTTGACGCGTCTCGCAAAGCGGTACATGGACGTTATCCGTCAAAACGGCTTTGCCGCCGGCTGGTACAGCTACACCAATTTCATCAATAACTACCTCAACGCCGCAGAACTGGCCGACTACCCGCTGTGGGTGGCCGATTACCGCGCAAGTCTGGGCTACAGCGGCCAATACGCGATGTGGCAATACACCAGCAGCGGCAGCGTCCCCGGCATCAGCGGCGCGGTAGACCTTAACCGGGACTATCATAGATTTTGCGACGCGACGACGGAGCAGCCCGCCGAACTGGACACCATCCAGCTTGTGACGCTGGCCCCGCTGACCGACGACGAAATGCGGCTGACCGACGCGCTGGCGGCGGAACTTGGCTTGCCGGACGACGGGCGCTACAAAGCTGTACGGGTGGACGATACACACTTTGCGGCCGCCGCGACGATGACGACCGGCGACGCGATGCGGTTTTTGGCGCTGGCCCAGCAGCAAGGCTGGGACAAGCAGGGGCGCTACCACGCGCGGTTTGTGGGGTGAGTCTATGACAACGCACGTTATCAACCTGGACCGCTACTGCGCCAGTGCCGAGGGCGTGCGAGGCCGCCTGGTGTTGGGCACCTGGGGCAGCTACGGCATCGAGGCTTTGCAGCTGCTGCTTGGCGACGGCTGGGCCGGGCGCACCGTGACGGTGGTGTTCCACGGCCCCAAGACGAGCGCCGGCACGACCGTGCTGGCCGGCGACGACGGCCTTGTGCCCGTTCCGCAGGAGGCCACCGCCAACGCGGGCTACGGCACCCTCACCATCGTGGGGGTGGACGCAGGCAGCCAGCGCATCAGCGTGGACGTGCCCTATGTGGTGCAGAGCCATGCGCCGGTGGACGGCGCGCAGCCCGACCCGACGCCCGACCAGTGGCAGCAGTTTGTGGCGCAGGTCAAAGCCGACGCCGACCGCGCCGAGGCCGCGGCAGCCAAGCTGCCCGACCCTGCCCCGGCGGATACCGGCAAAAGCGTCGTCGTGCAGAGCGACGGCACCTATGGCCTGGCGCTGGTGCAGGGCGGCGGAGGCGGCGGGACCGGCTACAACATCGGCCACGGGCTGAAGGTGGTGGACGGCACGACGCTGGAAGTGGACACAGCCGAAAAGGTGGAGCAGGACAACACGCTGCCCGTGACGAGCGCGGCCGTCTACGTGGAAGTGGGAAACATCGACGCCCTGCTGCAAACGATATAAGGAGGAACCCATGAGCATTGCAACAGAAATCGCCCGGATCCAACAGGACAAAAGCAAGATCGTGACCAAGCTCATCGACCTTGGCCTGGCGGAGACGGGCGCGACCCTGGACGCCGCCGCGACGGCGGTGGACGGCATCACCAACTGCGGCGCCGTCAGCGCCACCGTGCAGGAGGGCGACACCTACACCATCCCCAAAGGCTACCACAACGGCAGCGGCACGGTATCCGGCGTGTCGGGCGGCGGCAACTACAACCTGCAAAGCAAGCAGGTCACGCCGACCAAGGGCCAGCAAAACGTCACCCCGGACAGCGGATACTACGGCTTGTCCGACGTGACGGTGAGCGCCATCCCGCAGGCATACCAGGACGTAAGTGCCGTGACCGCCAACGCCGCCGACGTGCTGGCCAACAAGATCATCGTCAACGCGCAGGGGCAGACGGTGCCCGGCACCATGCCCAACAACGGCGCGGTGGAAAAGACCCTGAAGGCGGACGAGCCCAGCTACACCGTGCCGGCGGGCTACCACAGCGGCAGCGGCACCGTGAGCATCGACCCGGAGGCCAAGACCGCGACGCCGACCAAGGCGCAGCAGGTCATTGCCCCGTCGAGCGGCAAGGTGCTGTCGCAGGTGACGGTGGAGGCCATCCCGGCGGCCTACACGGATACATCGGACGCGGACGCCACGGCGGCGCACATCCTGGCGGGCGACACCGCCTATGTGGACGGCGAGAAGGTCACCGGCACTATGCCCAACAACGGCACGCTGAACGGCAGCATCGACGGGCTGAGCAAGACCAATTACGCCATCCCGGCCGGGTACACCAGCGGCGGCACCGTCACCCTGACCGACGACATCGAGGACGCGCTGGCCGCGATCTGAGGGGAGGTGGGCGCAATGAGTATCCAAAGCGAGATCGACAGACTGGCACTTGCCAAGGACGACCTTGCCGACGCCATTGCCTCCAAAGGCGTGGCGGTGCCCCAGGGCGCCAAGCTGGACCAGTACGCGGACCTGGTGCAGCAGATCTCTTTTATGCCGACCATGGCGGTGCAGGTATCCGGGAAGATCGGCGGCACGCTCACCTCCAGCACTACCTATGCGCAGATCCAGTCCTTCATGCAGGCGCACAAAACCACCGGCTGCCTGATCCTGATCAACCTGACGAGCTACAGCTTTGCACAGTACTGGGTGGCGACGATCACCGCCGAGGGCTGGGCCGGCAGCGAGAGCAACTCCATCATTGCGGTGTCGCTGGCGTCGAGCCCCGAGTACCACGGCGTTTTGCGTTGGGACGCGCAGAACAACATCGCGGTCGATGAGCTCTCCAATTTCTGCCTGGTACACCTGGAAAAGCAGGAGGACGGCACCTACAACATCCAGGAAGAAACGTACAGCGCGTACACCCTGGAGCTGGGCGTGGCCTACACGAACACCGTCTGTGCGGTGCGTTTCCGGGACGATGTGACGACCTACTACCCCTACGGCTACAACGACAATGACGACGGAACCTGGTCGCTGAGTTTCCGCGGCAACCACCAGTTCTACGGGGCCAACGGCAACACGAGCATCACCTCCAAAGGGTTTTCCATCACGGTGCCCAGCGACCACCAGCAGGCGATGGCGACCCGGACGGGGCTTGTGGTGTCCAAGGGCAGAAACACGCTGTACGGCGTGTCGGGCGGCGGCCAGGCGGGCCAGGTGCTGTGCAAAAATGGCACCGCGGAGTCTGAATATGGCTGGGCAGACCTGCCGGACAGCGGCGTCAAGAGCGTCAACGGCCAGCTGCCGGACGAGACCGGCAATGTGCAGATCGACACCGGCGGCACGCAGATCCTGTGCGGTACTACCGACGCGGTATCGGTCCCGGCTTACGAAAGCGTCAACGTCGCCCTGCCGGACGTGCCGTCGTCCTACCACCTGGTCGTGGGGTTTGAGGCATTGCAGGACGGCAACCTGGACATCAACATCTTTACGGGCGCCCAGAGCATGGGTGGCCAATGGCATGCAAAGGCGTACAACTACGGCGACACGATCCAGGGCAAGCTCACCTGGGTGGCGTTCCCGTAAGGGAGTTGATGCCATGGAATGGGATGTTTTTACCACATTGGCGGCCATCGTCGGCCTCGGCGTGACGGTTGGCGCGCCTATCATCAAGCTCAACGCCAACATCACGCGGCTGACTGTGGTGCTGGACACCATCAAGGCGGAGCTGGAAGAGCAAAAAAAAGCACTGAGCGCCCAGCGCGAGGATAGCAAAGAGAGCCATCGCCGTATCTGGGCGCACAATGATGAACAAGACCAGACGCTGGCCGACCATGAGACCCGGTTGCGTGTGCTGGAAAGCAAAGACAACTAGCTAAAAACTAGCTAGCAACTAACTCTAATTAACTATAAGTAGTTATAGATTCTTTTCACGGGGAAAGGATGTGTTTTTGTGGACATGATTTTGCTGGCGCTGGTTGGCGCTGTCATCGTCGAGGGCATCGTGGAGTATGCCAAGAGCATTTACAAGGGCTTTGCCGGGGGGCAGGCCAAAACGGCCATTACGCAGGTCGTCAGCATCGTGCTGGGCGTGCTGCTGTCCGCTGCTGGCGGTTGGGATGTGTTCGCCGCGCTGGGCGTGACGTTTGTGACGCCCGGCATCGGCGTGGTGCTGACCGGCATTGTGATTTCGCGCGGCAGCAACTACGCAAGCGATATTATCAAGCGCGTTGGCGGCATTCTCGGCAAGGCGTGATTTTGACATGAGTAAGCCCCCAACTTGTCGGGATTTCCGGCAGGTTGGGGGCTGTTTTTTTATTTTTCTTTCGGCTTTCGCCAATCTTTGTACTGGCCGGACTTCACCCGGCTGTCCGGCCACGGTTCGCTGTCGTCTATCACCCAGTTTCGCCCGATTTTTTGGGCGGTCTCAAAGCGGCCACGCTGCGCAAGGGCGCGTGCACTGACCGGAGCTTTCCCGTGCAGGGCGGCGTATTCTGCGAGGCTAATCAGCATCTTTTTCCTCCTGTTGCTTGTGATAGGCCATCATAGCTTCATATTGCTCGTTTGGCCCTTTTTCACCCACGTACAATAGCTCCCAGCCCTTATACTTTGTGACCGCGTGACCCGCCCGAGATTTCGCGCCGTAAAAGACGCTGGATGCGATTGCCATAAACCCGGCTTTTATCCTGGCGGCTGCGGCTTCCGGGTCTTGGGCCAACGGCTCAAACAGAGCATAGTTTTTTCTGGCCCATGGTTGCAAACCAACTGCGCGATGTAGCGTCCCATCTGGAGCCTTGAGTATCCAGATTTTGCACTCTCGATTTTGGCTGCCACGCTGTCCCTCAGGCATCGCAGCAGCTGCTTTTGTGGCCTCCTTGACCTGATTGCGTGCCTGGGCCTGGTGCGCTGGGCTTCCCGCGTATCGCGCGCGGGCAGTTGCACTCCATGGATACTTTTTCCCTTTATGGGTTATGGACTTCCTCGCGGCCGAGCATTCAGCCGAGCACGTCACCTTTTTGCTGCTTGGTGGCGCGTAAAACTCTTTACCGCAAATCTTGCACGCTTTTTTGTTTTTTGCCATCAGACCTGGAAATCCTCTCTGTACTTGTCAAAGTGCAACTGGCGGTAGCGGTCGATAAACTCTTGCTCAGTGCACGGGGAGAGCTCGGCGTGTGCCTGTTCGCGCAGGTCGTCGTCCATCAGATTGACGCAGGCATCAAAATCGACTTCGCGGTCATAACCGTTCACGCAAATACTAACTTTAGCCATGGTAGTTACCTCCGTTACCAAATGAGATCAAAACTGTCAATGCTCGGGTCGCTGGTTTCCACGTTGTACCAGTCGCCGTCATTGTAGTGGGCATCCAGAGCGGTTTCGCCAGTGAGGTGTTCAGGTTCGTCGATGATTTCAAATTTAACTTCGATTCCAAGTTCACGTGCAGCGGCCAGGGTGTGGTGCCCGTCGGCCTGGATCGCCATTTCAATGCCGTCGACTTCGCCGATGTCCCAGCAAGGGATTGTAACGCAATCACGACCGGAAAGCTCTTCCATTTTTTCCTCAACGATGTCCCAGTTGATGTAGTGTTGGCTGCTAACGATCATTTTGTGTTCCTCCCTTGTTGTAACTCTATTATATATCCATATAGATACAATGTCAATGGCTTTTGCGAAAAAATCGCAAAAAAAATTGCACAAAGAAACGGGCTGGAAATTGGGTAAAATGCAACGATTTGCAGGTACAAAAAACGGACTATGATGGGCTAAAGTTTACGACCTTTTTACGACCTTGTGCGCAGAATACGACCTTTTTACGACCCATTAACTTACAGTAATTGACAGTATCTGGCAGTATCGCATAAACAAAAAACCGCATTGCAACGTTAAAACGCCGTTGCAATGCGGTTTTTTATATGGCGGAAAGAGCCCTCCAGGTTTTCCTCGGCGGTGATGGGCTCGCCGCAGGCGATGCGGCCGACGAGCGGCACAGTGTCCGTATCAGGCATGGGAGAGAAACCCGGCGGAACGTTATAAGCAGCTACATCTTCTTACCAACCCATAAGGTATGCAGGCGTGGTTTGCAAGACTTTAGAAAGTATAGGAAGAATATCGCCTGGCAGCTTTTCAATATCACCTTTTTCATAGCGATATACGGTAGCCGGGGAAACATTAAGGCGCTCGGCAACGGTTTCGGCAGATAAACCGAGCTCTTTTCGGCGGAGTTTCATTCTGTCGCCAGTGGTCACAAAAATCACCTCTTTGCGAATAGAATACTATAAAATTTGCAAAAATGCAATACAGGAAAGCAAAAACAAAAAAATATTTTGCAAAAACGCGAATTGCGTATTGACACGGTTGTGCAGGGGTGTTATTATACACTCAAGAACTCGCATAAATGCGAGTTGCAGGAGGTGAGACAATGCAGACAAACATGAATATCTTGAAAGGTAAAATCCGGGAGCACGGGCTGACGCAGGGAGATGTAGCAGAAAGAATCGGCATGGATTCCAGCACGTTTTCGAGGAAAGTATCTGCGGCCGGGCTGAAATTTACTGTAGGTGAAATGCACGCCATTGCAGCAGTTCTGTCCCTCACAAACGATGAGTGCCGAGATATTTTTTTGCCGGAAAACTCGCAATAATGCGAGTTTTGCATAGGCTGCCCCAGTACCACCAGTCTACCACCTGACCCATCCCATAGTCCGTACCGCAAAGGAGATGCAGTATGAAATACCGTGCGTTCAGAATCGACACCCAATGGATCAAAAACGGCCGTACCGTTGACGGCTGGTTCGTTCTGGGACAGCGCAGCACAGACATCAACTGGTCGTTGCTGCATGAGGCGGAGAACTTGGAAGCCGCGCGTGAGTTCGTCCAGGGCATCAGAGATGATCAGCCCGTATACGGCCCGGACGGCTACGCGGTCGAGATGTAACCACAATCCGTTACCGAAAAGGAGAAAACACCATGTTTATGTGGACAGAGAACATCAAAGAGGGCGACCGGTACGACATCCCGCCCTACACCTACAAGTTCGAGATCGACACCGACGAAAAAGAGCTGCTGGAAGATTTGAAACATGTGGTCTTTGGCATGGCTGAGAGGTTCGGCAACGAGTTCGCCAAAATCTACGGGGAAATGAAAACCGAAAACGGGATCGCGAACTGGAAGCTCACGACCAAAGACCGCATGGTGGCCGGCTTCCTGGAGATCGCCTGTGAAATCTGCAAAGACCGCAGCGACCAAAACCGAGAGACCCAACGCCATGCCAAAGGCGATCCGGCCGGCGAGGTCACCATCGAGGTGAAAACCGAGGGCATCGATGAAGCGCTGGAAAAAGCGAAAGCGCTGCGCCGTGAGCTCGAAGCAGACAGAGAACTTGCGGATGAATTGGACAAGCGTCTCAACGCATTCAAACACTAAAGGAGCACCCCATGCCGCAACGAACACTCACCATCACCGGCGCGCAGACGCCCGGCGGATCGGCCGTAAACGCCCCCATGCTGACGGCCGAGGGAATCCAAGCCGTGGCGCCGTACCTGGTGGAACTTTTCAAGTCAGCGCTGGCCGAAAGCCAGGGAAAGGACGCACCACTATGACATATACCCAAAAAGAAACTTTAAAGATGGCGCTTGCCGTCTATGCAGAGCACTGCAACCAGATGATGAGCCTTTTGAAAAACAAAGAAACACAGGAATACTACAAAAAAGAGCTCGATTATATATGGGACGCCATAGCAGCTGTAGACGCACTGGAGGAAGACCCATGAAAACCCGCAAGCATAATACCTTCCGCCGCCTGGCCCGCGCCGGCGTCCAGTTCGCCGCCGTGCTGCTGGCGCTGTACATCCTGGCGGCGGTGGCCGCGCTCAACGTCCCGGCGGTGCTGCTGGCCATCCTGGCCGAAAACGCCCTGCTGGGCATCTACTACAAACTGGAGGCGCCGCGCCATGCTGACACCGCAGAAAATCCGCGTTGCATTTGAGTACAAAAAGACCGAGCGCTACCAGCTCGCCTATGAATCGGTCGTCGAGATCATGCGCAACACGGCCATACCGCGGCACAAAAAGCTGCAGTCCATCGCCATGATGATCGACGCGGCAGAATCTGGCATGAGGCAGTGCGAAAAAAGTATGAGGTGAACACCATGACCCTATATCAATTTTTGAAAGAGTTTACCATGACCAGCTACCCCATCACCGCTGCCGCCGATGTGTTTGTGGATGAGCAGACCTTACGCTACCTGGAGATGCCCGTCTCCACGGAACCGCCGACGATCCAAGACTGGATGGAGTACAAGGCCAACATTGTGAACCAGGATTCCCCGATGGCCGGTCTGGAAGTACTCTGCGTGATGCCCTATCTGGATAGAGGAAAAAACAAACGAACAGAACTGATGGTGTACATCAAAGTAGACAAAGAAACGCTGGAAGCCCTCTGCCGCCAGATCGACAGCGGAACACTGTTGGGCAGGTACTGGAATGCCTGACGCCAGAAGCACCCCCACCCGGCGGGAACTCATCGACCGCCTTGCGCCGCTGGTCTGGCAGGAACGCCAGCGGGAAGCCGAATACTATGCTTCGATCCATTCCCGGCAGCGCCCGCCGTGGTATTTCTTGAATGTAAACCACCCTACTATCAAGCGGCTGTACCTGCGGTATCTGCAGAAATCCCTGGACGGCACACCACTGGCCGCCCCCATCGGGGACCTGGACCGGGTAAAGTTTGAGCTTTCCATGCTTCACCCGGCGGTGCTGCGCATGCTGGCCGAGGATTACGCCGAGAGAGAGGAAACCCCAGATGACCTACCTATTGTTGAGCCTGCGCCGGCCCTACACCGCGCTGATGCTGGCCGGCAAGAAAACGCTGGAAATACGCAAGACGGCCCCCAAGGCGGCGAAAACCGCCACGCCGGACCTGCGGGTGCTGCTGTATGAGACGCGCAGCGCCGGCGGCTGCGGCATGGTGCTGGGCATGGTCCGCTGCCGGGCCGTGCACCCGGTGCGCGGCATGGACCTGCAAGAGGTCTGCGCCCGCGCCTGCCTGACCAGCGCAGAGCTGTACCAGTATGCCGCCGCCACCGGGCGCAGCACCGCTGCCCTGCTGGCGTGGGAAGTCGCCGAGCCGGTGACCTTCCCCCAGCCGCTGCCGCTTACCGCGTTTGGCATCGGCTGCGCGCCGCAAAGCTGGCGCACCCTGGACCCGGCGGCCGTAAACGCCGCCCTGGAAAAAAAATAAGGCCGGCCCCCGCTACGGGGCCAGCCGTTGGCAAGCGCGTGGCTTGCAAAAAAGTTCGCAACATCATTATAGACCACGCGCTGAAGCCTGTCAAGACGAAGCGGCCGTCCGGCCGCTATATGGGCTTGTATAGGGTAATAAAAGAACGACGGTGCCCTGCCGGGGAAAGGGGTACAGGGGAAAACGAGGGCGGGCCACGCCCACGCTGCCACCCCTGCCGCCAGACCGGCCCGCCCGGCGTTGTCCCCTGCGTAGCCCCCATTGTTTTTTTCACCAAAAGGGGAACACATGAAAACCTACCAGCGCGAAAGGCGCTACCTGTGCGGCAGGTCCGCCCGGGCGGCGCAGTACCAGGAAGTCGAGATCTACCCGCTGCCCACGCGGGACCCGCGCAGCCGGGAGTTGGACCGACAGCATGCCCAGGCCCCGCCGTTCCGCGGCACGCCCAAGGCGCAGGCCAACCACAACGCCAAAATGGCGCGGAAATGGTTCCACCGGCTGGCCGTCAGCAACTTTGACCGCACCGACACCCACACCACGCTGACCTATGACGCCGAACACCGCCCGGCGGACCCGGACGCCGCTTGGCGGGATTTCCGAAACTGGGTGCGCCACCTGCGCGAAAAATGCCGCGCGGCGGACGTGCCCAAGCCCGAGCTGCTGGCCGTGATGGAGTGGCAGGACGCCGACGCCGAAACCGGCAAAAAGGCGGTGGCACCGCATTTCCACGTGCTGCTGCGCTGCGGCCTAAGCCGCGATGAGATCGAAGCCTGCTGGCACCGCAAAGGCGTGCCGCTGGGCCGCGCCAACACCGACCGCCTGCAGCTGGACAAAGGCAGCCTGGAAGCCCTGGCCAACTACATGCTCAAAAACCCCAACCGCAAGCACCGCTACTACCGCAGCCGCGGCATCCGGGACCCGGTCATGCCGCCGCCGCGCGACGGCCGCTACACCCGCCGCCAAGTGGTGCGCCTGGCCACCGACAGCGCCCTGCTGCACAGCGCCGACTACTGGGCGCGAAAATACCCGGGCTGGGAGCTCAACGACGCCGAAGCGCACTACAACGACTACCTGGGCTGGAGCATCAGCCTGAAATTGCGGCGCCGCCCGCCGCCGAAAGGGGGAGGAAACCCATGTGGACACTGTACATGATCGCCGCGGCCGCGGTGGGCCTGGGTGTGTGGGCCGTGCGCACCAGCGGCCGCGACGTAGGCCGGCGAAACGCCCTGCGCCTGCGCGATGACACCAAAACGGAAAGCGAGGAAACAAACCACGGAGGAAACTAAGATCACCACCGGCACATGCCAATTTTGCGGGCAAAGCATCGCCCTGGCGGGCGCGCACGCCACGCAGGAAGAAGCCGATACGGTGGCCACGCTGGCCTGCAAGTGCGCCCAGGGGCAGCCGTTCCGGCAGTTTGCGCAGGAAAAGGCGACCATCCAGGACCTTTTCGGCCGCGACGACCCCAACGCGCAGGCGCTGATCGTCACGATGGCCGACGCCGTGCGCGAAGGCTACATCGAGGGCGGTACCCTCAAGATGGCCGACGGCGTCACCGCCAAACTCAAGCCCAAAGACGGCATGGTGGTCGTCAGCCGCACCGTCAAGCACGAGCACCAGAAAACACTGTAATGGCACTGACCGAGAAAGACCTCGCGCGTCTCGGCCCGGCCGCCCGCGCGCAGATCGACGCCGCGCGCGCCCGCCAGGCCGCCGCGCAGAAAGCGCGCCGCCTGCAAACCGACGCCGCCAAAGCCGGCCCGCTGCTGCCGGAAGCCGACAGCGAACTGGAACGCCGCTACTATGCCGCCGTGCTGTGGCCCAAGATCATGGCCGGGCTGGTGGTATCGGTCGAGCTGCACAAGCGTTTTACGCTCTACCCGGCGGATACCTACTGCGGCCTGCGCCTGCCGGCCGCGCACTACACCCCGGATTTTTTCATCACCTACCAAAACGGCACGGTCGAGGCGGTAGAGGTCAAGAGCGCCGCTGTGCGCAAACTCCAGCGGGACTACATCTACCGCCGCCGGCTGTTCATCGAGCGCTACGCCCGACCAAACGGCTGGCGATTCACCGAGTACATACAGGAGTGACTGACATGGAAAAATTGCAAACCGCGCTGGCCGCCATTGAGGCCCAGCAGCAAAAGCACAAGCAGGGGTCTGCCCCGTGGTGCGTTGGCGAGCAGCTGAAGGATATGCTGCGCGCCGAACCGGCCCTGGCCCCGCTGGTGGAACAGGACCTGGCGCAGCCCGGCATGGGGCTGGCCGAGTGTGAGCTGAAGATCCGCGACTTTGCCGGCAAGCACAAGGACGGCAACGTAGGCTTTTGCGGCCCGGCGGACGCCGAGCGGATCATCCGCGAGTTTTACGGCCTGCCGCCGCGCGGCGAAGCGCCGGCGCAGGAAAGCGCGAAACGGCCGCGCAAGGTGATCCGCCTGACGGACTTTTTGTAAGGGGGCGGGCCGGATGATGACGAACAAAGAGGTGGAGGCCGCGCTGGAAAAACTCCAGCCGCCGGACGACCTGTTTGAACAGATGGCGCGCCAAAAGGACGGCTTTGCCAAAAACACAGTGCTGGCGTTTAAGCGGATCAGCAACGGCGAAGCGCAGGGGTTTGCCGACCGGGACGCGCGGTGCACCGACGACCCGCCGGCGGTGCTGTGGTGCAGCGCCTGCCAGCAGGCCGGCGTTGTAAACTGGCTGGGCGACAAGGGGCCGGAAGAACGCCCCTGCCATAGCGCATGGGTGCCGTACAAAGAGCGCAAAATCATGCTGCACGAACCCACAAAAGGAAGCGTAGAGGTGAGGAAAGAAGGCCACGGGATCGTGTGCCCCTGGTGCGGGGCCAAAGGCACCCTGCGCAACAGCGAGTATATGCGCCAGGGCGTGTGCGAGCAACTGATCCCCACCGTGCCGTATGTGCTGGGCGAGGCCCTGCTGCTGGTGCAGTGGATCGCCGAGGAACGGATCGTGCCCGACGGGATTGCCTGGCGCAAAGTGCGCACCGTGGAGCCGCTGCGCGCCTGGCTGGTGGAAGAGCGCGGCGTGCGGGTGTGGGCCAAAGCCGTGCGCCGGTACGGGAACTGCTTTGAGCGGTTGAGCGGCTGGGAACCGCGCCAGTATAACGGCGACAAGCTGGCGACGCCCTACTTTTACACCCGGCGGCCGCCGAAGCTGGACGGCACCTGGCTGGAGAACAGCAAGCTGTGGCAGTGGATGCGCGAGACTTATGACCTGCAAACGTTTGCGCCGCTGGCCTACCTGGCGCTGTACCGCAAGCACCGCAATGCCGAGGTGCTGGTCACTGCCGGCTGCGGCGCGCTGCTGGGCGGATGGCTGAAAAAAGAGTGCGCCGTTGAGGACTGGTACGGCAGCGCCGCCAGATACAAAACGCCGAAGCTGGCCTGGGTGCAGTGGAAGCAGCGCCGGCCCAGCGCCATGCTGGGGCTGACGCGCCAGCAGCTGCGGGAATGCCTGGGCGCGCAGTGCAACGATACGGCAAAAACGGTATACATACGCAACGGCGCGGCGCAGGGCCTGAGCATGGAAGAATGCGCCGCACTGTGCCACTGGTGCGACGAATACTGCCTGCTGGAGATGATGGCGCAGTGCAAGGCGCTGCCCGGCGGGCTGAAAAAGAGCATCCGCTACCTGCAAAAGCAGAAAAAGAGCTGGCACTTTTTGCACGACTACTGGGACATGCAGGCAAAGCTGGGCGTGGACCTGGACGCCGACGCGGCCCTGCGCTGGCCCAAAAACCTGCTGGCCGCCCACGACCGGGCGGCGGCCGCGCTAAAATACGAGCGGAACAAGAGCAAGGAGGCAGCCTTTGCCCGCATGACCGAACGCCTGCGGGGGCTGTGCTGGGCGCATGACGGCATCTGCATCCGCCCGGCGGAAAGCATCCGCGAGCTGGTGGAAGAGGGCCAGGTGCTGCACCACTGCGTGGGCGGCTACGGCGATGCGCACTGTGCGGGGCGGTGCATCTTCTTCATCCGGCACGAACGCCGGCCGGAACGCAGCTGGTATACCTTGCAGGTTGACGTGGCCAACAAGAGGGTGCTGCAAAACCACGGATACAAAAACGAGAACGTCGGCGGCGGAATGGTGCGCAAGATCCCGCGGGCAGTAGAGGACTTTGTGGCCGCCTGGCAGCGGGAAGTGCTGGCCAAGTGGACGCTGCCGATGGATAAGAAACCCAAAAAAGAAGCCCGGGCCAAAGCCGGGCACGCGGCATAAGGAGGCGCGAGACCATGGAAGAGATGAAACAGCTGACCTTGATCCCGGACGGGACGCCCGAGCAGGCGCAGGCCATGAGCCTGCACTGCGAGATCATGGCCACGGCACAGGCAGCCGCCGACAGCCTGCTGGCGCTGGGGCGCAAGCTCAAGCAGATGCGGGACACCGGCGGGTACCGGCACCTGGGCTTTGCCAGCTTTGGCGAGTACACCGAGCAGGCCGTGGGTATCCGCCAGCGGCAGGCGTACAACTACATCACGGTCGTCGAAAAGGTGCCCGCCCGCCTGGTGGAAGAAAACGCGGCCGCCGGCGTGACCAAGCTGGCACTGCTGGGCAAGCTGGGGCCGGCCGACCAGCGCGAAGTGGCCGGCGAGCTGGCCAACATCACGGTGGAGGAGCTCAAACAGATCATCGACGAGCGCAACGGCATGGCCGAGCAGATGAGCCTGCTGCAGGCCGAGCCGGCGGCGGAAGCCGAGAGCCGCGAGGTGGACATGGACGCCCTGCGCGCCGAGGCGCTGGCGCAGGCCAAAGCCGAGCTGGAAGCGGCCCACAAGGACGACCTGGCCCGCCTGCGGGAGGAAAACGCCCACGCGCTGAAGCAGGCAGAGCGCGCCGCCAAAGAAAAAGCGGAAAGCGCCGCCGCCCGCAAGCTGGACAAGGACCGCGCCGCCGCGCAGAAAGAGTTTGAGCAGAAAGTCGAGGAGGTGCGCAAAGAGCAGGAAGCGCGCGACCGCGCTGCGCTGGACGCCGCCCGGCGGGAAGCCGAGGAAGCCCGCGCCGCCGCCGAGGAGACGGCCAAGCGTTTGCAGTTGAATGCAAGCGAAGAGGGCATCCGCTTTGCGCTGCTGTTTGAGCAGCTGCAAAACACCGGCGCGCAGATGTTGGACATCACCGACAGTTTGCAGGACGCCGGCCGCGCCGAGGAAGCCGCCCGGCTGCGCCACGCCCTGGCCGGCGCCTTGCAGGCGATGGAAAGCGAGGTGCAGTAAAATGGCAACCACCAAAAAGCCCGTCAAGCGCTACTGCCAATGCGGCGCGCTGCTGCCTGCCGATAACCCGCGCGTGATCCTGTGCGAGGCTTGCCGCAAGCGCAAGCTGGAAGAAAAGTACGCCGCCAACAAATCGCCCTATGTGCAGGACGCCGCCCGGCGGGCCAAGCCGAAGCCGAAATCGGCGCCGGCCATGACGATTGCCGAGGTCGTGCGCGCCGCCGACGCCATGGGCCTGAGCTACGGCCAGTTCGTCGCCCGCGGGCTGGACAAAGTATGGCGGGGGTGATCGCCATGCCAAAAAACCTCTACTACGACAACCGCGCCGCCTGCTGCGTGCCCTACGACAGCCCGCCGCCGGGCTTGACGGCCCAGCTGCAGCGCCTGGTGACTGAGGAGCGCCCCGCTGCCTGCGTCGGCTGCGGGTATAAAAACAGCTGCAGCACACGCGGCTGCGCGGTGCTGCGCAGCGTGAGCAAGATCGTGGCCATCATCGAAAGGAAGTGATAACGATGCCCAAAATTATGATATCCGACGTTCTTAGTCTGATTATCTCTGTATTCATCCATGCGGTTCTCCTTTTTGTGGCATACCGCGCGGGACACAATGACGGATACCGGGAGGGCTACCTGGACGATAAGGAATTTGAGAAAACGGTGCAGGATACTTTCCGTCATGTGCAGCCGATCAAGATGGATCATATCCACGGAGGTGATCTTGATGATCTATGACCCGCAGCCGATGGAAGATTTTTCGATCTGGGCAGCCGCCCAGGGCGGCGAGCCATTTGACCCCGATCTGCTGGAAGATCTGGTGACCGACTTGCTGCACATGGCCACACAAAAGACGGCCGGACAGCGCAAGGACAAACCAAAAGACTTGCCGTTTGAAAATCTGGAACGCATCCGCATGGGGATACTGGCAGAAGCCACCATGCTGGTGATGCAAGGCGGTATGGATATTATCCGCGCGGCGCTAAAGGAGGCGAACACTGATGATATGCGCTTATGCCCGCGTCAGCACGCGGGAACAAAATGAGGCCCGGCAGCTGGACGCCTTGACGGCGGCCGGCATCGCGCGGCGCGACATCTACCTCGACAAGCAGAGCGGCAAGGACTTCGATCGCCCGCAGTACAAGCGCCTGCTGCGCAGGCTGCGCCGCGACGATGTGCTGTACATCCAAAGCATCGACCGTCTGGGACGCAATTATTCTGACATTTTGGAACAATGGCGCATCCTGACGAAAGAGAAAGGCGTCGACATCGTCGTGCTGGACATGCCGCTGCTGGATACCCGCCGCGGCAAAGACCTGCTGGGCACGTTTCTGGCGGACATCGTATTGCAGGTGCTGTCCTTCGTGGCCGAAAACGAGCGCGCCAACATCCGCCAGCGCCAGGCCGAGGGCATTGCCGCGGCCAAGGCGCGCGGGGTGCGGTTCGGCCGGCCGCCCCGCCCGCTGCCCGACGGCTTCGCCGAGGTCTGCCGCCGCTGGCACAGCGGCGAGCTGAGCTGCGCCGAGGCCGCCCGGCGGCT
>DXEI01000031.1 GCA_019115045.1 Candidatus Gemmiger excrementipullorum | reverse complement strand
CTTGCATGGCCGGTGTCGATGACGGTGAGGTCCCACCTGTTCCCATTCCGAACACAGAAGTTAAGCTCACTTGTGCCGAAGATAGTTGGCTGGAGACGGCCTGTGAAAATAGGTAGATGCCGGCTTCTCTTAAAAGCAAGCAGCCTCCGGGCCGAGCGTTAGGCCCGGCCCGGAGATTGCTTTATAGGCACCATTAGCTCAGCTGGTAGAGCAACTGACTCTTAATCAGTGGGTCCTGGGTTCGAGTCCCCGATGGTGCACCAAAAGCAAGCCCCCACAGCGTATCCCGCTGTGGGGGCTTGCTTTTGGTTTGCACGCTCGGAGGACTCGAACAGGGCGACGGCGCCGCAGCGCCGGAACCAACAGTCCTGCGGACTGTTGGTTAGCCCGCGGGAGAGTCCCCGGGGAAGTTCCCGGCCGGCAGCGCGCGGCGGGGGTAGAGCCTTGCGGAAACTTTTTGCTGCGCCATCCCCTTCGGGGCGGCTTCAGCGTTCGCGCAAGCGCTCCGCTTCAGCTCGCGGGGACCGGTCGCTAAAAACGCTCCGCAGGAGCGTTTTCTTAACGCGCCCGCTGCCTGCACCAAACCACGCAAATCCGAACGTACTTCTTTTTGAGGGTGCGTTCGGATTTGTTTTTTATCTACAGTCTATGAATATGAAATAGAAAGAGCCTTGTGGCGGGAAAAATCTTTGCCGCAAGGCCCTTTTATCATTTAGGGGCCGCTCTGGATGATCTCTTCAAACGCCTCCCAGCGTATCTCCCCCACTTGGTACTTACTCAGTGCCATCTGCGCCTGTTTGCGCCAGGCGTTGGAATCATCGCGCATTTTCTGGTTGTTTGGGGCGCGGTTTGCGGGTGCGTTTGCACCAGATGATGACGAACACGGCGGCGGCCAGCAGGATGGCGGCCGCCAGCAGCAGGATCAGCCAGACGTTGGCGGTGGTCACCTCCGCCAGGAAGGTGATCTGCCCGCCGGGGCAGTCGATCAGCAGGTAGCTGCCGTCCACCCCGGGCTTTTGCTCAGCCCAGGTTTCGCCCTGCTGCACCCAGACAGTGTAGCGGGCGGCGGTGTCCGGTTTGCGGAAATGCACCGTGCAGTCCGGCGCGCCGAACACCGGGTCGGTCACCGTGACGGTGTAGGCCGTGCCGCTGTGCGTGCGGCCGTCGGCGTCGGTAAAGCTGGTCTCGGCAGTGGCGACGGCAACTTTGGCCTGCGGGCTGAAGCTGCCGTCCACCAGCACCTGCGGCGTCTCGCCGCTGTCGCCGGCCAGGGCGGAGGCGTAGGGGGTGTACTCGGCTTCCACCGTCTGGCTGTAGGTCAGGCAGGTGTAATCCCTGTCCGGCCACTGGCCCACATAGCCGTCCTTCTGCGGCACGGCGGGCAGGCTGGTCACCCCCTCGCCGTAGCGGAAGGTGACGGTGGCCACCGTCCTGCCGTCGGCCACAAAGGTCAGCGCCAGCCGGGCAAAGCCGTCCGGCGCGGCGGGGTCGGAGGCCAGCGCCTCAAAGCTGGCGGGCAGGGCCTCGGCGGCGCGGGTCACGCCGTCCGCCGCGCCGTTTGCACGCGGCGGGCAGGACTGCCTTACCTGCCGGGACGTGACCTTCCACTACCCCGGCACGCACAACGGCGTCGAGGGCTTCGGCTATACCTTTGCACCCGGCAAAAAATACCTGCTGACGGGCGCTTCGGGCGGCGGGAGATCCACCGTCGCCCAGCTGGTCGCCGGGCTGTACCGCTGCGAGGCGGGCACTGTGGAATACCCCTGCACGCTGCACAGCGCGCACGAGGTGCTGTATGTGCCCCAGCAGGCGCATGTTTTCCAGGATACGCTGCGGAACAACCTGGCCCTGGGGGAGGATTTTACAGAGGACGCGATGCACGAGGCGCTGCGCGCCTGCTGCCTGACGGAGTTCTTGGCCGGGCTGCCGAACGGGCTGGATGAAGTTTTGCGGGACCGGTACGCCTGCTCGGGCGGGGAGGCCGCCCGGCTGGGGCTGGCCCGCGCGATCTTGCGCCGGCCCAGAGTCCTGATCTGCGATGAGGTCACGGCGCACCTGGACGGGGCGACGGCGCAGCAGATCGACGCGCTGCTGACCGCGCTGCCGGGCGTGCTGCTGCTCAACGTGAGCCACAAAATTTCTGAAGCGGCGGCCGGCCGGTATGACGAGGTCCTGCGCCTGGAAAACGGCCGCCTTGTGGAAAGCGGTCCGCCGCCTGCGAGGAACCGCCGCCAGGGCGCGGGCTGACGGCGCAGCGCACAGGGGGCCGGCACTTGAAACGGCAGCATATACCGTGTACACTGTAGATACCGGGAAAAGAAACCCATGCCCTGCAACGCAAGGAGGCCGATATGACCGAACAGGAAAAATCGTACGCGCAGCTTTTGTACCAGCCGGCCGACGCCAAGCTGACAGCCGACCGCGAGGTCACGGTGCGCAAACTGCAAGCGTATAACCAGCTGGACCCGCTGGACGCTGCGGCAAAAGACCGGGCGATCCGGGGTCTGTTTGGCAACGCCGGGCAAAACTGCACGGTGCAGCAGCCGCTGTTTTGCACCTACGGCTACAACGTCACGGTGGGGGATAACTTTTTCCTGAACGTGAACGGCAAACTGATGGACAGCGGCAAGATCACCATCGGCGACAATGTGTTCATTGCGCCGAACGTCTGCATCATTACCGAAGAACACGCCATGGATATTGAACAGCGCCGCGCCGGGCTGGAATACGCCCGCCCGGTCACCATCGGCAGCGATGTCTGGATCGCCACCGGGGTGCTGGTGCTGCCCGGGGTCACCATCGGGGACGGCTGCGTCATCGGTGCGGGCAGCGTTGTGGCCAAGGACATCCCCCCGCACAGCCTGGCGGTTGGCAACCCCTGCCGCGTCATCCGTCGTCTAGGCTGACCTGCCCGGCCGGTGCGCGCGGCAAAACCATACAAGAAAAGGGCTGGCGTTCCAAACGCCAGCCCTTTTGTGCTGCGCCAGGGGGCAGGTAAAATGCGGGGCCGGCCGGTGCGTGCCCCGGCAGGGCGCGGGGACAGCGCGGCAAACGCAGGGGCTACGGTTTTGCACTGCCCGCCGGGGCGGCCGCCGGCGCCGCCCCGGCCTCGGCCGGCAGGCGGAGCCTGTACCCGACCCGGAAGACCGTTTCCAGCCTGCCGCCCAGGGCGAGCTTTTTGCGCAAAGCGTGGACGTGCGCGTCCAGCGTGCGGGTCTTGAGCCCGGCGGGCGCGCCCCAGACCTGCAAAAACAGCTCCCGCCGCGACAAAATCTGCCCTTGGTGCTGCAAGAGATAGCACAGAAGGCAGTACTCCATAGGGGCCAGGTGGACGGCCTGCCCCTGTACAAAGACCCGCTGCGTTGACAACTGCACGCAGACCGCCCCATACCACAGTACATCCGCCTCGTTTTGCCACTGCATCCGGGACCGCACCCTCCTTCCTGTTTCTGCGCCCGCAGGGGGGCTGGCCGCCTGTGCGCGGCCGGGGCAAAAGAAAGATCATCGGGGGATACTTCAGCGTACCACGCGGGCGGCGCGGCTGCAAAAAAACCGGCACAAAAGCAAAAAACAGGGCACGAACGCAAAGGCCCCCGCAGCGGTCTGCCCGCTGCGGGGGCCTTGGGGGTCAGGCGTTGGCGTCCGGCCAGCCGGCGGTAAAAATAAAGCGGCCGTCCTCATACGAAAAGCTGTATTCTGCCTGGTACTTTTCCAAAATATCCCCGACATTGCGCAGGCCGTAGCCGTGCAGCAGCGGGTCCGGTTTGGTCGTGGCGATCTGCCCGCCGACGATCTGGACGGGCGGGCTGGGGTTGATGACGCAGAGGGACAACATCCCCCGGCTGTACAGGACCTGCACGCTGACCCACCGCTCGGCCTCCGGCATGCGGCGGCAGGCTTCCATGGCGTTGTCGATCAGGTTCCCGAGCACGATGGTCACATCGACCCGCGGCAGCTGCAGCGCCGAGAGATCGTTCACGCGGAACCGCAGGTCGATGCCCTGGCACCGCCCGGCATAGCCTTTCTGGTTCAGCACGGCGTCGATGGCGGCGTTGCGGGTGTTGACCAGCAGGATGCGTTCGCTCTGGCGGGCTTTCATCTCCGCCAAAAAGGCCCGGGCCTGCGCAAGGTCGCCCTGGTCCAGCAGGGCGGACAGCGTGGCAAGCTGCGCGCGGTAATCGTGGGTCATTTTCCGCTGCCCGGCGTAGGCCTGGCTCAACGCCTGGATGTTTTCGTCCTGCACGCGGGCGCGCTCCGCGGCGGCCAGCAGCTGTTCCCGGCCGGCGGCGCTCTGCTCCAGATGGTCGAGCAGCAGCAGGGCCGTCACGTCCACCACATCCAGGATCAGCAGGCAGATCTGCCACAGGTGCTGCTCGCCGGGGAAGGTGTAGATCTGCCACAGGACCAGCAGGGTGGCCAGGGGGAACACCGCCGACAGCGGCACCCAGGCGCGCGCCTGCCCGCCGACGGATAAGGGCGGGTGGCGTTTGCGCAGCGCCAGCGCCGCGGCGGCAAGCGCCAAAAGGCGCAGAAAAAACACGGCGGAGTAGAGCGGGATGTTCCAGACATATTCCCCGTATGTCAGGCCCAGAAGGGACATGCACAGCACATCGCCCCAATAGGAAAACGAGTACAGGACGGCGTAGCTCGTCACAACAAAGAACAAGCGGCGGTCCCAGCGGCTTTGGTACAGGGCGGCGCACAGCACAAAATACAGTGCGACCTCAAACAGCATTTTGCAGGCATACCCATAGCCGCCGCCGACCAGGGTGGAAAATACAAACCCGATCGCAATGGCGGCGGCGGTCCAAAGCCCGTACCGGCGCCCGCAGTTTTTACGAGGAAAGAAAGCATCACACAGGATAAGCTCGATGCCGATCGAAAGGATGCTCCCGACCAGGCTGAGCGCGCTGCCCCACAGTTCTACCATAGCTGCTGCGCCTGCCATCGGATGAATTTCTGCTTGTTTTCGCGGTACCCGCGGGCGCTGGCCGGCAGGCATTCCCCTGTGGACAAAACCGCGCCGGTGCTTTGCAGCGCCTGCAGGTACGCCATGTTGACCAGGAACTGTTTGTGGATGCGCAGGAACCCCTGCGGGCCCAGCAGGTCTTCCAGCTGGGCCATCGTCAGGCGGGTGCGCAGGGTGTCTTTGCTCCAGCCGGTCATGTGCAGGCACTGCTCATGGCCCCGGCTCTCTGCATAGGCAAGCGCCTGCACGGGCAGGGGCATGCTTTCCCCTTCGCAAAAAATCTCGACCCGGCGCTGCCGCGTGCGGCACACAGCAAGCGCGTCCGCAAAATAGCCGGGCAGTTTTTGGTCCAGCTCGGCTTTGGCCAGGTAGCGGAAGGCGTCCACCTCATACCCTTCGGGCGCATATTCGCTGAAATGGGTCACAAAGATCAGCACCGGCCCCGGGGCCTGGCGGCGCATCGCGCGGGCCAGCGCGATGCCGTTTTCGCCGCCCAGGTCGATGTCCAAAAACAAAATATCGCAGCCCGCCAGCGCTGCGGCGTGTATGGCGGACGGTTCCGTCAGGCACTGCACCGCCATGGCTTTGGGGGCGTAGGCCGGCAGTGCCCGGACCCGTTTTGCCATATCCTGTGCGAAGGCGGCGTCGTCATCACAGATCAAAATGCGTATCATAGCTCCCCCTTTGCGGCAGCGCATGGGCTGCGCGTAAACCGGCGGCGCAGGCCCTGCGGCTGCGTTTCACCGGCTGTGCAGACCCAGCGTACCACATCCGCCGCCAACCTGCAAGGGGGCACGGCGCAGGGGCGCCCTGCCACAAAAAAACAGCGGCGCGGTCACGCCCCGCCGGTGGACAAGCCGCCGGCCGGGGTGGTATACTGGTACTGCAAAGCGCCCCGCCCGGCGCAGGAGGATGCCTATGACGCCCAAAAGCTGTACCATCGTCAATATCTACAACTTCATCCGCATGTCCCACCAGGAGCCCAGCGTGTTCCAGCAGGCGGATTTTGACACCATCGCCCGGCAGATCCGGCTGCTGAAACAGTACGGCCTGCCCGCGACCTACGCGCTCAAATACGACGCGCTGATGGACCCGCATTACCAGGACCTGCTGCGCCGCGAGACCGACGAAAACGACGAGATCGCCGCCTGGTGGGAGATCACCGAGCCGCTGTGCCGCCGCGCGGGGGTGGCTTTCCCCCGCAAGGACAGCGACGTCTTTGACGAGCGGGTGGACAGCGCCTACAGCGTCGGCTACGACCCCGACGCCCGCCGCGCGCTGGTGGACGCCTATATGCAGGACTTTGCCGCCGTGTTCGGGGCGTACCCCAAGACGATCGGCTCCTGGGTGCTGGACCCCGTCACCCTCGCCTACGCGCAGGAGCGCTACGGCGTTGCCGGCGCGGCCATCTGCCGCGACCAGCTGGGCACCGACGGCTTTACGCTGTGGGGCGGCTGGCCCAACGGCGTCTACTTCCCCAGCCGCCAAAACGAGTACCTGCCCGCCCAGACGCCCGGCGGCCAGCTGCCGGTGGCGATGTTCCGCCTGCTGGGGCCCGACCCTGTCTACTCGTTCGAGCAGGACGCCCGGCCGGGGCTTTCGGGCGTGTACACGCTGGAACCCTGCTGCACCAACGGCCGCGACCCCGCGCGCATCGGCTGGTATTTTGCCACGCTGGCCGACACCGACCGCTGCGGCGTCGGCTACGCCCAGGTCGGGCAGGAAAACAACTTTTTGTGGGAGAATATCCGCCCCGGGTTTGAACCCCAGCTGCGCCAGCTGGCCGCGCTGGCGGGGGCCGGCAAAGCCCGGGTCGAGACAATGGCCGAGTCCGCCGCCTGGTTCGCCGCCAAATACGCGCTGACGCCGCCGGTCTCCTGGCCGGCGCAGACCGACTGGCTGGGCCGCCCGGCCGGCCAGCCCGGCAGCGAAGCGCCCGGCGCGCTGTGGTATGCCAGCCGCAACTACCGCCTGGGCCTGCTGGCCGAGGACGGCCGCCTGCGCGTGCGCGACTGGTTTTTGTATGACGAAGCCTACCCCTCGCGCTACCGCGACGCCGGGCTGCTGCGCCAGCGGCGCGAAGCGGCGGCCGCCGGGCAGACCCCGCCGCCCGCGGCCAGCGTCTGCGACGCGCTGCCGCTGCTGTTTGCCCAAAGCTGGATGTCCGGCGCCAAAGCCGCCGGCCGCCCCATCGGCCGCCCCTTTGTGCGGCTGCTGCAAAACGGGGCCGAGCCGCAGGGCGAGATCACGTTTACCGCGCCCGACGCATGGCGCGCCTGTGCGGCGCTGGACGCCGGGGCGACGCGCTATACCTGGGAGCTGACGCAGGACGCCGTGTGCATCCGCCAGCAGGGGGCGCCGCAGCCGTTTGCGCTGCGGTTCGACTGCCTGCCCGTCTTGCAAAGCGTGCAGGGCCGCCGCGTGAAGCTGTGCCACCGCGGCTTTGCCTACGGCTTTACGGTGGCGGCGGGCACGGCCGCCTGCCCCGCGCCCGGCACGCTGCAGATCGCAGCCGAAAACGGCGAGATCCGCCTGGAACTGGCCGCGCACGGCAGCGTGGACGCCGCCGCGCTGCTGACCGAAAGCTACCGCCGCGCCCCGGCCGCCGTGGACGGCTACGCCCCGCGCTGGCAGCGCAACCCGCGCGGTAGCGCCCTGGCCCCGCTGCCGGAGCCTGTGTTTACCCCGCCGGAATGTGTGTTCCCGGCCGGGCAGCCCGCCACGGTGGCGCTGGCCTGCCCGCAGCCCGACGCACAGATCCGCTATACGCTGGACGGCACACTGCCCGGCCCCGACGCGCCGCTGTACACTGCGCCGCTGACTTTGCAGGCGGACGCCGTGCTGTATGCGGCGGCCAGCCTGCCCGGCGGCCGCGCCAGCGACCCCACCCGGGCCGAGTACCGCTTTGGCTGGCAGGACGTGCAGCTGCAAAGCCCCACGGTGTTTGATACCCGCCCGGTCTTTTGCGGCCGGGGCGCCGCCGCCCTGCTGGAACCGCGCCGCGGCAGCCTGGACTACCAGGACGGCCGCTGGCTGGCCACCTTGCAGGACCTGGACATCACCGCCACGCTGCCGCAGCCGCGGATGCTGCACACAGTCGAGCTCGGCTTTTTGAGCCACCACCGCAGCGGCATCATCTTCCCCCGTCGGCTGGAACTCTACCTCGGCGACGACCCCGACCACCTGGCGCTGGCCTGCACGCTGGACCTGCCCGAAGGCCCCGCCGCGCGGGAGATCTGGCGGCAGGACTTTGGCTTCCGCCCCGGGTGCACGGCGCGCTGTGTGCGGGTGGTGGCGCGCCGCTACGCCCGCATGCCGGGCTGGTGCTGCTACAAGGGCGTGCCCGACGTCTTTACGCTGGCCGACTGCCTGATCCTGCGCTGAAACCAAAAAACGCCGTTTTGACAGGGAGGGACGCTATGCAGTACACCAGCCGTTACCGCTCGCCGCTGGGGGAGATGCTTCTGGCAGCCGACGAGACCGGGGTGACCGGCCTGTGGTTTGCGGGGCAAAAGTATTTTGCCCGGCATCTGGACAAGGAACATGCGGAAAAAGAGATCCCCCTGTTTGCAACCGTAAAACACTGGCTGGACGTTTATTTTGCGGGAAGCGAACCGGATCTCACGGTGCCGCTCCATTTTACCGGCACGGCCTTTCAAAACGAGGTCTGGGGGATCCTCTGCACCATCCCCTACGGCCAGACGACGACCTACGGTGAGATCGCAAAGCAGCTCGCCGCCAGGCGGGGGTTGCCGCATATGTCGGCCCAGGCCGTGGGCGGGGCCGTCGGGCATAATCCAATTTCCATCCTGGTGCCCTGCCACCGCGTCGTGGGGCTGGGCGGCCACCTGACCGGCTACGCCGGCGGCCTGGAACGCAAACGCTGCCTGCTGGCGCTGGAACAGGGCAGGGGAAAGGAACGGTAACACCGCAATGACCAAAATACTATTCGTTTGCCACGGCAACATCTGCCGCAGCCCCATGGCCGAGTACCGCCTGCGCGCGCTGGCGCGCGAGGCGGGGCTGCAAGCGCGCATCACGGCCGCTTCGGCCGCCACCAGCGCCGAGGAACTCGGCAACCCGGTCTACCCGCCGGCGCGGCGCAAACTGGCCGAGCACGGCATCGCCTGCGCCGGGCACGCGGCGCGCCAGCTGCAGCGGGCCGACTACGACCGGTACGACCTGCTCGTTGCGATGGACGAGGAAAACCTGGCCGGCATGCGGCGCATCTGCGGCGGCGACCCGGCGGGCAAGATGCGCCTGCTGCTGAGTTACACCGATACCCCGCGCGCCGTGGCCGACCCCTGGTACACCGGCGACTTTGAGGCCGCCTGGCAGGACATCGACCGCGGCTGCCGCGCGCTGCTGGCCGCAGTGACCAAACCTTGACGCAAACCGCCCCCGGGACGTTCGTCCCGGGGGCGGCGCTGTTGGTTTTTACAGGTGGGTCACGGCGCTTCGTGGGCTTTGGCGGTCCAGGCCGTCACCCGCAGGCGGATCACCGCCGTCTCGCGCACCATGCGCGCGTCCAGCGGCAGGTCGCGGCGGCGGGCGCAGTGGGCCAGCACGCATTGCAGGCCG
>DXEI01000030.1 GCA_019115045.1 Candidatus Gemmiger excrementipullorum | reverse complement strand
TTACGCGCGGTTCCATAAGAAAACAAAGCCGCAAAACCTGCCTGCAAAGCGGCATCTGCTGCGTTATCGGGTCTTGCATTCCACCAAGGAGTGCTGCGCCCCTCTGCCTTGCAGCTGTCGCTTTGCAGCGGTTTTGCGGTGCTACGCAGTTCTTGCAGAACCTTTGTTTTCTTATGTCGCTCGCGCTTTGAGCCGGGGGCTGCTGCGTTGCGGGTCAGTTCAGCGTCTTGCCAAAAAATGCCAGTTCCGGGCGGATCACGCCCATCAGCGCGTCAAACTGGTCGGGCGTCAGGCTCTGCGCGCCGTCGCTCTTGGCGCGGGCGGGGTCATTGTGCACCTCGATCATCAGCCCGTCGGCGCCCACGGCCACGGCGGCCTGCGCCAGCGCCGGCACCATAAAGGCCAGCCCCGCCGCGTGGCTGGGGTCGATGACCACCGGCAGGTGGGTCATCTTTTTCAGCATCGGCACGGCCGCAAGGTCCAGCGTGTTGCGCATGCTCGTCTCAAAAGTGCGGATGCCGCGCTCGCACAGGACGACGTTGGGGTTGCCTTCCGAGAGGATGTACTCGGCGCTCATCACCAGTTCCTCCAGCGTCGAGGACAACCCCCGCTTGAGCAGCACCGGCACCTGCAGTCTGCCCACGGCTTTCAGCAGCTCAAAGTTCTGCATGTTGCGCGCGCCGATCTGGATCATATCCACCCCGGCGTCCACAAACAGCGGGATATGCTCGTTGTTCATCAACTCGGTCACGATGGGCTGGCCCGTCGCGGCGCGGGCGGCCTGCAGCAGTTCCAGCCCCTCGGCCCGCAGGCCCTGGAAACTGTAGGGGCTGGTGCGCGGCTTGAACGCGCCGCCGCGCAAAATGCCGGCCCCGGCCGCCTGCACCCGCTGTGCGATGCCCACGATCTGGTCGCGCCCCTCCACGCTGCAGGGGCCGGCCATCACGGCAAAGTACCCGCCGCCGATCTTGTGCCCGGCCACGTCCACCACCGTGTCGTCGGGGTGGAACTTGCGGTTGGCCTTTTTGTACGGCTCGCTGACGCGGCGGCAGGTCTCCACCACCGGGTTGGCCAGCACCCAGCTCTCGGCCAGGTCCTTTGTGTCGCCGATCAGCCCCAGAATGTGGGTGTCGCGGCCGACGGAATCGTTGATGGCAAACCCCATGCCGCGCAGCTCCGCGCAGAACTGCTGCACCTGGGCGGCGGGGGCGTTTTGTTTTAAGACGATGATCATGGCGGTACTCTCCCTGTCTGTGTCCGTTGTCAAAATTTCCGATACCGGGATTTTAGCACTTTAAACCGCTAAAGTCAACCCCTTGCGCAAACTTTGCCGCCGCTTTATAATAAAAGGCAGCAAACAACGGCGGGCCGACCGCCGGGGTAGGAGGGGAACGCCATGGGCAAAGAAGCCAAAACCAACGCCATGCGCATGCTGGAGCGCGCCAAAGTCGCCTACACCGCGCACGAATACCCGCATGAGGAAGGCCAGGCCGTCGACGGCGCCACGGTGGCGCAGCTGACCGGCCAGGACCCCGCGCGGGTGTTCAAGACGCTGGTCACCCAGGGGGCGGACCGCAATTATTATGTGTTCGTCGTACCGGTTCTGGCGGAGCTCGACCTCAAAAAAGCCGCCAAAGCCGCCGGCGTCAAAAGCGTGGCGATGATCCCGGTGGCCGAGATCAACAAAGTCACCGGCTACATCCGCGGCGGGTGCAGCCCGGTGGGCATGAAAAAGCAGTACCTGACGGTGTTTGACGAAAGCTGCCTGGCCCAGCCGTCGATGCTGGTCTCGGGCGGGCGCATCGGCACCCAGATCGAGTGCGCGCCCGCCGACCTCCTCCGCGCCGTGCGCGGCAAAACAGCGGCGATCACGCAGGGGCACCCGGCATGATGCGGCTGGACAAACTGCTGGCCGCGCGCACCGGCATGACCCGCAGCGAAAGCCGCAAAGCCATCGCCAAAGGCCGCGTGACGGTGGCGGGGGCGGTGTGCAAACAGGCCGACGCGCAGGTGGACGAGGCCGCCGCCCTGGCGCTGGACGGCGCGCCGCTGGCGGGGGCATACCAAAAATACGTCTACATCATGCTCAACAAGCCGGCGGGCGTCGTCAGCGCCAGCCGGGACAAACGCGACACCACCGTGGCGGACCTGGTGGCCGCCGCGTACCCCCGGCGGCAGCTGTTTCCGGCCGGCCGGCTGGACAAGACCAGCACCGGCTTTGTGCTGCTGACCGACGACGGCGCGCTGGCGCACGACCTGCTTGCGCCGGCGCACCATGTCGAAAAAGTCTACCTCGTCACGCTGGACGCCCCGCTGACGCCGGAAATGTGCGCCGGGTTTGCCGCCGGCGTCACGCTGGCGGACGGCCAGACGCTGGCCCCCGCCCTGGCGGAACCGGCCGGGGCGGACCCCTGCCTGGTGCGGGTGACGCTGCGCCAGGGCGTCTACCACCAGATCAAGCGGATGTTCGGCGTCTTTGGCGCGGGCGTCAACGCGCTGCACCGCGAAAGCATCGGCGGCGTGGCGCTGGACGGCGCGCTGGCCCCCGGCCAGTACCGGGAACTGACGCAGGCGGAGCTGGCGGCGCTGCAAAACTGGCGGTGACGCGCGCCTGCCGAACCGGAACGTTACCCAATTTCATAAAAATGGCCGCGCCGCCCTGTGCCAAACAGGGCGGCGCGGCTTTGTTATGCCTGTTTTTTGCGCATGTAGGTCTGGATGATCTCCCGCTCGTCAAAGGGCAGGGCCTCGGCGCCGCGCTGCAGCGTCGTCTCGTGCCCTTTGCCCAGCACGGCGATGATATCGCCGGTGCGGGCGTGGTCCAGCGCGTAGTACAGCGCCTTGCGCCGGTCGGCGATCAGTACGCAGGGCGTCCCCGGGCCGCCGCGCTGCATGCCGGCGCGGATGTCGGCCCAGATGGCGTCCAGCGGCTCGCCGCGGCTGTTGTCTTCGGTCACGATGCAGGCGTCGGCCAGGCGGGCGCAGGCTTCGCCCATGCCAAAGCGGCGCACCCGGCTGCGCCCGCCCCCGCAGCCAAACAGCGCCACCAGCCGCGCCGGGCGGCAGGCGCGCAGCGCGCGCAGCACGCTTTGGGCCGCCGCGGCGTTGTGGGCGTAGTCCAGCACCACGGTAAACGGCGCGTCCAGCGGCACCACCTCGGTGCGGCCGCGCACCACGCAGGTTTGCAGCCCGGTCTGCATGGCGGCGTGCGGCAGGTCCAGCACGCCGGCGGCGGCCAGCGCGGCCAGCGCGTTGTACACGCTGTAGCGCCCCGGCATGCCCACGCGGCAGCGCAGCGCCTGCCCGGCGGGGCCCACGGCGGTAAAGTCCACGCCCAAAAAACCGGGCGCGCGCCGCGGCTGCCAGCCGGGCAAAGCGCGCCAGGCGGCCGGGTCCTGCACGCCGTAGCGCACCACGCGGCAGGTGCGGCGCGCCAGCACGGCCGCGGCGTGGGGGTCGTCGGCGTTGACGACGCCGACGCGGCAGCGGCGGAACAATTCGCTTTTGCAGGCCAGGTACTCGGCAAAGTCGGCGTGTTCGCCGGGGCCGATGTGGTCGGGCGAAAGGTTGGTAAAGATGCCGATGTCAAACAAAATGCCGTCGACGCGGTGCTGCTGCAGCCCCAGGCTGGAAACTTCCATCACGCAGGCGTCGCAGCCGTCGTCGGCCATGCGGCGCAGCAGCGCCTGCAGGTCGCAGCTCTCGGGCGTCGTGCGGGGCAGCGGCACGCGGTGCCCCGGCCACTGCGCGCCGTTGGTGCCCAGCACGCCGGCTTTGCGCCCGGCCGCCGCCAGCATGGCGGCCAGCAGCCAGGCTACCGTCGTTTTGCCTTTGGTGCCGGTCACGCCGATCATCGTCATGCGGCGCGCGGGGTCGCCGTACAAACGGCAGGCCAGCTGGGCCAAGGCTATGCGCGCGTGCGGCACCTGCGCCGCCGGCACACCCGGCGGCAGGCCGGGCACCGGGCGCTCGCACACGATGCCCACAGCCCCGGCGCGCACGGCGGCCGCTGCAAAATCGTGCCCGTCGGCATGCTGCCCCGGCAGGCAGACGAACAGCGCGCCCGGCGTCACAGCGCGGGAATCACAGCACAGCGCCCGCACCTCGGCGCGCGGGTCGCCCTGCAGCAGTACGCCGCCCGCCGCCGGCAAAAGTTCGCACAGCTTCATGGCGCATCCCCCTCAAAATATTGTTCGTACCACACCAAAAAACAGTAGATGCAAAAGATCTGCCGCCAGTTGTCGCGCGTGCCGCGCAGGTGCTGCCGTAGCATCCTATGCAGCCGCCGCACACAAAAGAACCGCGCGGCCACCGGGCGGTCAAACGCCGCGCGCACGGGGGCGGCCCAGCGCTCCTGCCGCAGCCAGTCCCGCACCGGCACCGGGAACCCCCGCTTGGGGCGGGCGGCGTCGGCGCCGGGCAGGCGGCGGGCAGCCGCGGCGCGCAGCGCCCGCTTGGTCCCGTGGGCGTCGGCCTTGGCGGCCGGGGGCAGGCGGCGGGCGGTGTTCCACACGGCGTGGTCCAAAAACGGCACGCGCAGTTCGAGGCCATGCGCCATGCTCATCTTGTCGGCTTTCAGCAAAATATCGCCGGGCAGCCACAGCGCCAGGTCACAGGCCTGCATGCGGGTCACGGGGTCCAGGCCGGCGCTGGCCGCCCACAGGGGGCGCGCCAGCAAACGCGGGTCGCCCGCGCCGGTGTAGCGGCGCAGCAGGCGGCGCTTGGCGCGTTCGTCCAGCAGGGCCGTGGGGCCGTAGTAGCGCTGCGCCAGCGGCACGCCGCGCCGTGCGATAAAATTGACGCCGGGCACCGCCGGCAGCCGCCCGGCCAGCGCGCCCAGCGCCCGGCGCAAAGCGGCCGGCAGGCGGCCGTACCAGCGGGCGGTGAACGGCTCGCGGTAGATGTTGTACCCGCCGCACAGTTCGTCCGCCCCCTCGCCCGAGAGCACGACCTTGCCGCCGCGCGCGGCTTCGCGGCACAAAAGGTACAGCGCCACGGCGGCCGCGTCGGCCAGCGGTTCGTCCATGTGGTACTGCACGGCGGGCAGCGCGGCCCAAAACGCCTCGGGCGTGATGCGCACAACATGGTCCCGCACACCCAGGGCCGCCGCCAGCCGCCCGGCAGCCGGGGATTCATCGTACCGCCCCTCGGCGTAGCCGACGGTATAACAGTGCTTGGGCCGCGCCAGCGCCGTGATATAGGCTGAGTCCACCCCCGCCGAAAGAAACCCCGCCACCGGCCCGTCGGCCGCCAGGTGCGCCGCCACGCTGCCGCGCAGCGCTTCGTCCAGGGCGGCGGGCGCATCGCCCGGCATATCGTCCGGCGCAAACACCGGGGCCCACCAGCGCCCGCGGCGCAGCGTCTGCCCGTCAAACGTCAGCCAGTGCCCCGGCGGCAGTTTGTACACGCCGGCAAAAAACGTCTCCTCCCCCGGCGAGTACTGGCAGCTCAGGTAGCGTTCCAGCTGCGCCTCGTTCAGGCACTTTGTAAAGGCCGGGTGGTCCAAAAACGCTTTGATCTCGCTGGCAAACAGCAGCGTGCCGTCCGCTGTGCGGCAGTAGTACAGCGGTTTGACGCCAAAGGCGTCCCGCGCGCAGAACAGCGTGCCGGCCGCGCGGTCCCACAGCGCAAAGGCGAACATCCCGCGCAGCCGCGGCAGCAGGGCGGGGCCCCACTGCTCCCACCCGTGCAGCAGCACCTCGGTGTCGCAGCGGGTCGCAAAGGCGTGCCCGGCGGCCGTCAGTTCGGCGGCGAGTGAACGGTAGTTGTAAATTTCGCCGTTGTATATGCACATAAGGCGGCCGTCCTCGTTAGCCATCGGCTGGGGGCCGCCGTCCTCGTCGATCACAGCCAGCCGCCGGTGCCCCAGCGCGGCCGCGCCTTCCACAAACGCGCCCTGGCCGTCCGGCCCGCGGTGGGCGATGCGCGCCAGCATCGCCTGCAATACGGCGGCGCTGGCTGCGCCCTGCCCGGCGATATACCCGGCGATCCCGCACATGGGCGTTCCCTCCTCTCCTCACACTGCCGTATAGTATGCGCAAAAACGCCGCGGCAACCACGGGCGTTGGCGCATAGCCGGCCCCCTTCGTCATACACTAAGGCGAGGGGGGATGCCTGTGCCTGGGGTTTTGCCGGTCCTGCTCGGCGGCGACGCCAACGTCTACGGCATGGCGCGCAGCTTTTGGGAGGCGTTCGGCGTGCGCAGCGTCGCGGTCTGCCGCCGTGCGCTGCCGGCGCTGGCCGCCACGCGGCTGCTGCAAACGGTGGTGTGCCGGCCGGATCTGGGCTGCGACGCCGTGTTTGTGCGCACGCTGGCGGCGGTGGCGCGCGCTTTCCCGGCGCGGGCGCGGCTGCTGGTGCCCTGTGCCGACGACTACGCCCTGCAGCTGGCGCGCTGCCAAAGCGCGCTGGCGGCGCACTACCGCTTTGCCTGCCCGCCGCCGGCGCTGGTGGGGCGGCTGGGGCAAAAACCGGGCTTTGCCGCCGCCTGTGCCGCGCAGGGCCTGCGCACGCCGCAAACCGTCCTGCTGGGGCCCGGCGCGCCGCTGCCCACAGCGCTGCCGTTCGGCTGGCCGGCCGTCGTCAAACCGGCCGACCAGGCGGCGTATGCGCCCTGCCGGTTTGCCGGCAGGCGCAAGGTATACCTGGCGCGGGACCGCGCGCAGCTGGGGGCGATCGCCGCCGCGGCGGCGCAGGGCGGCTACCGCGGCGGATGGCTCGTGCAGGAGTACATCCCCGGGCCGGACACCGCCCTCGGCGTCGTCAATATCTACTGTGCGCAGGACGGCACGGCGGCCTGGGCCGTGCAGGCGCAGGTGCTGGTGCAGGAGCGCACGCCCGAAGGCACCGGCAACTACGCGGCGCTGCTGGTGGAACCCGCCCGGCAGGACGCGGCGTTGCTGGCGGCGCTGCGCGCGCTGCTGCAGCAAAGCGGCTGGCGCGGGTTTGCCAATTTCGACCTCAAATACGCGCCGGGCGGCGAGCCCGTTTTGTTTGAGATGAACCCCCGCCCGGGGCGTTCGTCCTACGCGTGCACGGCGGCCGGGGCCAACCTGGCGCTGCCGCTGGCCGCCGACCTGCTGGACGGCTGCCCGCCCGCGGCCCCGGCGCTGCGCCCGGCGGTGTGGTACACGGCGCCCTGGGGCGTTGTGCGGCGGTTTTGCCCCGGCCGGGCCGCGCTGCAGCGCGCCGCCGTTTTGCGCCGCCGCGGGCGCGGCCGCCGCCACCTGCTGGCAGACGGCGAGGGCCCGGCCCGGCGGGTCTGGTTTTTGCTGCGCCAGGCCGGGTACTGGCGCAAGGTGGGGGCGCAGTGGCGCGCCGGCGCGCTGTGATGCAGCCAGAGAAAGGGGAGGGTGCCGATGTGTGGGATCGCGGGGTTCGTCTCGCCCGGGCAGGACCCGGCCGCCGCGCGGCGCGCCGTGCAGGCCATGACGGCGCGCATCGCCCACCGCGGCCCGGACGGCGAGGGCATTTTTGCCGACGGCCGCGCCGCGCTGGGGCACCGGCGGCTGGCCATCGTGGACCTGGCAGGCGGCGGCCAGCCCATGTGTAACGAGGACGGCAGCCTGGTGTGCGTGTTCAACGGCGAAATTTACAACTACCAGGCGCTTACCGCCGAGCTGACGGCCGCCGGGCATACCTTTGCCACCCACAGCGATACCGAGGTACTGCTGCACGGGTGGGAGCAGTGGGGCGCCGCCCTGCCCGCCCGCCTGCGCGGCATGTTCGCCTTTGCGCTGTGGGACCGCCTGGCCGGCACGCTGTTCTGCGCGCGGGACGCCTTTGGCGTCAAGCCGCTGTACTGGTACCGCCGCGGCGAAACGCTGCTGTTCGCCAGCGAGATCAAGGCGTTTTTGGACCACCCGGCGTTTGAAAAACGCTTCAACGAGGCCGCCCTGCCCGATTTTTTGAGCATTGAGTACCTGCCCGGCGGCGAGACGCTGTTTGCCGGCGTGTATGAGCTGCTGCCCGGCCACAGCCTGCTGTGGCAAAACGGCCGCCTGACGCGCCGCCGCTTTGCGCAGCTGGCCTTTGCGCCGCGCCCCGGCCGCACGCGGGCGCAGTGGGCGGCGGACATCGACGCAGCCTTTACCGGCAGCGTGGCGGCCCACCGCCTGGCCGACGTCGAGGTCGGGTGTTTCCTCTCGGGCGGGGTGGACTCTGCCCTGACGGCGTGCAAGGCCGCGCAGCGGCAGCCGCGGCTGCAATGTTTCACGGTCGGCTATGCCGAGCAGGACTGTTCCGAGCTGGACGCCGCGCGCGCCACGGCCGCGGCGCTGGGCGTGCCCCTGCACGAGACGCAGGTCACTGCCGGCGATTTCTTTGCCGCAGCCCGCGCCGTGCAGTGGTACCACGACGAACCGATGCCCAACCCGGCCGCCGTGCCGCTGTATTTCCTGTGCCGCAGCGCGCGGCAAAAAGTCAAGGTCGTCCTCTCGGGCGAGGGGGCGGACGAACTGTTCGGCGGTTACCCGCTGTACCGCCAGGGCGTGCACGCGGCGGCCTGGCAAACGCTGCCGCGCGCGGTGCGGCGGGCGCTGGCCCGCTGCCTGCCGAGCTGCCGGTTTTTGCAGCGCGGCGCGCAGCAGCCCTGGCAGCGCTGCGCGCGGGCCAATTATGTGTTTGCCGCCCCGGCCGCGCGCGACCGCTACCTCAAACACCCGCCGGCCGGCGGGGGGCCGGCGCGGCGGTTCCGCCCCTGGTTTAAAGCCGCCGCGGGCCTTGACGAGCCGACGGCGCTGCAATGGGTGGACCTGCACACCTGGCTGCCCTATGACATTTTGCGCAAGGCCGACCGCATGAGCATGGCGCATGGTCTCGAACTGCGCGTGCCGTTTTTGGACCGCGAAGTCTGGGACGTGGCGCGGGGGCTGCCGCGCCGCCTGCGCTGCACGCGCCGCCGCGGCAAGGTGGCGCTGCGCGCCGCGGCCGCGCGCAGTTTGCCGCGCGCCGTGGCCCGGCGTAAAAAGCGCGGGTTCCCGGTGCCGCTGGCGGCCTGGCTGCGGCAGGAACCCTATTACACGCAGGTGCGCGAGGCGTTCACCAGCCCGGCAGCAGCGCGCTTTTTTGACACCGGCGCGCTGTGCGAACTGCTGGAGGCGCACCGCGCCGGCCGCACGCAGGGCATGACCCAAATTTGGGCGGTGTACAGCTTTCTTTTGTGGTATGGGCTGTACTTTGGGGACCCGGCGCCGCCCAAAGACTAAAAAAACCAAAAAATACCGCCGCACCCCTTGACTTGCCGCTGCGCATCTGGTATAATATCCGTCGCAACATGCCCCACCGGGCAAGAACCATTATGCGCCCGTAGCTCAGCTGGAGAGAGCAACTGCCTTCTAAGCAGTGGGCCGGGGGTTCGAGTCCCTTCGGGCGCACTGTATGGTGCCTATGGCGCAGTTGGTTAGCGCGCCAGATTGTGGCTCTGGAGGCCGAGGGTTCGAATCCCTCTAGGCACCCCACCAAAGACCGTGCCGGCACAGCCACACGGTCTTTTCTTTTACTGGGCCGTCGCCAAGCGGTAAGGCAGAGGACTTTGACTCCTCCATCCGTCGGTTCAAATCCGGCCGGCCCAACCAAACCCGCGCTGCAGCGTTCGCTGCGGCGCGGGTTTTTGTATGGCCTGTACCGCGTTGGGGGGCTGGGCGCGGCGGCATGCATTGCAGGGCGGTTTTTGCATAACCGCCCGCTTTGCGGGCATACTGGCGGCGGAGGTGTTTGCCCTATGGCATATCTGGACTGTGCGCAGTACGACTGCTGCCACAACAAGGCCGGCGGCTGCTGCCTGGGCGGCGTCACGGTGCGCCACGCCGGGGCGGGCGACGCGGTGTGCAGCAGCTACCGCTGCAGCGAGGGCGTGGGCAATGTCGCCACCGACAATGCCCCCGCCACGGCCGAGACCGACGTGCACTGTACCGAGCGCAGCTGCCGCTACCTGGCGGGTTCCACCTGCCGCGCGGCGCACATCAGCATCGACGTCAGCGACTGCGGCCCCCAGTGCCGCACGCGCGCCGCCGCGCAGAGCGGCAGCTGAGCCGCTGCAAAGGGGGCAACAGCCGCGCACGGCAATTGCCTAACGCGGCTATTTCCCCCTTTGGAGTCCCCTTCGACAAAATTTTACGGCAAACCGCGCACTCGGCCGCGAGGGCCTCGCACACAATTTGCCG
>DXEI01000029.1 GCA_019115045.1 Candidatus Gemmiger excrementipullorum | reverse complement strand
CTTGCATGGCCGGTGTCGATGACGGTGAGGTCCCACCTGTTCCCATTCCGAACACAGAAGTTAAGCTCACTTGTGCCGAAGATAGTTGGCTGGAGACGGCCTGTGAAAATAGGTAGATGCCGGCTTCTCTTTTATATGGCCCGTTGGTCAAGCGGTTAAGACAGCGGCCTCTCACGCCGTTAACGTGGGTTCGATTCCCGCACGGGTCACCAAGCAAAAAGCGCCTGCTCTGTAAAGGAGCGGGTGCTTTTTTGCATGCAAAAACAGGATGATCCGCCATACTTGCCCGCTGGCAGGCCAAAGAACTGACCAATTATAGCTGCGATTCTTTGGGCAATTTGGTACTTGAAACCGTCAAGAACAGAAGTGTAGACTATGAGTAGTGTGAGCCCTGGCGCTCTGAATTGATTCGCCCTAACGATAACCGTTTCTTACGCAGAAAAAAGAAAATCAGTACGTTACATAGAATCACAACGCATCGGAAAACGCAACTGATTTGATTGGAACAATGGGAGGGGCAGAATTTGTATATGGGATCATTGTCAAATAAGAAGTGTCGCTTGTTATTGTCAATTGTTCTTGGCGTTGCGGTTATGTTGTTGCTCGGCGGGTGCAATCCAGATCGGAATAAGCCCTATAATTTTCTGAATAGTGTTTGGGTGTGTGAAGAAGCACATGCTTGTATAGCTGTAACAGAGCGGGAATCTCGGGCCTACTCTTATGGGGAAATCGAACGCGATGGAACAACTGTTCCGATCACGATTGTTTACTTTAACGGGCTCCAGGGCGCACTTCTTGATTTCAGTAAAGCGTATTCTTATCTCTTCCAGACTACGGATTGGTACGGCCCGAAAGGTGCCTTTCAACAAGATGGCGAACTCTTTTATCAGTTTTCACAAGGGGGAGGGATCCTCTTCTTTCGCTAACGGGCGTCGGGCAAGCCGATGAAAAATGGCAGCAGGAATTTTTGAACGGTATAGGTAACAGCCCCGGCACTGTTTTCAGTGCCGGGGCTGTTGGTATGCGGGTATATTCATACACGCGTTCGGCCTGCCCAAGGCGGCCTTAGTTCAACAGCAGGATCATCGCCACGCACAGCGCCGGGGCCAGCGCCCAGCCCATCCAAAACATCTGCAAGGCAAGCTGCACGGCCGCGCAGGCGCAGACAGGGGCTTTCACAGGACTTCGCGTGGCGAGATCAGCAGGGCAGGCCGGGACATCGCCTTACATAAGGGCGCCTTTGTCCGTGCGCCGCTGGGCAGCCGCGGCCCAGAAAAACAGGGCCAGCAGCGGCAGAACGCTCAAAAGCACCTGCACGGCACCGCCCGAGACACGGGAAGTTTGCAGGAAGTAGGTGCTCAGCAGGGGGCAGGCGCCGTCCCGCAAAAAGGTCATGGGCTGTTCCAGCATGGCCCAGCTTTCGGCAAAGGACAACAAACTGCCGGCCAGCAGGTACGGCGTCAGCAAAGGCAGGCAGATATGCCAAAACGTTTGCGGGCCGGTCGCGCCTTCGCAAGCGGCGGCTTCCAACAGGCTGGTCTCGATCTGGCGGAAACCGGCCCAATACAGCAGCACAAGAAACGGCTGGAACGCAGAAAGAAGCACCAGCCCGCCCAGGCGGTCCAGCAGATGCAGCGCATCCAGAACCAGGTACTGCGGCAGAAGCAGCGCCTGCTGTGGCAGCAGCATCAGCAGCAGGCACAGCGCCAAACCCTTGTTTGCGGTGCGCTGCGGCAACAGTTTGGCGAGGGCCAGCCCGGCCGGGAGGTTTACAAGCCACTGCAAAAACAAATTGGCGGCGGCCAGCAGGCAGCTGTTGCGGTACGCCAGGCCAAATGCGGCCGTCAAGGGGCCGCTTTCTGCGTCTGCAGGCGCGGGCGCGGCTTCCCAAAGAAAAGAAAACTGCGCAAGGCAGGGGAGCAGGTAAAGCGCTAACAGCAAAAAAAACAGCGCTTTTTTGCAAGAACTCCGGCGCATGGCGGTCACCCTTCCTTCCTGCGGCGCTGCCGCGTCATCTGGGCCAGCAGCGCCACGCCGGCCAGCGCAGGCACAGCAATCAGCAATACGCAGGCGGCTTCCAGGCGGGCAAAATTCATGTTGGTGAAGTTGTTTTGTAGAAAGTGCTGTAAACTGTACAGGGATCCCGTCGGGTGTGTGCCGCCCAGCATCAGCGCTTCACGGAAACAGCGGAACGCATTGTATACGGCCAGCAGGGCGCACAGGGCAAAAGCGGGGCGCAGCAGCGGCAGGTAGATGCGGCGCACTATGGCGCCAAATGCAGCGCCTTCCACCTGGGCGGCCTGCGTATATTCCACCGGGAGGGAGGACAGCGCTGCGGTGAGGACCAGTACGGTATACCCCAACCCTTTCCACAGGACCAGCAAAGCAAACACGAAACCGGCCGCCGGGCCGTTTGCCCAGCCGGCGCCCCCAAAGGGAAGCCAGCCTTCTGCCGAAAAACTGCCCAGACAGTCGTATACGATCGAGACCGTTGCGGCGGCCGGCAGCACAGCCGGCAGGAAAAACAGCAGACGGTGTTTTTGCCAGGGGGACCGGTGGCAGAGCAGCGCCAGCAGAAAGCCCGCCACAAGGTTCAGCGGCAAAACAAAGCACCACAGCAAGAGCAGGTTGCGCAGCGCCAGCTGGAAGGTTTGGTTGCGCAGCAGGTCCGCGTAATTTTCCAACCCGGCGAACTCACCGCCCATGCCGCGGAAAAAACTGCGGACCAATGCGATGGCAAACGGCAGCAGATAGCTGACCCCAAACGCCAGCAGCGCCGGCGCCAGCAGCAGCCAGCCCAAGCGGCGGTTTCGCTGGGCGATCCCAATCTTTTTGCAGATTTTGTGCATGGCAGCCTCGTTATTCATCCAGGTACATCTGCAGCCGCGGCGTCAATTCTTCGATCAACTGGTCCAGGGGTTTGTCGCCATACAGATATTCATTCATTGCTTCCGTCAGCAGGTCGTCCCCGGTCTCGCTCTGCCCCAGCTGGAGCGCGTGCTCCCAAACCGAATGGAAATGTGCCGCGCTTACCCTCTCGCAGGCGTTCTGCAATGCCTGGACCATGTCATCGCTCAGATCGGCCCCAAACACGCTTTCGCGGAACGCGATATCCTCCGCGCTCACCGTCTCATGGGAAGCATCGTAGACGATAAACTGGTGAAAGCTTTGCAGCGCATTTCCCAGGCTTGCTACCCGCACCGGGAGTTGTTCGGTAGTAGAGGGGTAGGCTGCTGCATCCTGGCATTCTGCGCTCATCAGGTAATACAGCAAAGCCGCCGCTTGTTCCGGGTAGGCGGTATTGGCATTGGCCATCGCATAGGAACTGATCTGCGCCGTGATGCCCCCATCCTCATTGGGGACCGCCTGGACGAAAGCCTTCACCCCTTGTGCGGCAAAGGGCCGCAGAATGCTCAGCGCACAGTCCGACATTTCTACGGTCCCCAGCGGGGTCCCGGCTGCCATCGCCTGGATCTGTGCCGGGTCATAACTGCCGAAAAAGTTGAGCTGGCTTGTGGCAAAGGTCTTTTCTGTTTCCAACGCCTGGCGGACCGGCTCGGTATCCAGGCATACCTCCGCCGCCGCATAGTCGATCAATGGCTGCTGCAAAAGGTTGGTCAGGCTCAACGCATACAGGACCTGCGCCCCGTTTCCCTCCAGGGTGCGGTACAATTCTTCAAAAAAAGCGGCCTGGTTTTTTGCCGCAGCCTCGGTAGCAAATCCAGACTGCTCCACCGCGTCTTTTCCGCCGACGAACAACGGCACCGAAACGCTCAATGGCAGGATATACTGTTCCCCGTCCATCTGCCCGGCTTCCAGGGCGGGCTGGATATACGCATCGCGCTGGAACCCCGCCGCCTGCGCATAGGCGCTCAACGGCAGAAACGCATGGTTGCCCATCGCTTTTACAACATCGGGAAAGAGATTGCTGTCTGTATACCGGAACGTTCCCATAACAAAAACGTCGGGGCCGCCGCCGGTAATGATCTCGGTGTTGAGCTGGTGGATCTGTTCTTCCCGCTTGGCGGGGTCGTTGGCGCCACCTACCGGCGAAACAAATTCCAGTTCGATCTCCGGGTGCGCTTCGTCATAAGCTTTCAGCGCTTCATATACAGGGTAGTGTACGCCTTCTTGTGTGTAAGGGGCTTCCAAGTAGACCGTCAACGTGACCGCTTCCGTCTGCGCGGCCGGGGCAGGCGTGCTGGCGGCGGAGCCGGCGCTGCCGCCCGTACCGGCGGTGGCTGCACAGGACGTCGTCACGGCGGCCAGCAAAACGGCCGCACACAAAACAGAGATGGCTTTTTGCATCGCGGAATCCTCCTGACCCTAGGGTGTAAGCAGCGTTATTTGTTTATTATAGAAGGAAACGCCCCAAAAAACAAGGCCGGGCAGCCCGCATCGACATGGCAGGCCGCCCGGCGGCAGGGGAAACAAACTAGTTCAACAGCAAGATCATCGCCACGCACAGCGCCGGGGCCAGCGCCCAGCCCATCCAAAACATCTGCAAGGCAAGCTGCACGGCCGCGCCCAGCCGCGGGTGGAAAGTCCGCAGCCACACCAGGGCCGCCGCGCCCATGACATTGCGCTGCCACCCCTGCCAAAACCACAGCAGCATGGCGCACAGGGCAATACAGCCCAGGTACGCCAACAAGCCGGGGGCGGCGCCGTCGGGGTGCCAGGCCCCGTCTGCCCAATGCCAGTGGATGGCGACCTGCCACGGCAGCGTGCACTGCGCCCACACCGCCAACCCGATCGTCAGCCAAAAGATCGCCCGGCGCACATCGGCCCAGGCGATCTGCGCGGGCGTCATCAGGGCAAAAAACTCGGCCAGCGTCTGCGCGGGCTGTGCGGCGGCGCCGCCGTGGTCGGCGTGCATGAGCTGGCTCAGCGTCAGGCCCAGCGCGTCGGACAGCGGTTCCAGTGTGTTGATGTCGGGCAGGCCGACGCCGCGCTCCCAGCGGCTGACGGCTTTGTCGGTCACATGCAGCCGTTCGGCCAGGTCGCGCTGGGTCAGGCCGCGGGCGCGGCGGGTCTCGGCCAAAAAGGCGCCAAACGTAGGGGCATCCATCATGGGCCACCTCCTTGCCCACAGTATAGCACGAATGCACAAAATGGCAACCGACGTTCCGTTTACAGGCGGTGTGCCGCCAAAAAAGCCGGGGGCGCGCAAGTCTGCACGCCCCGGCCCCTTTGCATTTTACAGCATGCCCATACCGCTCATCAGCGTTTTCAGGCCGATGGCGATCAGCACCGCGCCGCCCACACGCTCGGCCAGGGCGCGGTATTTGGCGCCGAACACTGCGCCCACCTTGACGCCCAGCGCCGACAGCGCGCAGGTGATGCAGCCGATGAGCGCCACAGCCGGTACGATGCGCACCTGCATGGCGGCAAAGCTGACGCCGATGGCAAACGCGTCGATGCTGGTGGCGATGGCCAGCGGCAGCATCGCGGCGGGCGAGAAGTCGTCGTTGAGCGCTTCGTCCGCGCCAAAGCTCTCCTTGACCATGTTCGCGCCGATGATGCTCAGCAGCAAAAACGCCACCCATGGGCCAAACCGGGTCAGCCAGGCCGAGAACTGCCCGCCGAGGAAGTACCCCAGCGCCGGCATCAACGCCTGAAACCCGCCGAACCACAGCCCGCAGGCCAGCGCGTGGCGGGCGCTGACGCTGCGCACCGAAAGCCCTTTGCAGATGGAGACCGCGAACGCATCCATCGAGAGGCTGACCGCGATCAGGATAAGATCGAGCAACGACATAGAAAATTCCTCCGTTTTGTGTGACGGCGCGGCCCGAAACAAAAAAGACCTACCTGCCCCGCAGTTGGCGGAACAGGTAAGTCTCGTCATTTCAAGTCGAGCCAGGGCCGTGCGGCCCAATGTGTTGGCAGAACTGCGCCGTGTCTGCTCCACGCGGCGCCGACTACTCCCTTACTCTGGGGGTATCTTACCATGGGGGCGCGGCGTTGTCAAGCGCGCATCTTGCACATTCGGCGCGTTTACGGTACAATAAAGGCAAACTATGCACCCGGGGGCGACTGTATGCAATACCAAGTGCTGGCACTGGACCTGGACGGCACGCTGACCAACCGCGACAAGATCATCACGCCGCGCACCAAAGCGGCGCTGCAGCAGGCGGCGCGTCGCGGCGTCTGCATCGTGCTGGCCAGCGGCCGGCCGACGGTGGGCATCTGGCCGCTGGCGCGCGAGCTGGAACTGGAAAAGACCGGCGGCTGCATTTTAAGCTACAACGGCGGCAAAGTCATCGACTGCCGCACCGGCGAGACGCTGGTCAGCCGGGCGTTCCCGCCCGAACTCATCGAACCGGTATGTACCTTCAGCCGTTACTGGAACACCGTGGCGCTGACCTACGACGCCGGAGGCATCGTGACCGAGCACGCCGCCAGCCCCTATGTGCAGGAGGAAGCGCGCATCAACAAGATCCCGGTGCGCGAAGTCCCCGACCTGTCGGGCGAGATCCGCTGGCCCATCCACAAACTGCTGCTGACCGGCGACCCGGTGGATATGCCGCACGTGGAGGAACTGATGCAGCAGGAATTTGCCGGCCGGCTTTCCATCTACCGCTCGCAGCCGTTTTTTATCGAGACGATGCCCCTGCATGTGGAGAAGGCCGCCGCGCTGGAACTGCTGCTGCGCCGCAAGGGCCTGACGGCGCAAAACCTGATGGCCTGCGGCGACGGCTGGAACGACTTGCCGATGATCCGCTATGCGGGCCTGGGTGTGGCGATGGGCAACGCCCAGCCGCCGGTGAAAGCGGCCGCGGCGTTCGTGACCGCCGACAACGACCACGACGGCGTCGGCCTGGCCGTGGAACGCTATATTTTGCAGGAGGAGCGCTGAACCCGTGAACCTGATCGTATTTGACTTGGAATGGAACATCGGCTATAAGCCCAAGACCTTTACTTACCACGGCGCCGAACTGACGCTGCGCGGCGAGATCATCCAGATCGGCGCGGTGCGCATCAACGCGCGCGGCGACGTGCTGGATACCTTTGAAGTCAACCTGCGCCCGCGCATCTTCCGCAAATTGCAGCACCACATTGCCAAGGTCACCGGCCTGTCGCAGGGCGACCTGGACAGCGGCCTGCCGATGCGCGAAGGGCTGCAAAAATTCATCGACTGGGCCGGCCCCGACGCCGAACTGGCCGAGTGGGGCCTCGACGACGTGCCAGTGCTCAAACAGAACCTCTTCCTTGTCGGGCTGGACGAGCGCTGGCCCGCGCACTGGTATGACCTGCAGCGGCTCTTTTTGCAGGCCTACCCGCGCAAAGAGGGCGAGGGCATGACGCTGGAAAGCGTCGTCGACCGCCTGGGCATCCCCAAGGAGGAACCGTTCCACCACGCGCTGGACGACGCGCTGTACACCGCAAAGATCTGCCGCAAACTGCCGCTGGCCGAGGGCCTGGCCGCCTACCCGACGGAGGAAGAACAGCTGCGCGAAGCGCTGCTGGACGCCGACGCCGCGGCGCGGGACGTCCGGGTGTTCATGGACCGCCTGGACCACGACGACTACCGCAATGCCGAGGAACTCAACGCGGTTTTCTGCCCCGAGTGCGGCGCGCGCCTGACGCATGACGAAGTCTGGCTCAAGCGTGGCAACACCGGCTACTATACCCGCAGCACCTGCCCGTATTGCGGGCACTGGTACGTGCGGTTCAAGCTCAGCCGGCGCGACGGGCTGCACTGGAGTTTTGCCCGCTGCACCTGCCCGCCCACGCCGGAAGCCGACGCCCGCTGGAAAAAGCAGCGCGCCGCCTTTGTGGAGCGCCTGCGCCGCCGGCAGGCGCGCGACGCCCAGGGACCCGCAGACGAAGCATAACAAAAACGCCCCGCAGCCAAACGGCTGCGGGGCGCTGCGTATGCGGGCAGGGGAGCAGCGAACTCTCAGTAGGTGATGATGATGCCCTGGTCCTGCGCGTAAAAGCTGCACAGCCCGGCGCAGGGCAAAATGCGCACCTTGGCCTCCGGCCATTTGGCGTGGATGCCGTGCTCCAGCAGGCTGGCGGCGTTCTGGTTGTTGCACTCGCTGATGAACACCGGGTGCACGCCGTCGTACTTGTCGGCGTCCATCTGTTCCAGAATTTTGGCCAGCACGCGGGTCTCGCCGCGCGTCTTGTAGAAAAAGTCGATGCGCCCGTCGTGGGTGCGGCGGCCCAGCACGCGCATGTTCAGCCGCCCGGCAATAAAGCCTACGACCTTGCTCACGCGGCCGTTTTTGGCCAGGTTGTCAAAGCTGGCCAGCGCAAACAGGATATGCGTCGTCTCGGCAAATTTTTGCAGCGCAAAGCAGACGTCGTCAAAGTCGAGCCCTTCGCCGATCAGCTTGTTGGCCAGCTCGGCGGCATCGCCCAGCGCGCCGCCGCAGCTCAGCGTGTCCAAAATAAAGATCTTCTTTTCGGGGTGTTCTTCCAGCACCATCTGCCGGGCCGAGAGCGCCGCGTTGTAGCTGCCCGAAAGATTGCTGCTGATCGTGATCGCAATGACCTGGTCGGCCTGCAAAAAGTATTCGGCCCATTCTTCGGGGCTGGGGCAGGCGCTGGTGCTGGCGCCGTTGTAATCGGTCATGGCCTGCAGCATCTGCGGCACGTTCAGCGTCGGCAGGTCTACATATTCGCGCGTGCCGATGCGGATCTTGAACGGGGCCAGGGCAAACTGCACCCCCGGTGCGGGGTGTTCCAAAGCCCGGATCTCGCAGGAAGTATCGCATACGATCATCCAAGACATAGGGCAGTGCCTCCTTCTCTCCGGCTTTTTACCGGTTTCTTACCATTATTATAGGGGGCGGGGGCGGCTGCGTCAAGTGAAAATCCCGGCGCGCGGCAAAGCGCGCTTGTAAAAGATGCCGCCGCCCCTTGCCACTGCCCGCCAAACGCGGTATAATAACTGTGTATCGCAAATCGAACCCTGTCAGGAGATCTTCTATGGCTGATTTTTATACCTACCGCAACGAATACGCAAAAAGCCGCCGTCGCCGCCGCCTGGTCGTGGTCGTGCTGGTGCTGCTGGCCGCGGTCTGCGTCGCCGCAGGGCTGTACTGGCAGCACGGCGGCAAGGCGCCGCAGGCTGCGCCGGAAGCCACGGCGGAGCCCACGCCGGCGCCCGAAGCGAGCGCCGCGCCCACCCCCACCCCGACGCCCGCCGCGGGTGAAGAACCGCAGCGCATCGTGCAGGCGGTGGACACGGCGGCGTGGAACACCTCGACCCCGGTGGCGCAGACCATCGACACCGAATACCTCAACACCGACCACCGCATGATCGGCGTGCCGATGCTGGGCACCGTCACCAGCCAGTATTTCGACACCGTCACCTTTGTGGGCGACAGCATCGCCTCGGGCCTGGGCATCTATGAGACCGGCTACCCCAACGCGCATTACGCCACCTATATCAGTGCCGGCGTCAACAGCTTCGTCAACAATACGACGATGAACAACGCCGTCACCGGCGCCAGCGAGACGCCGATGGAGGCCATCGTGGCCAGCCAGCCGGACTACGTCTACATCCTGGTGGGCACCAACAATCTGGTCACCCAGGGCAATGAGGACAGCTTCCTGGCGTATTATGAGCGCATGATCGACATGTTGCGCGAGCAGCTCAACCCCGGCGTCATCTTCTACATCCAGGCGATCCCCGGCGTGCAGGAGACCGTCATCGAGTCCAAGCCCGGGCTGGACAATGCGCGCATCTATACCGTCAACGACCTGCTGGCCAACCTGGCGCTGCGCAAGGGGTGCTACTTTGTCAACATCCGTGAGGTACTGACCTACCCCTCGGACGGCAGCCAGATCGACGAGTACGAGACCGACGGCGTGCATTTTACCCCCTCGGGCTATCGCGCCTGGGCCGAGTATCTGGCCACCCACACGGTGTGGAACCGCCGCAGCCTGTACAGCGGGCAGAACCCCTACTATATCTACGGCGCATAAATATTGCACAACCCTGCATAAGGTGTAAAAACCTTGTGCGGGGCTTTTTTGTATAAGAATACAACAATGCGAGGCACTTTGTGTAAAAGTTGCACAAATCGCAAAAAGGTGCCCCCAAAATTTTAGCGGATTATTACAGAAAAACCTTGAAATTCCTGTGCGAAACGGGTAATATAGAAATAGCCAAATACACCGGGCCGACCCTGCGCCGGCCCCCCAAAGGAGAGATCGTTTTGAAGCAAGGCAACCAGACGCCCCAAAGTTCTGATCTGCCCCTTTACCTCTTCCACCAGGGCAACAATCAGGAGGCGTACAGCTATTTCGGCGCGCACCTGTGTGAGCAGGACGGCCAGCCCGGCGCGATGTTCCGCGTGTGGGCCCCCCACGCGCGCGCCGTGACCGTCGTCGGCGATTTCAACAACTGGGCGCCGGAGGACCACCCCATGCAGAAGGTGGCCGAAGGCATCTGGGAGTTGTTCATCCCCGGCATCCGGGAGTATGACGTCTATAAATACTGCATCACCACGGCCGCAGACGAGCGCATCTACAAAGCCGACCCCTACGCCTTCCATACCGAGACCCGCCCCTCCAACGGCAGCAAGGTCTATGACATTGAGGGCTACCCCTGGGGCGACGACGCCTGGAACAAGGCCGAGCAGAGCCGCGACATCATCAACAGCCCCATGTCCATCTACGAGATGCATGCCGGCAGCTGGAAGATGAAGGACCCCGAGAACGGCGTGCCCTACAACTACTCGGAGCTGGCCGACGAGCTGATCCCCTACATAAAAGAGATGGGCTACACCCATGTGGAGCTGCTGCCCGTGACCGAATACCCGTTTGACGGCAGCTGGGGCTACCAGGTCACCGGGTACTTTGCGCCCACCAGCCGCTACGGTACCCCCAAGGACTTTATGGCCTTTGTGGACAAGCTGCACCAGGCCGGCATCGGCGTCATTCTGGACTGGGTGCCCGCGCACTTCCCCAAGGACGGCTACGGGCTGTACATGTTCGACGGCGCCCCCTGCTATGAGGACCCCAACCCACGCCGCGGCGAGCACAAAGAGTGGGGGACCATGGTCTTTAACTATGGCATGAACGAGGTCGCCAGCTTCCTGATCTCCAGCGCGATGTTCTGGATCGAGAAGTACCACATCGACGGCTTGCGCGTCGACGCCGTGGCCAGCATGCTCTACCTCGACTACAACCGCCGCGACGGCGAGTGGGAGCAGAACAGCAAGGGCGGCAAAGAGAACCTCGAGGCCATCGCCTTCCTGCAAAAGCTCAACTCGGCCATTCTGGGCCGTTACCCGCACAAGATGATGATCGCCGAGGAGTCCACCGCCTGGCCGCTGGTCACCAAACCGGCGTCGGACGGCGGCCTGGGCTTCAACTTCAAGTGGAACATGGGCTGGATGAACGACATGCTCAGCTACATGAAGACCGATCCGCTGTTCCGCTCCGGCAACCATGGCAAGGTCACCTTCAGCTTCTTCTATGCGTTCAGCGAGAATTTCGTGCTGCCCATCAGCCACGACGAGGTCGTGCACGGCAAGTGCAGCCTTATCAACAAGATGCCCGGCGACTATGAGGAAAAGTTCGCCAACCTGCGCACCTTCTACGGCTACATGATGGCCCACCCCGGCAAAAAGCTGCTGTTCATGGGGCAGGAGTTCGGCCAGTTTATCGAGTGGGACGAGAAAAAGCAGCTGGACTGGATGCTGCTGGGCTACGACAAACACCGCCAGCTGCAAAGCTACGTCAAGGACCTCAACCGCCTGTACCGCGACACGCCGGCCCTCTGGCAGGTCGACTACAGCTGGGAAGGCTTCCAGTGGATCGTGCCCGACGACAACCAGCAGAGCGTCATCGCCTTCCTGCGGCGCGACGCCGCCGGCAAGATGCTGCTGGTCGTGTGCAACTTCAACCCCGTTCTGCGCGAAAATTACGAGATGGGCGTGCCCAACCCCGGCAGCTACAAAGAGATCCTCAACTCGGACGATCCCAAGTATGGCGGCGCGGGCGTGACCAACGGCACCGTGCGCAGCAAAAAGGGCGAGATGCACGGCTTTGCCCAGCATGTCTCGCTGACGCTGCCGCCGCTGTCGACGCTGTATTTCCAGGTGCCGGCCGCCCGCAAACCGCGCGCCAAAGCCGCGGCGGACGAGGCAAAACCCGCAGCCAAAAAGCCGGCTGCCAAAAAACCGGCCAAGCGCCGCACCACCGCCAAACCGCAGGCGTAAGCCCGCTTACCTCTGCGTGGATGGATAGACCACTTGTTAGTAATGGCATACGCCAGTAAATTAAGGGGAGAAATCTTATGGCAAAAGAAATGATCGCAATGATCCTGGCCGGCGGCCAAGGCTCGCGCCTGTATGCGCTGACCCAAAAGCTCGCCAAGCCCGCAGTTCCGTTTGGCGGAAAGTACCGTATCATCGACTTTCCGCTGTCCAACTGCGTCAACTCGGATATCGACACCGTCGGCATCCTGACCCAGTACCAGCCGCTGGTCCTCAACGAGTACATCGGCAATGGCCAGCCGTGGGACCTTGACCGCCTGCACGGCGGCGTCCATGTGCTGCCGCCCTACCAGCAGGCCACCGGGTCCGACTGGTACAAGGGCACTGCCAACGCGATCTACCAGAACATTTCCTTCATTGACCGCTACGACCCCAAATATGTCATTATCCTTTCCGGCGACCAGATCTGCAAGCAGGATTATTCGGACTTCCTGCGCTTCCACAAAGAAAAAGACGCCGAGTTCAGCGTCGCCGTCATGGAAGTGCCCTGGAGCGAGGCGTCCCGCTTCGGCCTGATGGTCACCGACGAAAACGACCGCATCAACGAGTTCCAGGAAAAACCCAAAGAGCCCAAGAGCAACCTGGCCTCGATGGGTATCTACATCTTCAACTGGGACATCCTCAAGAAATACCTCACCGAGGACGAGGCCGACCCCAACTCCGAAAACGACTTTGGCAAAAACGTCATCCCCAACCTGCTCAAGGACGGCCGCCGCATGTACGCCTACCATTTCAGCGGCTACTGGAAAGACGTCGGCACCATCTCCAGCCTGTGGCAGGCCAACATGGAGGTGCTGGACCCCAAACACTCCGGCATCAACCTGTTTGACGAGAACTGGAAGATCTACTCCCGCAACTCCGGCCAGCCCTGCCAGAAGATCGGCTCCGACGCCACCATCGTCAACTCGATGGTGTCCGAGGGCTGCCGCATTGACGGCACGGTCACCCACTCCATCCTGTTCCCCGGCGTTACCGTCGAAAAGGGTGCTACGGTGGAAGCGGCCGTCGTCATGGGCGGCACCGTCATCAAGGCGGGCGCGTCGGTCAAGCACTGCATCGTGGCCGAGAACGTCACGATCGAGGAGGGCGCCACGGTCGGCGCCATGCCGGAAGGCGCGCTCAACATCGCCGAGCCCGGCGACGTTGCCACGGTCGGTTCCGGCGTCGTCGTCGGCAAGGGCGCCACGGTCGGCCCCAAGGCAATGGTATCTACCAATGTAAAGGATGGTGAGGAACAATGGTAAACAGCAACGTCAACGCTCTCGGCGTCATTTTCGCCAACACCTACGATAATCTTGTTCCCGAACTGGTGGCGGAGCGCTCGATGGCCTCCATCCCGTTCGGCGGCCGCTACCGTCTGATCGACTTCATGCTGTCCAGCATGGCCAACAACGGCATCGACAACGTCTCCATCATCGTGCGCCGCAACTATCACTCGCTGATGGACCACCTCGGCGCCGGCCGTGAATGGGACCTCACCCGCAAGCGCGGCGGCCTCAACATCGTGCCGCCCTTTGCGGAGCGCGGCGTCAAGATGTACTCCGGCCGCGTCGACGCGCTGGAGAGCATCCTCTCCTGGCTCGAAGCGCAGAAAGAGCGCTACGTCATCCTCTCGGACTCCTACATTGCCGTCAACTTTGACTTCGGCAAGCTGATCGAGGCGCATGTCGCCAGCGGCGCCGACGTCACGATGGTCTACAACCGCGCCTCCATTCCCGAGGGTGCGCGCAGCGACAACTACACCGTCCGCATCGACGAAAGCGGCCGTGTGACCGAGATCCTCTCCAACGACTACCGCCTGGGCGAGCAGAACCTCTCGATGAACATCTACGTCATTGAGCGCGAGACCCTCATCCACCTCGTGCATGACGCGGCGGTGCGCGGCCTGATCTACTTCGAGCGCGACATCCTGGCCCGCAACCTCAAGCTGCTCAACGTGCAGGCGTATGAGTTCAAGGGCTATGCGGCGCGCATCTCGGACATGAAGAGCTACTTCGACGAGAACATGCGCCTGCTGGAGCCCGGCAGCATGGAAGCGCTGTTTGGCGGCGCGCCGATCTACACCAAGATCCGCGACGACAACCCCACCCGCTACCTGGAAGGCAGCTCTGTCAAGAACAGCCTGCTGGCCGACGGCTGCGTGATCGAAGGCACGGTGGAGAATTGCGTGCTGTTCCGCGGCTGCCAGGTCAAAAAGGGCGCCGTTGTCAAAAACTGTGTGCTTATGCAGGACACCGTCGTCGAGCCGGACTGCCAGGTCGAGTATGTGGTCACCGATAAGAACGTCCACATCACCGAGGGCAAGAAACTCTCCGGCACCGACACCTTCCCGGTGTTCATCGCCAAGGGCCACAGCGTCTAACGCAAGCTCATCGTAGCCGCCCGCCTTCTCCCCGCGGGGCGGTGTACATGAGAAGGACGGGGAGACCGCAGGCCGCCCCGTCCTTCTGCTTTTTACAACCACCATCTGTATGGAGGCACTTATGAAAATTCTGTACGCAGCCAGCGAGGCTGCCCCTTACGCCAAATCCGGCGGCCTGGCCGACGTGGCGGGCGCGCTGCCCAAGGCGCTCGTCAAAGACGGCGTCGACTGCCGCGTCGTCATGCCGCTGTACGGCGACTTAAAGTTTAAAGACACGCTGACCTACGTCACCAACTTCAGCGTGCCGGTCGGCTGGCGCAGCCAGTACTGCGGCCTGTTCAAGGCCGAGAACGACGGCGTCACCTACTACTTTATCGACAACGAGTATTACTTCAAGCGCAGCGGCCTGTACGGCTTCTACGACGACGGCGAGCGCTTCGCCTTCTTCTCCCGCGCCATCCTCGAAATGCTGTTCTATACCGATTTCGAGCCAGACATCATCAACTGCAACGACTGGGAGACCGCGCTGACGCCCGTCTACCTGAACTTGTACTACCGCCACCTGGACAAGTTCAACCGCATCAAGACGGTGTTCACCATCCACAACATCGCCTACCAGGGCAAGTACGGACTCGACATACTCGAGGATACCTGCGGCATCGGCGCGCGCGACGCCCATATCGTCGAGTACGACGGCTGCGCCAACTTTATGAAAGGCGCCATCGAGACTGCCGACAAGGTCACGACGGTCAGCCCCACCTACGCGCAGGAAATTTTGGACCCCTGGTTCAGCCACGGCCTGGACGGCCTGCTGCGCCAGAAACAGTACAAGACCTGCGGCATCCTCAACGGCATCGACGTCGATGTGTTTGACCCGGCCACCGACCCCGACATCGCCAAAAACTACGACGCCGACACCTTCCAGGACGGCAAGGCGGTCTGCAAGGCCGCCCTGCAGGATGAGTTCGGCCTGCATAAGGACGGCAGCCCCGTCATGGCCATGGTCACCCGCCTGGTCGGCCACAAAGGTCTGGACCTCGTGCGCGCCATTGCCGAGGGCCTGCTGCAGCAGGGCATCGAGCTGGTCATCCTCGGCTCCGGCGAAGCGCAGTACGAGAACTTCTTCAACGAGCTCTGCGCGCGCAACCCCGGCCGCGTGGGCGTCTACATCGGCTTCAACGCCGCATTGGCGCAGCGCATCTACGCCGGCGCCGACATCTTCCTGATGCCTTCGCGCTCTGAGCCCTGCGGCCTGTCCCAGATGGTGGCCTGCCGCTACGGCACCATCCCCGTCGTGCGCGAGACCGGCGGCCTGCGCGACTCCATCCACGACTCCGGCGACGGCTACGGCAACGGCTTCACCTTCGCCAACTACAACGCCCACGAGCTGTACGAGGCCTGCTGGCGCGCCAAGGAGGGCTACTGGCAGAAGGATGGCTGGCCGATCCTGGTCCGCCGCGCCATGGAGTGCGACTTCAGCTGGGCCAACTCCGCCAAGAGCTACGAGGGCCTGTACAACGAGGTCGTCAACCTCTGGTAAACCGCCCGCACAACGCAGCAAAAAATCCGGCAGGGGAGACCCTGCCGGATTCAGCGTGTCGAGAAACTCGACACCGCTGCAAAGGGGGCAACAGCCGCGTACGGCCGCGCCTAACGCGTCTATTTCCCCCTTTGGAGAGGCCGGGTTGCGGTGCCCGCATCGCGCGGCGCGCCAAGTATGGCGCTTGCGCTCTGCGACCGCTGCCCCTGCTCCGCCTCGCTGCATCCGCCGCAGGCGGCGCTCAGCTTTGCAGCCTTCGACAAAATTTTACGGCAAACCGCGCACTCGTCGCTAACGCTCCTCGCACACAGTTTGCCGCAAAATTTCCCTGTATGTGTCGCCGTCGTCGGCGCATGTCCGCCGATGGCGACGTTTTTAAACAGTATGAATCCGCCAGGGGAGACCCTGCCGGATTTCTTTTGTGTGGTTTTTCATTTTTGCAGGCCGTCTGTGCGGCGGCGTTCACTCGGCCGCGCGCAGGTGGTCTGCGATCCACTTGATCAGCAGCTCCAGCGCCACCAGGTTGCGCCCGCCCTCGGGCACGATCAGGTCGGCTTTGCGCTTGCTGGGTTCCACAAACTGTTCGTGCATCGGTTTGACCGTCGTCAGGTACTGCGTCACCACGCTGTCCAGCGTGCGGCCGCGCTCCTTGACGTCGCGCACGATGCGCCGCAGAATGCGCACGTCAGCGTCGGTGTCCACAAAGACTTTCATGTCCATCAGCTCGCACAGCTCCGGCGCGTCAAAAATCAGGATGCCCTCCACAATGATGACCGGCGCGGGCTTCACCAGCACCGTCTCGTCGCTGCGGTTGTGGATGGTATAGTCGTAGACCGGCACCTGCACGGCGTGCCCGGCGCGCAGTTCGCGCAGGTGGGCGGCCATCAGCGGGGTGTCGAAGCTGTCGGGGTGGTCGTAGTTGAGCTTGCAGCGCTCCTCATACGGCAGTTCGTCGTGGCGTTTGTAGTAGCTGTCGTGGTTCAGCACGCTGACTTCGTTGGCGCCAAAATGCTCGCGCAGGCGCTCGGTCAGCGTCGTTTTGCCGCTGCCGGTGCCGCCCGCAATGCCAATGATGATGGTATCCATGCTTTGCCCTCCCGCGTTACACATCCAGGCGGATCTCGCGCCCGGTCGGTTCATAGGCGCGGTATTTCACGCCGGTCATGTTGAACATGCGGCGGCTGGCAATGCTGGCATGGCTGTCGTGGTATTTGTCCGAAAGATAGATCAGTTCCTTGATGCCGCTCTGGATAATGGCCTTGGCGCACTCATTGCAGGGGAACAGCGTCACATACATGCGCGCGCCGTGCAGGTCGTTGTGCGGGCTGTTCAAGATCGCGTTGAGCTCCGAGTGGCAGACGTACATGTACTTCGTGTCCAGGTCGTCGCCCTCGCGCTCCCACGGCATATCGTCGTCGTTGCAGCCGATGGGCATGCCGTTGTACCCCAGCGAGAGGATCTTGTTCTCGGGGCTTACGATGCAGGCGCCCACCTGGCTGTTGTTGTCTTTGGAGCGCATGGCCGAAAGCAGGGCAATGCCCATGAAATATTCGTCCCAGCTGATGTAATCCGTCCGCTTCATCGTGTTCGCCGTCCTTTTCCGGGTGATTTTACCTTTATTATACTGTGCGGCGCGGCCCGGCGCAAGCGGCCCGGCGCAAATATTTGCGGCGCGTCGCCTCGCCGCCGCGCAGGTGGCGCTCGGCCTTGTTGCGCTGCACCACGGTCTGCACCTCGGCCCACAGGCCGGGGTGGGTGCGCCGCAGCCGGCCCTGGTCTTTCCAGATCGTGCTTTTGCTCACCCCAAACACGGCGGCCGCCGCGCGCACCGTCGCGCCGCTGCGCACGATGTACCTGCCTACCGCCACGGCCCGCTCTTCCGGGTCACCTTTCATACCGCCAACCCCTTCCCATAGGATGTCTGCCAAATCCTATGCAAAAAAGGGCGGCGGCATGCCATACAAAACCGCCCCGTTCGCAGGAACGGGGCGGTGCCCTTGTGCGGCGCGCTACGCCTAAAGAAGCGCCTGCGCAGCCGCGCTTATTCGTACATTTTGCGCCCGGCAAACACGCACAGCGGGCGTTTGGCCTTACCGGCGCCCACCAGCTGCACGGCGGCGGCCAGCGTGGCCCCGGCGCTGGTGCAGGCGGGCACGCCGTCAAAAAACAGCACTTCGCGCGCCGCGCGCTCAGCGTCGGCGGTGGTCACCGTCAATACGGTGTCCACCACGTAGGGGTTATAGTTTTCCGGCACAAAACCGGGGCCGATGCCCGCAATGCCGTGCTGGCCGATCATCCCGCCCGAGATGGCGGCGCACTCGGCAGGCTCCACCGCCACGATGCGGATCATACTGTTCCAGGCTTTGATGTACTCGGCCACGCCGGTCACCGTGCCGCCGCTGCCCACGCCGATGACGATGGCGTCGATGGTTTCGCCCGCCGCTTTCAAGATCTGCGGGCCTGTCACGCGGCGGTGGTACTCGGGGTTGTCGTCGTTGGAAAAATAGTGGGTGAAATACCCGCCGTAGCGGCGGGCGGTATCCTCGGCAATGCGGTCCATGGCCCGGCGGCCGCCGCTGCTGCACACCACGATGCGTGCGCCCAGCTCCTGCAGGCGCTGGCGGCGCGCAATGGGCAGGCTGCTGGGCACCACCAGGATGCAGGGGTGCCCGGTGGTGGCGCAGCTGACCGCCAGCGCCGCGCCAAAACTGCCGGAACTGGCTTCCACCACCGGCATGCCGGGTTTCAGGGCGCCGCGCTCGGTGGCAAAGGCCAGCATCGTCTCGGCCAGGCCGTCCTTGCTGGTGCCGGTCGCGCCGCCAAAGTCCAGGTAGGCCAAAATGCTGGCGGGCAGGCCGTGCCGGCCGGAATATCCGTCCAGCCGCACCACGGGCGAGCGGTATACTTCCTGGTAATAGCTTTTCAAGATCGCCACGGCACAGCCCCTCCTTCCCGGTAAAATCGTCGTACGCTCTATTATAGCATAAGTCTGCGTCGTTTGCACCTGCCCGGGCGGTTTCGGCGCATTTTTTTGTGCGGCGGGCGCAAGGCGGGGCAATGTGCAAAAAAATGACGTCCGGGCCTTGACTTTGGCCCCAAGCCCTGCTATAATGGCTAGGCTGTAAAGAAAAAAACTTTACACGGCATGCAAATGAACGGCGAACACAGCGGAAGGAGCGCGGGCTATGGCGGGCAAACCGCAAAAAAACCTGGGCTACTCCATCCTGTTGGACTTTTACGGCCCGGTCTTGACCGAAAAACAGCGCGCGATCCTGACGGAGTATTACGACGAGGATCTCTCGCTGGCCGAGATCGCCGAAAATTTCGGCATCACGCGCCAGGGCGTGCGCGACGCCATCAAACATGGCGAGGCCGCGCTCGACGACCTGGAAGCCAAGCTGGGCAACGCCCGCCGCCACACCGCCGCCCAGGCGGACCTGACGCGGCTGCGCCAGCTGATCATGGAGATCCGCTGCTGCAACTCGGGGCTGTTCACCCCGGTGCCGCGCATCCATACCGACACCGACGAGATGCTGCAGATCGTGGCGCGCCTTGACACGCAGGAGGAACCCGATGGCCTTTGAATCCCTGACAGAACGCCTCAACGGCGTGTTCAAAAAGCTGCGCGGCAAAGGCAAGCTGAACGAGGCCGACATCAAAGCGGCGATGCGCGAGGTGCGCATGGCGCTGCTGGAAGCCGACGTCAACTACAAAGTCGCCAAAGATTTCTGCGCCCAGGTCTCGGAGCGCGCCATGGGCCAGGAGGTCATGGAAAGCCTGACCCCCGCCCAGCAGGTCGTCAAGATCGTCAACGAGGAACTGACCAAACTGATGGGCGGCGAGGAACCGCAGACGCTGCGCATCAAAAACAAGGGCCAGACCGTATTGATGATGTGCGGCCTGCAGGGCAACGGTAAAACCACCCACGCCGCCAAGCTGGGGCAGTTCTACCGCAGCCAGGGCCGCCGCCCGCTGCTGGTCGCCTGCGACGTCTACCGCCCGGCGGCCATCCAGCAGCTGCAGATCGTCGGCGAGCAGGCCGGCGTGCCCGTCTTTACCCTGGGTACCGAAGTGCCCGAGCACATCGCCCAAAAGGCGATGGCCCACGCGCGGGACCACGGCAACGACATCGTCATCCTCGACACCGCCGGCCGTCTGCAGATCGACGATGCGCTGATGGAAGAGCTCGTGCGCATCAAGCAGGCCGTCGAAGTGGACGAGACGCTGCTCGTCGTCGATGCAATGTCCGGCCAGGAAGCCGTCAACGTCGCCAAGACCTTCAACGAGAAGATCGGCATCACCGGCGTGGTGCTGACCAAGACCGACGGCGACACCCGCGGCGGCGCGGCGCTCTCGGTGCTGGCGGTCACCGGCAAGCCCATCTACTTCCAGGGCACCGGCGAAAAGCTCGCTGACCTTGAGCCGTTCTACCCCGCGCGCATGGCCAGCCGCATCCTGGGCATGGGTGACGTGCTCTCGCTGATCGAAAAAGCGCAGAGCATCCAGAGCGACAAGGAGGCCGAACAGGCCGCCCGCCGCATGATGGAGAACAAGTTCGATATGAACGACCTGCTCGCGCAGTTCCAGCAGGTAAAAAAGATGGGCGGCGCGTCGGCGCTGCTGGCCATGATGCCCGGCGGCAGCCAGATCGACGCCGACCAGCTGGACGAGAAAGCCCTGCCGCATATCGAGGCGATCATCTACTCGATGACGCCGGCAGAACGCGCCAAGCCCGAGATCATCAACCCCAAGCGCAAGCGCCGCATCGCGGCGGGCTCCGGCCAGACCGTCGAGGCCGTCAACAAGCTGCTGCGCCAGTATGAGATGATCCAGAAAATGATGAAAAAAGTCCGCCGCAACCCCAAAGGGTTCATGCGCAGCCTGGGCAGTATGGGCGGCATGGGCGGCTTCAAAGGCTTCGGCCGCTGAATCATTTTGGTATGACCCGCCTGGCGGGATATACGATATAAAAATTGTCCCCGGCGTTTGCCGGGACCGTACACAAATGTTTTGGAGGAATTTACCATGGTCAAGATCCGTCTGCGCCGCATGGGCGCCAAGAAAGCCCCCTTCTACCGCGTTGTTGTTGCCGACAGCCGCTTTGCCCGCGACGGCCGCTTCATCGAGGAGATCGGCTACTACGACCCCACCAAGGAGCCCAGCATCGTTAAGATCGACGCCGACAAGGCCAAGCAGTGGCTGGCCAACGGCGCCCAGCCCACCGACACTGTCCGTGCGCTGCTGAAAAAGGCTTCCGTGCTGTAAGCCAACGTCCGTTTTTCAGGGAGGGAACGCCCCATGCAGGAACTCTTAGCAGCCGTCGCCCGCGGCCTGGTCGAGGATAAGGACGCCGTGCAGGTGACCGTTGACCCCGCGCGTGAGGACGGCACCGTCGTCTACCACCTCAAGGTGGCCGAGGCCGATATGGGCCGCGTCATCGGCAAGCAGGGCCGCATCGCCAAGGCGATCCGCGTCGTCATGCGCGCCGCGGCGGTCCGCCAGGGCGAAAAAGTCATCGTCGAGATCGACTGACAAAGCCCCCAGCATCCTGTTGTATGTACCGTATAACAGGGTGCTTTTTTGTATCCGTGCGCCGGGTGCCGTGCGCGCAAATCCCAACAGGAAAGGCTGGAAAAAACCCTATGCAAAACTATCTGCCCGCCTGCAAGATCGTCACCACCCACGGCGTGCGCGGCGAAATGAAAGCCCTGCCGCTGTGCGACGGCCCGGCGTTTCTGGGCCGCTGCAAGCGCCTGTTCGCTGCGCCCGACGGCAGCGGCGAAGTCCGCCTGCTGGGGGTGCGCGCGCAGGGCAATATGCTGCTCATCAAGCTGGAGGGCGTCGCCGATATGGACGCCGCGCGCGCCCGGGTGGGCCGCACCTACTACTTCGCCAAGGCCGACGTCCGCCTGCCCAAAGGGCGCTATTTCATCGACGACCTGCTGGGCTGCCGCGTCGTGGACGCCGTCACCGGGCGGGACTACGGCACGCTGACGGCCATCGACCACCCGGCCGCGCAGGACATCTACACCGTCACCGACGCGCAGGGCGGCACGCATATGCTGCCCGCCGTGCCGGAGTTTGTGCGGGACATCGACCCCGACGCCCGCACCATCACCATCACGCCCATCGACGGCATGTTTACCGAGGCCGTCAACGGCGACCAGGAGTAAGCCATGCGCATCGACATCGTGACGCTGTTCCCGGAACTGTGCGACAGTTTCCTCTCGGCCAGCATTTTGGGCCGTGCGCGCGCCAAAAACCTGTTTGAGGCGCACTGCCACCAGATCCGCGACTACACGCAGAACAAGCAAAAGCAGACCGACGACTACCCCTACGGCGGCGGCTGCGGCATGGTGCTGTACGCGCAGCCCATCGCCGACTGCCTGCGCGCCGTGCAGGCCCAGTGCGCGGCGCAGGGGCGCGCCAAACCGCACGTCGTCTTTTTGACGGCCGCCGGCCGCCCCTATACCGAGGCCGACGCCCGCCGCCTGGCGCAGTACGACGCCGTGACGCTGGTCTGCGGCCACTATGAGGGCATCGACGAGCGCGTCATCGAAGCGTTTGGCGACGAGGAAATCTCCATCGGGGACTATGTGCTCACCGGCGGCGAGCTGGCCAGCCTGGTGGTGGCCGACAGCGTGCTGCGCCTGCAGCCCGGCGTGCTGGCCGAGGAAAAAGGCTACCAGGACGAAAGCTACTGGGACGGCCTGCTGGAATACCCGCAGTACACCCGCCCCGAAGTGTGGGAGGGCCGCGCCGTGCCCCCCGTGCTGCTGACCGGCGACCACCAGAAGATCGACGCCTGGCGCGCGGCACAAAGCCGCACGCGCACCCGCCTGCGCCGCCCCGACCTCTACGCGCGCTGGTGCGAGACCCACCCCCTGACCCCCCTGCCCAAGTGGAAGCGCGGCGAAAACGCCCGCCTTGTCAAGAACGACGACCAGTGGCAGGCGGCCGCCGCACTGTATGCCGAGGGGCTGCGCACCGTCTGCGCCGACGTTTGCACGGTGGCGTATCTTGAGACGCTGACGCCGCAGGCCTGCCGCGAAAAGCTCGACGCCGAGCGCCGCGGCGGCTGGGCGTTCTACCTGCACTACACCGGCGGCGCGGCCGACGGCATGGTAGGCGTCTGCCACAAAACGGGGGAGATCGCGCACCTGTTTGTGGCGGAGCCGGCGCGCGGCAAAGGCATCGGCGCCAAAATGCTGGACTTCGCCCGCAAAAAGCTGGCCGAACACCCCCACCCGACGCTCACCGTACTGGACGCCAACACCCGCGCGCTGGCGCTGTACCGCCGCATGGGCTGGCGCCCGGCGGGCGTGGCCGCCGTGTACGACCCGGCCAGCGACCCCACGGCCGCCGTCTACACCCAGGAACTGCGCCTGCGCTACGAGGGCTGAATTTATAGGGTTTTGTGTTCAATCCACAACAATGTTGAAAAGAAACTGGTAAAGATGCACAAAGCAAAAAGCTGAGATTTGGCAGAATTACAGAATCCTGCCAAATTTGCAAAATTCTACTGTACAAAATCGACTGGATAGGATAAAATAGAAACAATCAAGGCGGCGTATCCATACGCAATAGACCGCCTGATACCAAGCCCACGGTAGAAACGCAAGGGCATATTATTTTCAAAAGTAGGAGAGAATAACTATGTACGTGAAAGAAGTTACCGTTGAGAATCAGGTTGGTCTGCACGCCCGTCCGGCGACCTTCTTCATCCAGAAGGCGAATGAGTACAAGTCCTCCATCTGGGTCGAGAAAGAGGAGCGCCGCGTCAACGCCAAGAGCCTGCTGGGCGTGTTGAGCCTGGGCATCGTCGGCGGCACCACGATCCGCATCATTGCCGACGGCGCCGACGAGCAGGCGGCGGTCGACGGCCTGGTCAAGCTGGTCAGCTCCGGCTTTGCCGAGTAATTTCTGCAACTATGTCAGCGGCGGGGCATCCCCGCCGCTTTTTTCGTCACATGCTCTTTTTTGAACTTCCAGGTGTTCCATGACCAAAGCCGAACTCTACCAAAAAGCCTGTATGCTGCCCCTTTTGCCGGGCGTGTATATCATCCGCGACAAAACCGATACCATCATCTATATCGGCAAGGCTAAGCGCCTCAAAACGCGCGTATCGCAGTATTTCCGCGAGGGCGTGCCCCACGACGCCAAAGTCACCCAGATGATCGCCCACGCCTTCAGCTTCGACGTCATCGTCTGCCAGTCGGAGTTCGAGGCCCTTGTGCTGGAAGCCAGCCAGATCAAAGCACACACCCCCAAGTACAACATCCTGCTCAAGGACGACAAGGGCTACAGCTATGTCAAGGTGACCAAAGGGCCGTGGCCGCGCATCTCGGCCGCGCTGCAAAAGGACGACGACGATGCCGACTACATCGGCCCGTTCACCTCCTCCTTTGCCGTGCGCGAGATGGTGGAACTGGCGCAGGACTGTTTTTTGCTGCCGCGCTGCAACCGCGTCTTCCCGCGAGATTTCGGCAAGGCGCGCCCCTGCCTGAACGCCCACATCGGCAAGTGCATGGCCGTGTGCAGCGGCAAGATCAGCTGCCAGGCCTACAACGAGGCCGTGCAGGGCGCGCTGCACATGATCCGCTACGGCAAAAAAGACATCGTCAAGCAGCTGCGCGAAAAGATGGAAGCTGCCTCCGACCGGTTGGATTTTGAGACCGCCGCGCTGCTGCGCGACCAGATCCAGGCCATCGAGCGGGTGGCCGCCGGGCAAAAGGTCGTCATGGACGACGCTACCGAGATGGACGTCATCGCGCTGGCCGGCACCACGCGCGCGGTCTGCGCCGCCGTGCTGCGCTACCGCGAAGGCCGCCTGACCGACAAACGCGAGTTTTTGTTCCACGACACCACCGACACCGAGGCCGTGCGCGAGGCGTTTCTGCCGCAGTATTACCTCGGCGGCGAGACGGTGCCCAAGGTCATCGCCGTCGACGCGCTGCCCGCCGACGCCGACGCGCTGAACGAGGCGCTGAACCAAACGCGTGGCAGTAAGGTGGAACTGTATGTGCCGCAGCGCGGCGACGTGGCCAAGCTCGTCACGATGGCCTACACCAACGCCGTCGAGCGCCTCGGCCGCGAGAGCGGCCGCTACACGCGGGAGGAAAAACTGCTCGAGGAAGCCGCCCAGCTTCTGGGCCTCAAAGCCCCGCCGCGCGTCATTGAAAGCTACGACATCTCCAACTGGGGCGACGGGTCCAGCGTCTGCGGCATGGTCGTGTTCAAGGACGGCAAGCCCTACCGCGCCGGGTACCGCCGCTTCCAGATGAAAACCGTCGCCGGCACCGACGACTATGCCTCGCTGGCCGAGACGCTCTCCCGCCGTGCGGCCGAATACGAGGCTGCGCGCCGCGGCGAAAAGCCCGACGGCCCGCAGAACCAGTTCGCCACCCTGCCCGACCTGCTGCTCATCGACGGCGGCCGCGGGCAGGTGGGGGCGGTCAAGGCTGCGCTGCGTGGCACGGCGCTGGAACATGTGCCGACGTTCGGCATGGTCAAGGACGACCGCCACCGCACCCGCGCCATCGTCGACGACGCCGGCGGCGAGATCGCCATCAACCGCAACCGCAATATCTTTACCTTTGTCACCAACATCCAGGACGAGACCCACCGCTACGCCAACGACTACCGCAAACGTGCCATGAAAAAGCGCGCCTATGCGGCGACGCTGACGGCGCTGCCCGGCGTGGGCGAAAAGACCAGCGCCGCGCTGCTGGCGCACTTTAAAACGGTGGCGGCCGTGCGCGCGGCCAGTATCTCGGACCTTGAGGAAGTCAAAGGCATCAGCCACGCCAAGGCCGAAACAATCTACAACGCCCTGCGCCAGGGCGTATGATCCAACCGGCGGCCTGCCGCCGCACCAACCAAAACAAAGGGGCGTTGGAATGCTCATCGTTACCATTTTGCTTACGCTGCTCATCGCGGCGCTGTCTGCCTGGCTGCCGGGGCGGCTGTGCCGCCGCAGGCCCACCCGTGCCGACCTGTGGGCCGGGCCGGGCGTCGTGCTGGGCGTCTGGGCCTGGGCCGCGTGCATCTACCAAAAACCGGGCCTTACGGCCGGGTTTGACGCCTTCCGCCTGCTGGGCATCGCCGGCATGGCGCTGTGGGGCTGCGCCGTCGTGCTGGGGCTGCGGCTGCACGGGCGGCTGCCGCGCGGGCGCGGCCTGGCGGCGGCCGGGGTGCTGCTGACCGCCGCACTGGGGCTGGAAGTGTTTGTGTGCAACCTCAATTTCTGGGCCACCCACAACTACACGCCGGTGGACCTGCGCCCCTACCTGACGCAGGACGCCGACCCCGACGCGCCGCTGACGCTGGACGGGGAACACACGGCGCTGACCTTTGCCGGGCTTGACCAGGAACTGTACAACCTGCGGCTGGACGGCCTGACCTACCAGTACGACGGCCCCCACCCCGAGGTGCAGGACCCGCTGTTTACGCTGACGGTGGCCGCCACCGACGAGGCCAGCAGCGTCTCGCGTCAGAGCTGGCCGTGGCAGGTGGCGGTGCGCAGCGCCCGCAGCTTGGTGCGCAGCCTCGATCTCTCGGGCAAGGCGTCGACGCTGACGCTGACGGCCGCCGCCTACCAGGGCGAGTACCGGCAGTACCCGCTGTGCTATACGCTGCAAACGGTCTGGGCCAACGTGCCGCGCCCGCTGGACTTCTCGCTCGTGCGGTGCGCGGCGCTGTTCGCGCTGCTGGGGGCGGCGTTCGCGCTGCGCCCGTCGGGCGCGCTGTGGCGGGACGCCTACCTTGAGCACGCGCGCCGTTACCGCCCGGCGGTGGCGCTGGTCATGGCCGTGCTGGCGGGGTTTGTGTTCTGCGCGCCGTTTGCCGACCGTTTCAACGCCGGCGTGGCGACGTCTTTTTATAACACCGCCGACTGGGACGGCGTCAGCCGTTTGACGTTCACCAAGCACATCGACGAAGCCGCCAGCGACACCGCCGCCCAGTACGGCGCGCTGGCGCACAGCCTGCTGCAGGGGAGGCTGGACCTTGTAAAGGACCCGCCCGCCGCCATGCAGCAGATGGCAAACCCCTATGACACCGCCGCCCGCCAGGCCGCCGCGCCCGACGCGCTGTGGGACGTCGCCTACTACCAGGGGCGGTACTATGTCTACTTTGGCGTGGTGCCCTGCCTGCTGTTCCAGCTCCCGTTCGAGGCATTGACCGGCGTGCCCGACCTGCCGCCCAGTTTGCCGATGATCGCGCTGGGCTGGCTGCTGATCCTGGCTTCTTTTGGCTGCGTCAAGCAGGCGCTGCGCCGGTGGTTCCCGCGCGCCAGCACGGCGGCCTACCTGCTGGCGGGCGCCGGCATCGCCGCGGGCAGCCAGGTGTTTTACCTGCTGCTGCGCCCTTCGACCTATGAGTACGCCATCCTCTGCGGCATGGCGCTGGCCATGGCGGGGCTGTGGCAGTGGCTGGCGGCGGCCAACACGCCGGTACAGCGCCGCGCGCCGCTGCTGGCGCACCTGGCGCTGGGCAGCGTGTGCATGGCGCTGGTGGCCGGCTGCCGCCCGCAGATGGAACTGTTCGCTGTATTGGCGCTGCCCATCTTCTGGCAGCGCTGCGTGGCCGAAAAACGCCTGCGCAGCCGCGCCGGGGCGGGGGAGGCGCTGGCCTTTGCGCTGCCGTTTGTGCTGGTGGCGGCCGGGCTGATGTGGTATAACGCCGCGCGCTTTGGCTCGCCGTTTGACTTTGGCGCCAACTATAACCTGACCAGCAACGATATGACCCGCCGCGGCTTTGCCGCCGGGCGCATCGCCCCGGCGCTCGTCACGTTCTTCTTCGGCGTGCCGGCGCTCAGCACGGTGTTCCCGTACCTGGGCGCTGCGCGCATGGCCACCCATTATATGGGCCTTACCATCACCGAGCTGTTCTACGGCGGGGTATTCGCCTGCCTGCCGCTGCTGTGGGCCTTTGCGGGCGCGCCGCTGCTGCGTGGCCGCCTGCGCGCCAAACGGGACCTGCGCGCCCTGGTGCTGCTGCCGCTGGCGCTGGCCGTGGGGCTGGCGGTGCTGGACTGCCAGATGGCCGGCGTGCTCTACCGTTACCAGAGCGACTGGCTGTGCCCGCTGCTGTGGGCGGCGGCGCTGCTGTGGCTGATGGCAGAGCAGACCCTGCAAAACCACGCCGGGCAGCCCGGCATGGCGCGGCTGCAAGCGGCGCTGCGCACGGCGCTGCCGCTGGCGGTGCTGGCAGGCGCGGCGTACAATGTCTGCGTCTATTTTGCGGCGGAGCCGGGCCTGCTTGGCCAGGCCCCGGCGCTGTACCAAAATGTCAGCCGCCTGGTGCAGTTCTGGCTGTAAAGCGGCAAAACCAAAAGCCTTTTCTTGTACAAGAAAAGGCTTTTGTTGCACAACGGGGCCAAACGTTTTATAATAAAGCCACCCAATACCCAACAAGGAGCACCCCATGGCAGAAAAAAACATCTACACCGTCGTCGTGGCTGACGATGAGGACGAACTGCGCGAGGCCGTCTGCGCCACCACCCCGTGGGAGGCGCTGGGCTTCCACCTGGTGGGCAGCGCCAGCAACGGCCTGGACGCGCTGGAACTCGTCGAGCGGCTGGAACCCGACCTGCTGCTGACCGACATCCGCATGCCGTTCATCTCGGGCATCGAGCTGGCGCGCCAGGTGCGGGAGATCCGCCCCGCCATGCACATCGCGTTTTTAAGCGGCTACGACGATTTTGAGTACGCCAAGCAGGCCATCCAGTACAACATCATCAGCTACATGCTCAAACCGCTGACGATGGACGGCCTGGCGGCCGAGCTCAAAGCCATCCACGAAAAGATCGACCGCCGCTACGCCGGGCTGCGCCAGTCGGCCCAGGCCGAGGGCGGGCGCGCGGCGTTTTTGATCCCGCTGGTGCTGGAACCCTACGCCGATATGCCCGCCGGGCAGGAACAGGCCCTGCGCCAGACGGCGGCCGAGTGCGGCCTGCTGCGCGGGGCGGACGACGCCAGCCAGATGGTCGTGCTGGTGTCCTCCATGGCGGACGGCGCGCCCTGTGCGCCGGGCTTCGTGCACCTGGCCGAGCAGCTGGCCAACAAGTACCTGCGCCATTTCGTGTTTGCCTCCAGCGGGCGCGTGGTGGCGGTGCTTTGGGGCAACCCCTCGGATTTTGAGGAGTACCTGCACATTTTGGCCGACGAGATCTGCCAGCTGACCGAGCGCGCGCTGGGCAAGCGCGCGCTGGTGGGCGTCAGCCGCACAACGGGGGCGTTCGGCGCGCTCAACGCCGCCTACCGCCAGGCGCTGGACGCGCTGCGCGCCGCGCAGGAAAGCGAGGGCGGCGTCAGCTTTACGGCCGATACCCGCAAGGGCAGCACCCTGTGCCAGCGCGCGCTGGAGATCATCGGCCAGCGCTATATGGACGAAAGCCTTTCGCTGGCGTCGCTCAGCGCGCTGCTCAACGTCAGCCCCAACCACCTCAGCGCCTGCATCAAAAAAACGGCGGGGGAGACCTTCATCAACATCCTCATCCGCCGCCGCATGGAGGCCGCGCAGCAGCTGCTGCTGACCACCGATCTGCAGGTGCAGGAGATCGCGCGCCGCTGCGGCTACACCGACCAGCACTATTTCAGCTACTGCTTTAAAAAATACAGCGGCACGTCGCCGGGGGCGCTGCGCCGCCAGGCGGCCCGCGCTAACCAGGAGGCCCCGGCATGAGCCGCCGCGCGCCGCGCACCGCGCCGCTCATCGTCGCGCTCATCACCTCGGTGGCCGCCGTGACGCTGGCCGTCTGCGTGACGGCGTTTCTGCGCGGGTACCGCACGGTCGCCGTGCAGAACGCGCGCACCAGCAGCGCCCAGGCCGTCAGCCAGGTCGTGGGTACCGTCAGCAACTATGTGCAGAACCTCGACGACACCATCTCCGACGTCATGGGGGAGATGTACGCCGCGCCCGGGGACCGCGACGAGTACCTCGAAGCCTGGCTCAACGCCCGCAGCGAGGTCGTGGCCGTCACGACCTATACCGAGGCCGGCGCGCTGCAAAACTGCTGGGCGCTGGACCACACCCCCCGCCGGCAGGTGCTGCAAAATCTTTCCTTTGACCTGGCGGCCGCGCAAAACTCCCCCGACGGGTATATCAGCGCCCCGCATGTCGAGTCCATCTTTGCCGGGTACTACCCCTGGGTCGTCACCGTCGTGCGGCCCATGCCCGCCGGCGCGTCCTTCCGCTGGGTGGCGGTGGATGTGCGGTTTTCCAACATCGGCGCCAGCATCAGCGGCGTCGGCATCGGCCAGCACGGCTACTGCTTTTTGATGGACGACCAGGGCAACATGGTCTACCACCCGCAGCAGCAGCTGCTGTACGCCGGCATCAAGCAGGAGGATACCGCCCGCCTGGCCACCCTGGCCGAGGGCACCTACGTCGAGGATACCATCATCTGCAGCATCCAGGACGTGCCCGACAGCGCCTGGCGGGTCGTCGGTGTCAGCTTTATCGACGAGACCGTCAACGAGAGCTTTTGGCAGATGGCGCGCATCGCGCTGGCCACCGCCGCGTTGATCCTGGCGGCGGCGCTGCTGGTGGGGTGGGTCATCTCGCACATGCTCAGCCGCCCGCTGCAGCGGCTGGAAAACGCCATGGAGGCCTTTGAGCAGGACGCCGACGGCTTTGCGTTCCAGCCGGTGGCCGGCACGCGGGAGGTGCAGGAACTCTCCGATTCCTTCGGGCACATGGTCGGGCGCATCCAGGCGCTGATGACCACCGTGCGCGAGGAGGAAGTCAACCTGCGCAAGACCGAGCTCAAAGCGCTGCAGGCGCAGATCAACCCGCACTTTTTGTACAACACGCTGGACTCCATCGCCTGGATGTGCGAGCGCGGCAAAAACGCCGACGCCGTCAAGATGGTGCATGCGCTGGCCAAGCTGTTCCGCATCAGCATCAGCCGCGGCCATGAGCTGATCCCCATCGAAAAAGAGCTCCAGCATGCCGAGGCCTACCTGCTGATCCAGAAATTCCGCTACAAAAACCAGTTCACCTACCACTTCACCGTCGACGAAGGCTGCCTGCACTGCCTGTGCAACAAGATCACCCTGCAGCCCATCATCGAAAACGCCATCACCCACGGGCTGGACCTGCTCGTTGAGCCCGGGCACATCGAGATCGAAGTCTGCGCCGACGGCAGCGACATCCTGTTCAAAGTCAGCGACGACGGCATCGGCATGGCGCCCGAGCAGGTCGCCCAGCTGCTGCACAGCGAACCGGGCGACCGCACCGGCATCGGCATCAAGAACGTCAACGACCGCCTGCGCATCTATTTTGGGCCGCAGTACGGCCTTTCCATCGAGAGCGTGCCCGACGAGGGCACGACGGTGACCATCCGCATGCCGCGCGTGCCGGAAGACAGGGAGGGCGACTATGACAAGACCCGTTAAATGCCTGGGCGCGCTGGCGCTGGCGGCCGCCTGCCTGCTGGGCGGCTGCGCCGCCGCCGGCGACGGCCCGGCGCGCTACCAGGTGGCGATGGTGGCCAAATCGACCGAGACCGATTTCTGGAAAGCCGTCTTCGTCGGGGCCGAGGCCGCCGCGACAGAGTATAACCTGGACCTGAGCATCACCGGCCCCGATACCGAGGAGGACTACGAGGCCCAGAACGCCATGATCGCCCAGGCCGTGCAGGACGGCGCGCAGGCGCTGGTGTTTTCCGCCATCGACTACGACGCCAACGCCCCAGCCATCGAGGCGGCCGCGGCGCAGGGCGTGCACATCGTCGTCATCGACTCCGACGTCAACGCCGCCAGCGTGGCCACCTACATCGGCACCGACAACTACCTGGCCGGGCGGATGGCCGCCGAAGCCGCGCTGGAGGGCGTGCCGGAAGGCGCGCTGAAAGTCGGCATCGTCAACTACGACATCAACAGCGCCAACGGCCAGGCGCGCGAGCGCGGCGCCGTGGATACCTTTACCGCCAGCGGCCGCAGCGAGGTCGTGGCCACGATCCACACGCTGGCCGAGGCCGAGAGCGCCCGGCGCGATACGCTGGACATGCTGCGCGCCCACCCCGAGATCAACGTGCTGCTGGCGTTCAACGAACCGACGAGCGTCGGCGCGGCCCAGGCTGTGGAGGAACTGCAGCTGGGGGACGCGCTGTGGATGGTGGGCTTTGACTCCAACCTCGTCACCATCGACGCCTTGCAGACCGGCATCGTCGACGCGCTGGTGCTGCAAAACACCTACGAGATGGGGTATTTTGGCGTGCAGAGCGCATATAAGCTGCTGGCCGGGCAGCGCAGCGAGGTGGAGCGCCACGTCGACACCGCCACCCGCATCATCAACCGGGACAATCTTTTTGCGCTGGACAGCCAGAAAGTCCTGTTCCCGGTCTCGTAAACGGCACAACAGAGCAGCGCCCTTTCGCGTAAGACGCGAAAGGGCGCTGCTTTGTTGTGTGGGGGCTGTTTTACCGCCGCGGCCGGCGCTTGCGCACGCTGTAGCCAAAAGTGCCCAGCCGCCGCCCCAGCGCCAGGTAGTCGCCGTGGGAGTAGACGATCAGTTTGGCGCGCTCCAGGCAGAGTTTTCCGTCGTCGTTCAGCAGCCGTTCGTCGACGTCGACGGCGACGCACTCAGCCAAAAACAGGTCGTGGCTGCCCAGCGGGATCACCTGGGTGACCTTGCATTCCAGGTTGACAGGGCTTTCGGCCAGCAGCACGGTGTCCACCTTGGCGGCCGGTTCCGCCGTCAGGCCCAGGGCCGCAAACTTGTCCACATCGCGGCCGCTTTTGACGCCGCACCAGTCTACCGCGCGCACCAGCGCTTCGGTGGGCAGGTTGACGACGAACGCGCCGCTTTCGCGGATCAGGCGGTGGCTGTACCGCTCGGGCCGGACGCTGATGGACAGCATCGGCGGCTGGGTGCAGATGGTGCCGCACCAGCCCACGGTGATCAGGTTGGGGCGTTCGGGGCTGCCGCAGCTCACCAGCACCGGCGGTTCGGGGTTGAGCAGGGTGGAACCCTTCCATACCTGGCGGCTCATGCGTCCTCCTCCTTATCGGGGGCAAAGTTGGGCGTCGTCTCGCTGATGATATAGCGCGGGCGGCGTTTGGTCTCGAGGTAGATCTTGCCGATATACTCGCCGATGACGCCCAGGCAGATCAGCTGCACGCCCGAGACAAAGCAGATGATGCTCGTCGTGCTGGCCCAGCCCGAGACCGTCATGCCCAGCGCGGCCTCGATGACCGCCCACAATACGCCGATAAAGCTGACCAGCGCCACCAAGATGCCAAAGCCCGTGATAAAACGGATCGGCCGGGTCGAAAGGCTCGTGATGCCGTCAAACGCCAGCGACAGCATTTTAGAGAGCGGGTAGTGGCTCTTGCCGGCCAGGCGCTCGTGGCGCTCATACAGCACGGTGGTGGACTTGAACCCTACCAGCGGCACCATGCCGCGCAAAAACAGGTTGACTTCCTCAAATTTGGCAAATTCCTGCAGCACGCGCGCGCTCATCAGGCGGTAGTCGGCGTGGTTGAACACGACCTCGGCCCCCATGGCGTTCAGCAGCTTGTAAAAGGCTTCGGCCGTAAAGCGCTTAAAAAACGTATCGGTGTCGCGCTTGCTGCGCACGCCGTACACCACGTCGCAGCCGTCGCGGTAGGCGTCCACCATGCCGTCCATGGCGTTGATGTCATCCTGCCCGTCGCAGTCGATGGAGATCGTGATGTCACAGCGGTCTTTGGCTTCCATCAGCCCGGCCAGCACGGCGTTCTGGTGGCCGCGGTTGCGGCTCTGGCAGATGCCGGCATAGTGCGGGTCGGCGGCCGCCAGTTCGTTGATGATGGCCCAGGTGCGGTCTTTGGACCCGTCGTTGACGAACAGCACCCGGCTGTCGGGGCTGATCTTGCCGGCGCCGGCCAGGTCCCGGATCTTTTGCAGGAACTGCGGCGCCGTGATGGGCAGGACATCCTGCTCGTTATAGCAGGGGATGATGATGTACAAAACAGGGTTGTTGCGGTTTTCCATAGCGGTACCTCGATCAGCCGGCAAAGTCGGCTTTCATCGCCTCATAGCTCGGGTAGCCGACGGCGATGTAGTTTTCGTCCTCGTATTCCACCGTGCCCTGGTCCAGCAGGCGGGCGGCGGTAGTATACTCGCCCTCCGCCTTGTTAAAGAACAGGAACACCGGCCCCTCGGGGGTGGTGGTAAAGTGGTCAGCCTCCTGCAGCCAGGGGTACAGCGCGTCGGGGTCGGTGATCTCCTCGCCGCCCTTCCACACGCGGATGTCAAACGCGCCGTTGGAGATCTCCACCATCACGTTGGCGTTCCAGAACGTGGCGTACCCTTCGGTATAACCGGCCACGCGCAGGGCGGTCACGGCGGCTTCCTGGCTGGCCGTCATGTTTTTGGGCCAAAGCTCGGTGTAGTAGTCGTTGACGCACCACAGCAGCAGCGCCGCCATGCCGCCCAGCAATGCGCCGCGCCATACCCGCGGGCGCGGCAGCCGGTAGAGAAAATCCACCGCCACCGGCATCATCAGCACCACGACAGGGATGTTGTAGCGCGTGTAGTAGACCATATCGGTAAACAGGTACAGCCCCTCATACGCCAAAAACGCAAAGAAGGAAAGCAGGTAGAACACCCGCTCGGCCAGGGTGTAGCGCTGCGGGCTGCGCGCCAGCGAAATGTACGCGCATACAATGACCGCCAGCGCCAAAAAGCAGAACGCATTGTACAGCAGCTGGGGCGAGGTCACATACGCCCCGGTGCGGAACCCGAAACTTTCCAGCCAGCCCCAGAACAGCTGCTCCAGCCGTTCGCCGTCAAAGGCGGCAAAGTGGATACCTTCCTGGCTGGTATAGTGGTATTGGTAGCGCAGCACGCGGGTGTTCACCAGCCAGCCGGCCATCGTGGCCGCAAAGGCCAGCAGGCTGCCGCCCAGCAGGCGGCGTTCCGGCACAGGCAGGCAGGGCAGCGTGGCGCCGGCGCGCGGGGCCGAGGCCAAAAACGCCAGCACCAGCGCCGTAAGCGCCAGCGGCAGGTAAAAGGTCAGCACCTGGCGCAGGCCGCCCAGGCCAATGACAAAGGAAAACACGACCTGCACCGCCAACAGGATGCCCCGCGTGCGCCGCCGCTCGCTGCGGATAAAGTGCAGCAGCAGCCCCAGGCTCAAAAACGCGGCGAACAGGTGCGGCGGGTAGCTGACCGTCAGCAGCGTGATGCGGAAATATACCTCGGACATCGGCGCGACCAGCAGCGTGCCGACGGCGGGGAACAGATGCCCGATGCCCGCCTGCCGGCAGAAATACCAGCAGGACGCCAGCATGCCCAGCAGCAGGATCGCCGTGCCGACGGTGCGCACCTGCAGCCAGTTGTCCATAAACAAAAACAGCGGCGCAAACACCAGGTGGTTGTGGAACACGCGCAATTCGGTCGAGTAGTACCAGTTCTGCGTCAGCAGCGCATGCTCCTGGCGCAAAACATAACTCAGCACCAGGTCGCTGCTCATGTCAGAGTCCAGCAGATAATACATCCGCCCCTGGATCACCAGCCAGCCGCGGATGCACACAAACAACAGGCACGCCCAGGAAAACACCAGCCAAAGGGTGTGCCAGCGTTTTTCGGGGCGCAGCGCCGGCCGCAGCAGCGAAAGCGGCGGCCGTAAACAGGTCAGGGAAGGCATAAAAACTCCTTTTTCTTTGGGAAACGGCAGGGCGCAGCGCCGCGCGCGGCGGGGCGCTGCCAACGATACCAGCATTATAGCATACGGCGGCAGCGGCTGCAATCACTGCCAGGCCGCGCGCAGGCGCTCGGGGTCCGGCAGCTTAAAGCTGCGCCGGTACAGCGCCACCAGCCCCTCGGCCTGCATGCGGCCCAGCTCGCGGCACAGCGCGCTGCGGTCGCAGTTCAGGTAGGACGCCAGCTCCGCCCGCGTCAGCGGCGTGGTAAAGGTGTCGGCGCCGGCCTGCTCGCGCTGCTCCAGCAGCCACAGGCAGATGCGCCCGCGCAGGCTGCGGCAGCACAGCAGCTCCAGGCGGCGATCCAGCGCAAAGTATTTGCCGCTGACCGTCTGCAGCCAGTTGTGCAGCAGCTGCAAATGCGCCGGGTGCAGCGCGCCGCAGGGGCGCAGCAGCGCCTCACACGGCAGGTACAGCACTTCGCAGGGGGCGGCGGCCGTCACGTTCACGGGGCTTTTGTCGCGGCTGCCGGCCAGCACGTCGGCAAACACGCCGCCGGGGCCCATGTGCGCCATCACCACGGCGGTGCCGTCGGGCATCGGCTTGGCGGCCACGATCTCGCCGCACAGCACAACGCCCACTTCGTGCATCTCGTACCCGGCCAGCAGCAGCAGTTCGCCGCGCGCATACCGCCGTATATGCGGCGCAAAACAGTGCATCAGCGTGTTGAGGTCGGCGTCGGGCATACCGCAAAACAGCGGCGTGCGGCGCAGCGTGTCGTAATAGGGCGTGTAGTCCATAGGGGGGGGCCTCCTAAAAAAATGTTGCGCAGGCAACAGACAATTCCCCCTTAGTATAGTATAGTAAGGCCGCAAATGCAACAAGGAGGGTTTTCCTGTCATGGTCATCAAACGCATCATTTCTGTTTTTACCGCGCTGGCGCTGTGCGTCTCGCTGGCGGCCTGCGGCACTACGGCAGCTTCTTCTGCGGCGGACGCTGCGCCGGAGGCTGCCTCCTCCGCGGCGGCGTCCCCGGAAGCCGCTGCGCCGCAAGAGGAAACGCCCGCCAGCCCCGAGACGGCGGGGGCGGCGCTGCGCATCGCCGGGCTCAAGGGCCCCACGACGATGGGCCTTGTCAACCTGATGAGCAGCGCGGACGGCGCCAACTACGAGTTTACGATGTACGGCGCGGCCGATGAGATCGTGCCGCTGCTGGTAAAAGGCGAGCTGGACGCCGCGGCGGTGCCCGCCAACCTGGCCGCCACGCTGTACCAAAAGACCGAGGGCGCCGTCGAGGTCGCCTGCGTCAACACGCTGGGCGTGCTGTACATCCTGGAAAACGGCGAGACCATCCAGAGCGTGGCCGACCTCAAAGGCCAGACCATCGTCACGACGGGCAAGGGCACCACGCCGGAGTATGTGCTGCGCTACGTGCTCAGCCAGAACGGCATCGACCCCGACGCCGACGTCACCATCGAGTATTGCAGCGAGGCGACCGAGGCGCTCAGCCAGGTGCAGGCCGGCATGGCCAGCATCGCCATGCTGCCGCAGCCGTTCGTGACCAGCGCGCTGTCCCAGGTCGAGGGGCTGCGCGTCGCGCTGGACATGAACGAGGAGTGGGAGGCCGTGGCCGGTTCCCAGCTGGTCACCGGCGTGCTGGTGGCGCGCAAGGACGCCGTCGAGGCCGACCCCGCCGCGTTTGAGGCCTTCCTGGACGGCTACGCCGCCAGCGTCGAGGCCGCCAACACCGACCTGGAAGGCACCGCCGCCTTGTGCGAGCAGTACGGCATCGTCGCCAAGGCGGCGCTGGCCCAAAAGGCGCTGCCCGCCTGCAACATCGTGTTTGAGACCGGCGATCAGATGAAGACCGACCTCGTCAACTACTTCCAGGTGCTGTTTGACGCCGACCCCGCCAGTGTGGGCGGCGCGCTGCCGGCCGATGACTTCTACTACGGCGCCTAAGGGCTGGCAGCGGCTGGCGGTGCTGGCGTTCTGGCTGGCCGTCTGGCAGCTGGCCGCCATGACGCTGGGCCACGGCGGCCTGTTTCTGGCTACGCCCTGGCAGGCGTTGCAGGCGCTGGCCCGGCTGCTGCCCACGGCGGAGTTCTGGCAGCGCATCGCGTTCAGCGCGCTGCGCATTTTGGCCGGGTTTGCGCTGGCCGTGGCGGGCGGGCTGCTGCTGGGCGCGGGCAGCGCGCGCTGGCAGGGCCTGCGCCTGCTGCTGGAACCGCTCATGCAGCTCATCCGCGCCATGCCGGTGGCCAGCTTTGTCATTCTGGCGCTGCTGTGGGTGCGCGGGGCCAACCTTTCGGTCGTCGTCAGCTTCACCCATGTGCTGCCCGTCGTCTATGCGGGCGTGCTGGCCGGCATTGCCGACACTGACGCCCAGCTGCTGGAGATGGCGCGCGTCTACCGCCTGCCGCTGGCGGCGCGGCTGCGCTATATCTGGCTGCCGGGCATCTTCCCGGCGTTTTGCGAAAGCTGCATCGCCGCCATGGGCATGTGCTGGAAAAGCGGCGTCTCGGCCGAGGTCATCGGCCTGCCCGACCACAGCGTCGGCGACGCGCTCTACCGCGCCAAGATCACGCTCTCGACGCCCGACGTCTTTGCCTGGACGCTGGTGATCGTGCTGCTTTCGGCGCTGCTGTCGGTAGCGGCGGCGCGGGGCTTGCGCGCGGCCAAACGCCGCCTGTGCGGGGAGGTGCGGGCATGAGCATCGTGATCCAAAATTTGAGCAAGCGTTTTGGCGGCAAGGTGGTTTTGCAGAATTTCAGCTGGACGGTGGACGGCCCGCAGGTGCTCATGGGGGCTTCCGGCTGCGGCAAAACCACGCTGCTGCGCATCCTGCTGGGGCTGGAAACGCCGGACACCGGCACCGTCACCGGGGTGGTGACCCCGGCGGCCGTTTTTCAGGAGGACCGCCTCTGCCCGCAGCTGACCGCAGCGGACAACCTGGTGCTGACCGGCCACGGCCTGCCCCGTGAGGAGGCCGAGCGCGAACTGCGCGCGCTGGGCTTTACCGGGGCGGAACTGGCGCTGCCGGCGGCCCGGCTCTCGGGCGGGCAGAAACGCCGCGCGGCGCTGTTGCGGGCGCTGTTGTGCCGGGACGCGCAGACGCTGCTGCTGGACGAACCGTTCACCGGCATGGACGCCGAGCTGGTGGCCCAGGCGGCGGCCGCTGCCGTGCGGCTGACGGGCAGCCGGCCGGCCATCCTCGTCACGCACGACAGCGCCGCCGCGCAGCTGCTGGGCTGGCCGGTGCGGCAGCTGACCCCGGCGCAGACCTGAACCGCATACAAAATGCAAGACCGGCAGGCCCCGGGTGGGGCCTGCCGGTTTTTGCTGCCGTGCGGCAAACGTGCCCTACAGCAGTTCTTCCAAAATGGCGTTTTGTACGATCATGCCGGCCGGGGTCAGCCGCACGCGGCCGGGCTCCAGCACGGCGTAGCCGTGGGCGGCGCACTGGCGCAAAAACGCCATCTGTGCCGGGGTGAAATGCCCGCCCCGGCGCGCGTATTCGTCCAGGTCCAGCCCGGCGTTCAGCCGCAGCTGCATCAGCAAAAAGTCCTCGGCGTCGCAGACGCCCTCCGCCTGTTCGGCGGCGCTGCCGTCGATAAACCCCCGCACGTCGTTTGGCCAAAAGCGGCGCACGCCATTCAGGCAGCTGTGCGCTGCCGGGCCGACGCCCCAATAGTCGCGGCAGTTCCAGTACAGCAGGTTGTGGCGGCCCTCGTGCCCGGGGCGGGCAAAGTTGCTGATCTCATACTGGCGGTAGCCCGTCTGTTCCAGCCGCTGCACGGCGTACAGGTAAAACCCGGCGGCTTCGTCGGGGCCGGGCAGCCCCGCGGGCGGGTAGTGGGCAAAGGCGGTGCCGGGTTCCACTTTGAGCAGGTAGGCCGAAATGTGCGTGCAGCCGCCGCGCTGCAAAAGATCCAGCGTGGCGTCAAATTCGGCGTTCGCGTACTGCGGCAGCGCCAGCATGATGTCGCCGCAAATTTCCGGGAACCCGGCCTCCCGCGCCCAGGCCAGCGCCTGCGCGGCGGCCGCGGCGGTGTGGGTGCGCCCCAGGCGGCGCAGCTGGGCGTCGTCGGCGCTCTGCACGCCAAAGCTGATGCGGGTCACCCCGGCTGCGCGGAACCCTTGCAGCGCCGCCGCCGTGACGGTGTCGGGGTTGGCTTCCAGCGTGATCTCGGCCCCCGGCAGCGGGGCGGCGGCCTCAATGAGCGCAGCGGCCTGCCCGGGTGTCAGCAGCGACGGAGTGCCGCCGCCAAAGTACAGCGTGTCGGGGCGGCGGGGGTTCTTTTTCAATTCGCGCAGCAGTGCGTCCACATAAGCCTGCGGCACGCCCCGCGCCCCGGGGGCCGAATAAAAGTCGCAGTACCGGCACTTGGCCCGGCAGTAGGGGATGTGCAGGTAGATGCCAAAACGATCGATTCTTGACATTTTGTCCTCTTTATACCATACTGTTTACAGGTACTTCATAAATTTGTGATGGTTTTCACATCTTTTATGGCTATAATACCCTACAAAGAAAGGGGAATCAACCATGTACAACGATTATCATGACATTTCCTACGCGCAAAGCCCGTTTGGCACGCTTACGCAATATATGACCAAAACCTTCGGCTGGATGTTCGCCGGCCTGCTGGTCACCTTCGGTGCCGGCATCGGCACGGTGCGCAGCGGCCTGATCCTGCCGCTGGTCAACAGCGGCCTGATCTGGGCCACCCTCATCGGTGAGCTGGTGCTCGTGTTCGTGTTGTCGGCGCGCATCACCAAGATCCAGCCCGGCACCGCGACGGCGTTCTTTTTCCTGTACGCGGTGCTCAACGGCCTCAACCTGGCCACGATCTTTCTGGTGTATGACCTCGGCACGCTGATTTTGGCGTTCCTGGTCGGCGCGGTCTACTTCGGCGTCATGGCCGTCTACGGCGCTGTGACCCGCCGCGACCTCACCGGCTGGGGCCCCAAGCTGCTGGGCGGCCTTGTGGCTATGATCGTCTGCTCGCTGGTCGGCGGCCTGCTCAGCCTGTTTGGGCTGCGCTTCGGCTTTATGGACCTGGTGCTGTGCGCGGTCGGCCTGCTGCTGTTCATGGGCCTGACGGCGTATGACACCCAGATGCTCAAGCATCACTACGCCTACTTTGGCGGCGACGCGGCCATGCTGCACAAGGCGTCCATCATCGGCGCGCTCAACCTCTATCTCGACTTCATCAACATCTTCCTGTATATCGTGCGCATACTCGGCCGCCGCGACAACTGACCGCCAAACCGAAAACCAAAAAGGGAGAGGGGCTTCGCCCTTCTCCCTTTTTTGCGCCTTGCCGGCGCCGTTTTGCTTGACAAACCGCGCCGGACTGGCTATACTGTTGACTGTATCGAGAAAAACGCACTGACGGAGAAAGTACGCGCGGGCCCTTTGGGCCAGAGAGGGCGGTCACCGGCTGTAAGCCGCCTGCAAAGACCCCGCGCCGAAGTTCGCTCCCGAGCGGTGCGCGGGAACCGCCGGCCACACGCCGGCTCAGTAGCGCGCAACGGCCCTGCACCGTTACCGGCAGACAACGAGCGCCGCATCGCCGCTTTGCGCATGCGGAACACGGGTGGTACCGCGGAGTTTTGCTTTGCCAAGGCTTCGTCCCTGAACTTTCCAGGGACGAGGCCTTTTTATTTGCTGCCCCGCCCCAACGTTACGCGGAGGTGTATTTATGGAAGAAAAGATCCAAGCGCTGCGCGCCGCCCTCGAACAGGCGGGCGCGGCTGTCACCAACGAGGCGGAGCTGTCGGCGTTCTGGCAGCAATTCCTCAGCAAAAACGGCGCGGTGGCCGGGCTGACCAAGTCGCTGCGCGACGTCCCCAAAGAGGACCGCCCCGCCGTCGGCAAGACCATCAACGAGTTCAAATCCTGGGCCGAGGCGCAGTACCAGGCGCTGGCGCAGCAGGTCGAACGCGCCGCCCTGGCCGCCCGCAACGCGGCCGAGACGGTGGACATCACGCTGCCGGCCAAGACGCGCGCCACTGGCAGCCTGCACCCCATCACCCTTGTCAAAAATGAGATCGTCGACGCGTTCGCCGGCATGGGCTTTGAAATTTACGAAGGCCCCGAGATCGAGGACGACGACCACAACTTCACCCGCCTCAATGTGCCGAAAAACCACCCGGCGCGCGATATGCAGGATACGTTTTATGTGGCCGAGGACATCGTGCTGCGCACCCAGACCAGCGGCGGGCAGATCCGCGTGATGGACCTGGAAAAACCGCCCATCAAGGTGCTGGTGCCGGGCCGCGTCTTCCGCTCGGACTCCGACGCCACCCACAGCCCCATGTTCCACCAGATGGAAGGCCTTGTCGTCGACAAAGGCATCACGCTGTGCGACCTGCAGGGCATGCTGGACCAGTTCGTGCAGGCGCTGTTCGGCGCGGGCGTCAAGACCCGCCTGCGCCCGTCCTACTTCCCGTTCACCGAGCCCAGCGTTGAGGTCGACGTCTCCTGCTTTGCCTGCGGCGGCAAGGGCTGCCCGCTGTGCAAGCATACCGGTTGGATCGAAGTCCTCGGCGCCGGCATCGTGCACCACAGCGTGCTGCAAAACTGCGGCATCGACCCCAAGGTCTACTCGGGCCTGGCGTTCGGCATCGGCATCGAGCGCATCGCCATGCTCAAATACGGCATCAACAACATCGGCCTGATGTTTGAGAACGACCTGCGGTTCCTGCAGCAGTTCAAAGGTTGAGAGGGGGAAGTCTGCCATGAAAGTACCGTTCAGTTGGTTGAAAGAGTACGTCGACATCGACGTCACCGCACAGGAGCTGGAAGCCAAACTCTTTGGCTGCGGCTTTGAGGTCGAGGAACTCGTCGACCTTTCCGCCGGCATCGACAAAGTCGTCGTCGGCGTCGTGACCGAGTGCGTCCCGCAGGAGGGCACCCACCTGCACATCTGCAAGGTGGATTGCGGCGACTACGGCCATGCGATCCAAATTTCTACCGGCGCGCCCAACGTCTACGCCGGCATGCACACCCCGGCGGCGCTGGACGGCGCCACGCTGCCCGGCGGCATCCACATCAAGGCCAAACCGCTCATGGGCGTCGAGTCCAACGGCATGCTGTGCAGCGGCGAGGAGCTCGGCCTCAACGACGACCTCTACCCCGGCGCCGAGGTCTACGGCCTGCTGGACCTGCCCAAGGATACCGTGCCCGGCACGCCGATCCAGCAGGTCGTCGGGCTGGATGACTTTATCTTCGACATCTCCATCACGGCCAACCGCGCCGACTGCCAGAGCGTGCTCGGCATCGCGCGCGAAGTCGCGGCCGTGCTGGGCAAGCCGCTCAAAATGCCCGCGGCCGGCTATACCACCAGCGACTACCAGGACCCGCGCCTGTCCATCGCGGTGGAAGCGCCCGACCTCTGCCCGCGCTACATCGGCCACTATGTGCGCAACATCACGCCCGGCCCTTCGCCGCGCTGGATGAAACGCCGCCTGGCGCTGTGCGGGCTGCGCAGCATCTCCAACGTCGTCGACATCACCAACTACGTCATGCTGGAGATCGGCCAGCCGATGCACGCCTTTGACATGGACACGCTGGAAAGCTGCCAGATCCTGGTGCGCCGCGCCAAAGAGGGCGAGCAGATCACGACGCTGGACGGCAAGGAGTTCACCCTGACGCCCGAAAACCTCGTCATCTGCGACGGCAGCAAGCCGGTCGCGCTGGCGGGCGTTATGGGCGGCCTGAACAGCGAAATCAAAGACGATACCACCCAGCTGCTGTTTGAGTCCGCCAAGTTCGCGCGCGACAACGTCCGCAAGACCGCGCGCGGCCTGGGCCAGAACACCGACGCTTCCAGCCATTACGAAAAAGGCATCTCGGAGTATACGACCGAGCTCGGTATGGCGCGCGCGCTGCACCTGATCCAGGAGCTCGGCTGCGGCGAGGTCACGGCCAGCCACTTTGACTGCTCGGCCGGCGCGCCGCGCGTGGGCAAGCAGTTCACGGCCACCCTCAGCGGCATCAACGCCATCTTGGGCATCACGGTGCCGGCGGACGCCGTGCTGGACATCCTGCGCCGCCTGCAGTTTGAGGTCGCGCTGGACGCCGACGGCGACACCATGCAGGTCACCGCGCCCCGCTGGCGCGAGGACATCGAGGTCGGCGAGCCCGACCTGGCCGAGGAAGTCATCCGCGAATACGGCTACGAGCATATCAAGCCCACCTTCCTCAAGGCGGCGCAGGTCACCACCGGCGGCCTGACCACCGACCAGAAAGCCCGCGCCAAAGCCAAGCGCGCGCTGTGCGCCCAGGGCTTCTATGAGGCTGAGACGCTGGCGTTCTACGCCGACGCTGACCTCGACATGCTGCACCTTGCCCCCGACGCGCCGGAGCGCGACGCCGTGCGCATCCTCAACCCCATTTCCTCCAACCTGACGATCATGCGCACGCTGCTGGCGCCGTCGCTGCTCAACGTCGTTGTCGGCAACCTCAAAAAAGGCAACGCCGAGGGGCGCCTGTTCGAGCTTTCCAACATCTACCGCCCCAAACAGCAGCCCGTCACCGAGCTGCCCGAGGAACGCCTGCACCTGGGCTTTGCCGCCTGGGGCGACGGCGAGGATTTCTTCACCCTCAAAGGCGCGGTCGAGGCGCTGGGGGATGCGTTCGGCACGCAGCTGACGGTGGAACGCGCGGCGGACCTGCCCTGGCTGCACCCCGGCATCGCGGCGTACATCCTGTGCGGCGGCGTGCGCGTCGGCGTGTTCGGCAAGCTGGCCAACGACATCACGGCGGAGCTCAAGCTGCCCAAGGACAGCCGCGGCCGCCAGAACATCTACCTGGGCGAGATCGACTGGCCGGACTTCTACGCCCGCACGCCCAAAACGCTGCGCTATGTGCCCATCCCCGAGCTGCCGCCCGTCGAGCGCGACCTGGCGCTCGTCGTGCCCGAGGAAGCCGAGTGCGGCGCGCTGATGGACGAGATGCGCCACGCCTGCCAGCAGCTGACCCACGTCGAGCTGTTCGACATCTACCGCGGCGATAAACTCGGCGCCGGCAAAAAGAGCATGGCGTTCCGCCTGTCCTTCCAGCCGGGGGCGCAGCCCTTTGCCGCCGAGGAAGTCGACCGCTTCCTCAAAAAGATCCTGGGCAACCTCAAATTCAAACTCGGCGTCGAGATCCGCGACTGATCCCGTCGCCAGACCCGCCGCGCGCCAGCCCGCGCGGCGGGTTTTTTGCGCGTTCGCTTGCATTATGTGACAAAACGGCGTATAGTAGAACTACATTTGCAGGGGAGGGGACACACCTATGGCAAAGATCCACCGCAGCGACGACCCGTATGCCGTGCAGCGGCAGCGGACCGCGGCGCTGCCCAAAGTGGAGGCGGACACGCCGCGTCAGGACGCACCGCGCCAGCAAGCGCCGCAGGACACACCGCGCCCAAAGGCGCAGCGTCCGGCTGCGCCGCCAAAACCGGGCACGCCGCCGCGCAAGAAAGGCAAAGCGCACAAGGCCAAGCGCAAGGGCAGCCTTGTTTATGACATCGCGATCTTTGCCTGCCTGGCCATTTTTCTGGTCAGCGGCGGGCTGCTGGCCAAGCGCTATGTTGACGACCGCCGTACCGAGAGCGAGTTCGCCGACCTGCAGGCGCTGATCGAACCGCAGGCGGAGACGGGCGGTGAGGAGTCCAACAGCGCCCGTTTTGCCGCGCTGCGCGAGCGCAACAGCGACTTCATCGGCTGGATCTCCATCGAGGATACGCCGCTGGATTTCCCGGTCATGTTTGCGCCCAATAACAAAGACTTCTACCTGCGCCACGACTTTTACAAAGAGTACAGCATCTACGGCGTGCCCTACCTGGACGAAAAGACGACGCTGGGTGCCAACGGCCAAAGCGACAATCTGGTCATCTACGGCCATAATATGAAGACCGGCACTATCTTTGGCTGCCTGACCAACTACAAAGAGGCCGCGTACTACGCCGAACATCCGCGCATCGACTTTGACACTGTCTATGGCGACGCCAGCTACGAAGTGTTTGCGGCGTTCTCCATCGACGTGGCGGCCGATACCAGTTTCGTGTACAACCAGTACATCGACCTGGACGAGGAAGCCTACAACGCCTACGTCGACGAGGTCATCCGCCGCAGCGACGTCGACAGCGGCATCCGCCCGGTGTATGGCGAGCAGCTGCTGACGCTTTCCACCTGCGAATATTCCAGCGAAAACGGCCGCTACGTCGTGGTAGCGCGCCGCATCCACGAATGAACGGGCCGGGCGGCTGTTTATACAGCCGCCCGGTTTTTGTAAATTCAGGGTGGACATTTGCCGCTCAATCGAATATACTGGTACACAGTTACAGCGGCCGGGCGCCGGCCGCTGCGCGCAGGGCACAGGGCGCTGCGCCTTTGGGATCAACGGATCGGGAGGGAAAGACAATGTGTGGGATCGTAGGGTTTACCGGCACTGCGCAGGCTGCGCCGGTGCTGCTGGACGGGCTGGCCAAGCTGGAATACCGTGGCTATGACTCGGCCGGCATGGCGGTGGAAAACGCCGCCGGCAAGATCGAGGTCGTCAAGGCCAAAGGCAGGCTGAAAGTCCTGCGCGAGATGACGGACGGCGGCAACGCCGTGCCGGGCAGCTGCGGCATCGGCCACACGCGCTGGGCCACCCATGGCGAACCGTCGGTCGTCAACGCGCACCCGCATTATTCGCGCGACCAAAAGATCGCCGTCGTGCACAACGGCATCATCGAAAACTACCTCGAGATCAAGGAACGCCTGACCAACAAAGGCTTTACCTTTGCCTCGCAGACCGACACCGAGGTCGTGGCCCAGCTGCTGGACTACTACTATACCGGTTCTTCCGCCGGCGACGCGCTGGACGCCATCGCCCGCATGATGATGCATGTGCGCGGGTCCTACGCGCTGGGCATCCTGTTTGCCGACCAGCCGGGCGTCGTCTACGCCGTGCGCAAGGACAGCCCGCTCATCGTCGGCCGGTGCGAAAACGGCTCCATCATCGCGTCCGACGTGCCGGCGCTGCTCAAATACACCCGCACGGTGTACTACATCGACAACCTCGAGATCGCGCGCCTGACGCCGGACGCCATCGAGTTTTTCAACATCGACAAAGAACCCGTCCAGCACGAGGCTGCGACCATCGAGTGGGATGCCGAGGCGGCCGAAAAAGGCGGCTACGAGCATTTCATGATGAAAGAGATCCACGAACAGCCGGCCGCCGTGCGCGACACGCTGTCGCCGCGCCTCAAGGACGGCAAGATCGACCTCTCGGAGCTGGAACTGGACGAGGACGCCGTGCGCGCGGTGCGCCGCATCTACATCATCGGCTGCGGCTCGGCCTACCATGTGGGCATGGCCGCGCGCTATGTGTTTGAAAGCTTGGCCCGCCTGCCGGTGGAGGTCGACGTCGCCAGCGAGTTCCGCTACCGCGACCCCGTGCTCGACCCCGACGCGCTGGCGCTCGTCATCAGCCAAAGCGGCGAGACCGCCGACACCCTGGCCGCGCTGCGCCTGTGCAAAGAGCGCGGCGTGCGCACCGTCGGCATCGTCAACGTCGTCGGTTCCAGCATCGCGCGCGAGGCTGACGCCACCATGTACACCTGGGCCGGGCCGGAGATCTCGGTAGCCACCACCAAAGCCTACAGCACCCAGTTGGCGGCCTGCTACCTGCTGGCGACCGAGTTTGCCCGCGTGCGCGGCACGCTGGCCGAAGGCCAGTACGAGACGCTGGTGGCTGAGATGGAAGCCCTGCCCGACAAGATCGCCAAGATCCTGGAGGATAAAGAGCGCATCCAGTGGTTCGCCAGCAAGTACGCCTCCGCCAGGGACGCCTTCTTCATCGGCCGCGGGCTGGACTACGCCGTCGCGCTGGAGGGCAGCCTGAAATTCAAAGAGATCAGCTACATCCACTCCGAGGCGTTCGCCGCGGGCGAGATGAAGCACGGCCCCATCTCGCTGGTGGAAAACGGCACCCTCGTCGTGGGCATCCTGACCCAGCCCGATCTGTTTGAAAAGAGCGTCTCCAACATGGTGGAAGCGAAAAGCCGCGGCGCGTTCCTGATGGGGCTGACCAGCTACGGCAACTACAGCATCGAGGACACCGCCGGCTTTACCGTCTATGTGCCCAAGACCGACCCGCACTTTGCCACCAGCCTGGCCGTCATCCCGCTGCAGCTGCTGGCCTACTATGTCAGCTGCGCCAAGGGCCTCGACGTCGACAAGCCGCGCAACCTGGCCAAGAGCGTCACGGTCGAGTGAGGTTTTCGTAGGGTTTACCAAAATTTACTGCCCAATTTTGGGCAGGCTGCGCCCCGTTTGCCGGCCCTGCCGCAAGACAAACGGGGCCCCTTTGTGTTATAATACCCCTGTAAAGAATTTCACCCGCCCCGCTGCCGGGCGGTCAAGATAAAAGGACGACACATTCATGCAACAGGATTCTAAACAAATCGTCAAGGGTCTGCCGCGCCGCATCCTTTTGATGCTGCTGGACTGCGGGCTCATCGTATTTTGCTATTGGCTGGCCGTGATGCTGCGCTTTGACAGCGGCGACGCCTACCGCCGGGTCGAGATCCTGCGCGCCATGGCGCCCATGCTGTACTATGCGCTGCCGATCTATATGATCGTGTTCTGGTTCGGCGGCCTGTATGAGATCATGTGGGAGTATGCCGGCATGCGGGACCTGGCCCGCCTGACCTGCCTTTCGGGGCTGGCCACCGGCATCATCATGCTGTTTGACCTTATTTACCGCCAGCAGCCGCCCATCAGCGGCGCGGTGATGGCGCTGGGCGCGGTGTTCAACACGGCGGCCATTGCCGGCGTGCGCTTTTTGTGGCGGCTCATCAAAACGGTGCGCGGCGTGCGCGCCCATAAAGACGAAAACCGCCCGCCGCTGCTCATCGTCGGCGCCGGCAACGCCGGCGCCTGGGCGGTCAACCTGTGCAAAAACAAAAACCAGAGCTTTGGCGACCCCGTCTGCATGGTGGACGACGACCTGACCAAAAAAGACCTGCGCGTGCAGGGCGTGCCGGTGCGCGGCACCATCTCCGACATACCGGAACTGGTGCGCAAGTACCATATCATGGAGATCGTCATCGCCATCACCACGCTCAAGGGCGACCGCCTCAGCGAGGTCATCAACCTCTGCAACTCCACCCACTGCCGCGTGCGCATGCTGTCCGACCCGCAGGCGGTGGACGACAACGGCAACCCGGTCGCGCCCGGCTTCCGCGAGCTGAACACCGCCGACTTTCTCTCGCGCGATGAGATCCAGCTCAACAACGCCCAGATCTCGGAGTATCTGCACGACAAAGTCGTGCTGGTCACCGGCGGCGGCGGGTCCATCGGCAGCGAGCTGTGCCGCCAGATCATGCGCTACCAGCCGCGCCGGCTGCTGATCTTCGACATCTACGAAAACTGCGCCTATGAGCTGGAGACCGAGCTGCGCAACAAGTACGGCCCCGACGCGCCGGTCATCACGCTGGTGGGCTCCATCCGCGACATCGAGCGCCTGGACGAAGTGTTCGAGACCTACCACCCGTCGGTCGTCTTCCACGCCGCAGCGCATAAGCATGTGCCGCTGATGGAGATCAGCCCCGCCGAGGCCGTCAAAAACAACGTCTTTGGCACCAAAAACCTGCTCACCTCGGCGGCCGAGCACGGCGTCGAGCGTTTTGTGCAGCTCTCTACCGACAAAGCCGTCAACCCCACCAACGTCATGGGCTGCACCAAGCGCCTGTGCGAGATGCTCATCCAGACCTTTGCCAGCGGCACCGAGATGAAGTGCATGGCCGTGCGGTTCGGCAACGTGCTGGGCAGCCACGGCAGCGTCATCCCGCTGTTTGAGGAGCAGATCAAGCGCGGCGGCCCCGTCACCATCACCCACCCCGAGATCGTGCGCTATTTTATGACCATTACCGAGGCCGCGCAGCTGGTGCTGCAGGCCGGCGGCCTGGCCAAGGGCGGCAGCATCTATGTGCTGGATATGGGCGAGCCGGTCAAGATCATGGACCTGGCCAACCGGCTGATCCGCTTTTACGGGTATGAGCCGGGCGTCAACATGGAAGTCAAGATCACCGGCCTGCGCCCCGGCGAAAAACTGTACGAGGAACTGCTCATGGATACCGAGCAGGACAAGATGCGCAAGACCGCGCACGACAAGATCTTCATCGCCCCGCCGATGCAGATCGATCTGGCCGAGTTTTACACCGACCTGCAGGCGCTGGGCGCGGCGGCCCACCACAACGACGACGCCGTGGTGGAGTGCCTGCAAAAGATGGTGCCCGGCTACCACCCCAACCGCAAAGTGCGCAGCGACCATACCGTCGTGGCGGTGACCGGCAACACCGAGCTTTTCTCCAAAGAAGAACTGGCCCGCCAGCTGGAGCTGCACACGGCCGGCGCGGACGCCGGCGCGCAGCAAAGCCCGGCCCCTCAGCCGGGCAAGGAGGATTGACGCCATGTACCAGCGCTGTTTCAAACGCATCCTGGACTTTGTGCTCTCGCTGGCGGCGGCCGTCGTGCTGGCCATCCCCATGGCGGCCATCGCCGTGTGGGTCAAATGCGACTCGCCCGGGCCGGTGTTTTTCCGCCAGCGCCGTGTGGGCCGGGGCAAAGTACATTTCAACATCCTCAAGTTCCGCACGATGCGCGGCGACACCCCGCACGACGTGCCCACCCACCTTTTGCAGAACCCCGACAGCTACATCACCAAAAGCGGCGCGTTTTTGCGCAAGACCAGCCTGGATGAGCTGCCCCAGATCTACAACATCCTGGCCGGGCAGATGAGCATCATCGGCCCGCGGCCGGCGCTGTACAACCAGTACGATCTCATCGAGGCGCGCGACCGCGTCCACGCCAACGACATCCGCCCCGGGCTGACCGGCCTGGCGCAGGTCAACGGCCGGGACGAACTGCCCATCGACGTCAAGGCGCGCTACGACGGCGAGTACGCCGCCCACGTGACCTTTGGCATGGACTGCAGGATCTTTTTCCGCAGCTTTGCCTACGTGTTCCAGCGCCGCGGCGTCGTTGAGGGGGGCACCGGCGCTTTGCAGGACCCCGCCGACCGCGACCCGTCAAAATGACGGAAGCCGACCCCCGCCGGATGCGCTCCCGGCGGGGGTTTTTGCACACAAAAACAAAATTGTACAAGAAAATCTTTCTTTTTTCGTTAAAATATGTTGCAAAAGCCAAGTTGATTGTGTAAAATATACATCAAGAGCTTTCTGTTTTCGGGCAGTTTACCATACGGCAGTTTGCCAAAGGCCCAAATGAACAAAAAGGGGAGTCATTGTATATGGCGAACAGGGTATTCCAGAATGTGGTCTACCAGATGAAAGAGGCAGTGGACCGCGTGCTTGGCGTTGTGGACGAGACCGGTACCGTCATCTCCTGCTCGGAACTCGGGCAGATCGGCGAAGTGCGCGACGGCGTGGCGGCTGCGCGCCAGGCCGGCGGCGAAGCCTTTGTGCGGGACGGGTATTCCTACCACCAGTTCTCCAACACCAAGCACAACGACTACGCCGCCTTTGTCGAGGGCACCGACCCCACGGCCGAGCAGTTCGCCGCCATGCTCTCGGTCAGCTTGCAGTGCATCAAGCAGTACCACGACGAAAAGTTCGACAAGACCAACTTCATCAAAAACGTCGTGCTCGACAACATCCTGCCCGGCGATATCTATGCCAAAGCGCGCGAGCTGCACTTCATCTCGGATGTAGAGCGCGTCGTGCTGCTCATCCGCGTGACCTCCGGCAACGACATCTCGGCCTACGACGTCGTCAGCGGGCTGTTCCCCGACAAGCAGAAGGACTTTGTCTTTAATATCAGCGAGAGCGATACCGTCCTCGTCAAAGAGATCAAGCCCGAAAACACCACCCGAGATATGGAAAAACTGGCCGCCTCCATCGTCGATACGCTGCAGGGCGACCACTACATCAAAGCGGTCGTTGGCATCGGCACCCCCATCAACAACATCAAGGATCTGGCCGCCAGCTTTAAAGAGGCGCAGATCGCCATGGAAGTCGGCAAGGTGTTCGACACCGAGCGCCAGGTCATCAGCTACGACCACCTGGGCATCGCCCGCCTGATCTACCAGCTGCCCACGACGCTGTGCGAAGCGTTCCTGCGCGAGGTGTTCAAGCAGGAGAGCATCGACTCCCTCGACGCCGAGACGCTGTTCACCATCCAGCGCTTCTTTGAGAACAACCTCAATGTCTCCGAGACCAGCCGCGGCCTGTTCGTGCACCGCAACACGCTGGTCTACCGGCTGGAGAAGATCCGCAAGCTGACCGGCCTTGACCTGCGCAACTTTGACGACGCCATCGTCTTTAAAGTGGCGCTCATGGTCAAAAAGTACCTGTCCGCCAACCCCGCCAAGTATTGATGTTTACAAGGTCAAAATTCGTCGCCGCCGGCGGACATGTGCCGGCGGCGGCGACACATACAGGGAAATTGTGCGGCAAATTGTGTGCGAGGAGCGTTAGCGACGAGTGCGCGGTTTGCCGCGCAATTTTGTCGAAGGGGACTCCAAAGGGGGAAATGGCCGCGTTAGGCAATTGCCGTGCGCGGCTGTTGCCCCCCTTTGCATCGTGACGAGTCTCTCGGCACGATGCGGCCCCCGCCCGGCGGGGCCTTTTTACTGCCTGCGCCGCGGCGCGCCCCTCCGGGGCTTGAAAAGGACGTGCGGTTGTGCTATAATACTTAACTGGTACTTGCCGGCTTTTGCCCAAAAGCCTGAACGAATACAAAAATATGAGGGGGACCAACCGCATGTCCGGACATAGCAAATGGAACAATATCAAACGTAAGAAAGAGAAAACCGACGGCGCCCGCGCCAAGGTCTTTACCAAGATCGGCCGCGAGATCGCCGTCGCCGTCAAGGAGGGCGGCGCCAACCCGGCGTCCAACTCCAAGCTGGCGGCGCTCATCACCAAAGCCAAGGCCAACAGCGTGCCCAACGACAACATCCAGCGCATCATCAAGCGCGCCGAGGGCGGCGACAAGGCCGAGTATGAAGCCATGACCTACGAGGGCTACGGCCCCGGCGGCGTGGCGGTCATGGTCGAAACGCTGACCGACAACCGCAACCGCACCGCCGCCAACATGCGCCACTACTTTGACAAGTTCGGCGGCAACCTGGGCCAGATGGGCTGCGTCAGCTTTATGTTCACCCAAAAGGGCGTCATCGTCGTCGATCTGGAAGATAAAGACCCCGACGAGCTGATGATGGACGCCCTCGACGCCGGGGCCGAGGACTTTGACGCCGGCGAGGAGGCCGCCCAGGTCACCACCACGCCGGAAAACTTCACCGCCGTCTGCGACGCGCTGCAAAACAAGGGCTACAGCTTTATCTCGGCCGACGTGGCCCAGGTGCCCGCCACCACCACGACGCTGACCGACCCCGACCAGCTGGCGCAGATGGGCAAGCTGCTGGACGCGCTGGACGACGATGACGACGTGCAGAACGCCTGGCACAGCCTGGAAAACGAGGAAGACCTCGACCGCTGATACCGACCGCAAACAGGAGAGTGAAGGCATGCCTTGCTCTCCGTTTTTTATACCGGGAAAGGAACCCTGTATGCCTGAACTGCTTTGCCCCCACTGCCTGCAGCCGCTGTCCGGCGGCTACGCCGGGACCTGCCCGCACTGCGGGCGCCCGCTGCAAAACCAAAACCCCGAGGGCGCGCTGCCGCTGGGCACCCAGCTGGCGGGCCGCTACACGGTGGGCAGCTACCTCAGCGCCGACGGCGACGGCCTTTGCTACCGCGGCGTGCTCAACGAAGAAAGAAAGTTCGTGCGCATCAAAGAGTATTTCCCCGTCACGCTGTGCAACGGGCGCAATGCGGACGGTATGCTGATGCCCAAAGAGGGCAAAGAAGTGCTGTTCAAGACCAGCCGCATGGACTTTAAGGACCTGTACGACGACCTGCGCGGCCTGACGCCGTCCACGGGGCTGAACACCATCCTGGACGTGGTGGAAGAAAATAACACCGTCTACGGCATTGAGGAAAGCGAAAAAGGCATGACGCTGACGCATTACCTCAGCCTGCGCAGCCGCACGCTGACCCCGGCCGAAGCCCGCACGCTGCTGCAGCCGGTCATGGAAGGCGTGGCCCAGCTGCACAAATCGGGGCTGATCCACCGCGGCATCTGCCCGGACAACATCCTGCTGCCCATCGACGGCACCGCCCGCCTGACCGGCTACGGCACGCTGGCGCTGCGCACCGGCGGCAGCGAGCTCAAAAGCCAGCTTTACCCCGGCTATGCCGCGCCGGAACAGTATTCGGCGGCGGAGTTCAGCGGCCGCTACACCGACGTGTACGCCCTGGGGGCGGTCTGCTACCGCCTGGTCACCGGCCAGACGCCGGTGGCCGCGCCGCAGCGCAAAGTGCGCGACAGCCTGGAGTCCGCCCACAGCCTGGAGGCCGGCGTGCCGACCTGGTTTTCGCAGGTGTTGGCCTGCGCGCTGCGGCTGGACCCGGCCCGCCGCATGCAGACCGTGCCGGAACTGATGAGCGCCCTGACCGACCCCAACGTGGCCAACGCCATGTTTGAGCGCGGCGACAACCAGATCAGCACCCGCAAGATCATGGGCGTCTCGCTCATCGTCATCGCCGTGCTGGCCATCCTGCTGGTCTGGAGCCTGCTGGACAGCGACGGCGCGCAGACGCCGGCGCCCACGCCCACGCCGGCGGCCGCCAGCGAAACGCTGCCCGCGCAGGACAGTGAGCAGGCAGTCGTGCCGGACCTTGTGGGCAAGCGCTACGCCAGCGAGATCAAGGACAACGACCTGTATGCCTCGTTCCGCATCGTCATGACCGAGGAAAACAGCTCCGACATCGCGGCCGGCATCGTCATCCGCCAGGACCCGGCCGCCGGGTCGCTGGCTACCGGCGACGGGCAGATCTTGCAGATCGTGGTCAGCAAGGGCCCCAACCTGGTCGAAATGCCCGACATCATCGGCTTTACGCAGGCCAATGCCAGCAAACAGCTCGACGAGCGCGGCATCCAGTACAAGATGCAGATCGTGGAAAACGACGGCACGATGGCCGAGGGCTGCGTCGCCAAGACCGACGTGCTGGCCGGCACCCGCTTTGACGCGGGCAAGACCGTCGTCAGCGTCTTTATCGCCGGCGAGCGCGACGACACCCTGGTGGCCGAGACCGGATCCGGCGCAGGCAGCGAGGCGCAGAGCGCGGCGGAACCGACAACAGACCCCGCCACGCCGGCCGAAAGTGAAGGCTGACGCGCGGTGCCACGCAAAAAGACCCGTTCCCCGGCAGGGGAACGGGTCTTGGTTTTTCAAGAAGGGGTCACGCTTTTTCCGGCGGTTCGCGCAGGTCCATCTCCAGCAGGCGTTTTTTCAGCGGCAGCAGTGCGGCGGGCTCCACGCTGAAGGTCCGCACGCCCAGCCGCAGGTAGGTGGGGATGCGGTCCAGGCAGTCCACCGTGAGGCCGCACAGGTAGACCTCAGCGCCGCGGGCTTTGGCCTGTTCCAGCGCCTCTTTGACCAGGCGCTGCACGGCGGGGTTGTCCACCCGGTTCACGGCGGCCAGCGGGTCGTGCACCAGGCCCAGCGTATAGCGGGTCAGGTCCTCCAGGTCGATGGCCAGCGTCTGCGCGCCGTGGTCGATCAGCTCCCCGGCCAGCAGCGCGGCCGAGGGCGTGTCCACGATGCAGCCGAACGGCGGCGGCGAGACTTCCTGCCCGGCTTTGTGCAGCTCGGTGCGGCAGGTCTCCACCTCGCGCAGGCAGGTCTGCCAGTCCTCTACGCCCGCGATCATGGGGAACAGCACATGCAGGTCGCCGTAGCGCGCCGCGCGCAGCAGCGCTTTGATCTGCGGCCAGAACAGCCGGTGGCCGTTCAGCCGGCTGCGGATCTCGGCCGTCCAGGGCGAATCGTCGTCGGCGTTGGTATCGCAGGTGCGCACGGCGATCATCGCCCCGTCGGCGTGCTGCAGCCGGTTGCGCAGGTTGGCAAACTGCACGTCCTCAGGCAGGTCGTCCAAAATCACAGACTCGGTGCGCAGCAGCCCGGTGCCGGCCGCGCCCTGCGGCAGCGGGTCGGCCGGGTCAGCGGTCGTGTTGATGGCCGTCAGCAGGCGGAACGCCGTGCCGTCTTTGGTCAGGCAGGGCAGCGCGGCCACGGGGTCGGGCGTGCGCCCGTGCAGGCGGGTGATGGCGATCTTGCAGTCCGCCTGCGCCATGTGCACGCCGGTCGGCTCCACCGTCAGCGTCGCGGCGTCCCCGCCCGTGGCGTCCAAAATGGCGCGGTGCCCGGCGGCCTGGGCCGCCACGCCGTCGCCCAGCTGCACCACCGCCGGGATGCCCATGCTGCGCGCCATAATGGCGGCGTGGCTCACCGTGCTGTCCTGGTCGCTGGCCAGGCCCAGAATCATGCGGCGGTCCAAACTGAACAGGTCGCTGGGGAAAAACCGGTCCGCCACCAAAATGCTGGGCCGCTGCAGGTGCAGGCGGCGGCGCGGGCGGCCGTCCAGGATATCCACCACACGGCGGCAGACGTCCTGCACGTCGACGCTGCGCTCACGGATATACTCGTCGTCGACGTTGCTCAGCCGCCCGGCAAAGATCTGCCCGGCGCGCTCCACCGCGGCGGCGCCGCCGGCCCCGGCGGCTATGTAATCGCCGATCTCGTTGGTAAAGGACTCGTCCTCCAGCAGCGCGATCTGGAACAGCAAAATGTCGGCGTCAGGGCCTTTGGCGCGCTGGCTCAGGCGGCGCAGCTCGTCCTTGGCCAGCACCACGGCCACGTCATACAGCGCGCGCTCGCGGAACGGGTCGCACACGATGCGGTGCAGCCCGGCGGTGCCATGGTCGATCTGCTCCACCGGGCCGATCACGATGCCCTTGGAAGCCGTCACACCGGAAAACGTATACATAGGCAGGCCTCCTGTTCGGAAGTTACAGCAAAGGGGTCTCGGCCAGCGCACGGCTGACCAGGGCGGTCACAAACTCCTCCGGCACGGCGGCCGCCACCGCGCGCTCGGCCACGGCGCTGCCATCCTTGCCGCCCAGCAAAGCGGGGAAACGGTCGGCCGGGTCTTTGTCAAAGCTGCCCATAAAGGTGGCCGCCAGCAGTTTGGGGGTGTAGGGCAGGTCCTCCGGCACGTGCAGGCGCTCGGCCGCCAGTTCCAGCGGGGCCAGCGCGCCGCGCGTGGGGGCGCTGGCGTTGGGGGCAAACGGCGGCGGGTAGCCGGCGCGCTGCCGGGCCAGTTTTTCCAGGCGGTCCAGGCCGGGGCTGCGGGCTTCGGCTTCGGCCAGCAGGCGCTGGTACTGCGCGGCAAACCGTGCCAGAAAATCATCGTCCGACGGCAAGATCGCATACGCCGTGCCGCCAAAGCGGCCAAACAGCCGCATCGTGTCCAGGTACCCCAGCGCGATGTTGCGCGCCGCGCGCGCCGGGTCAAAGTCCAGCGTCGGGCCCAGGTTCCAGTGGCTGCGCACGATGCGCGTGGGCAGGCCGGTGTTGTTGGGCGGTATGATGCCGATGCCGTCGATGTCGACGCCCAGCAGTTCGGTCGCGCCCATGGCGGCGGCCAGGCGCAGCGGCATATTGTCGCGCCAGCCGCCGTCGATGTATTTGACGCCGTCGATCTCCCGCGGGCGCAGCGCCGGGAAACAGGCGCTGGACGCCAGCAGGTATTCTTTCAGCTGCCCGCTGGGGATATCCTCGATTTGGCACTGCACGCTGCGCATGGTGGCCATCTCGGTCATCACCAGCCCAAACCGGATCGGCGAGCGCCGCACGGCCTCCTCGTCGATCAGCGCGTCGATCTGCTCGGCCAGCGGCTGCACATCCAGCCCGCCGCTGCGGATCACATCCAGGAAAAACGCGCGCAGCTCGTCGGCGTCGCGGGTGGCGGGCACGTCCAGCACGTCGTGGTTTTCCATCGTGCGCCACAGCTGTTCCACCTCGTCGGCCTTGCCGCTGGCGAACATGCAGCCGTTCAGCGTGCCGACGCTGGCCCCCGTGATGATGGCCGGCGTCCACTCCAGCTCCTGCAAGGCGCGCCAGACGCCGACCTGGTAGCTGCCTTTGGCGCCGCCGCCGGCCAGTACCAGCGCGCGCACGGGCGTTTCGTTGGGCATAGCGCACCTCCTTATACTGTGCAAGACATTACTTTGTTAATAGTATACCATTATTGCGGCCACAATGCTACCGCAATTTGTGTGACATTTTTGGGCGCTTTGGGGCGCGGGGTTGCAACAAACGCCGCGAACGTGTATCATAGGGGTAAGCCAGCGCGCGGCCGCGCGGCGCTTTGCCGCCCGCCGCGCAGAGAGGAGCAGTTCTATGGCAAAAAAACCGATCCTGGTCATCATGGCCGCCGGCATGGGCAGCCGCTACGGCGGGCTCAAGCAGATCGACCCCGTAGGCCCGTCGGGCGAGGCGATCCTCGACTACAGCCTGTACGACGCGCGCCGCGCCGGGTTTGAGACGGTCGTTTTTATCATCAAGCATGAGATCGAGCAGCCTTTCAAAGAGGCTGTCGGCGCGCGTGCGCTGCGCGCCGGGCTGGAGGTGCGCTACGCCTACCAGCAGCTGGAAAACCTGCCCGAGGGCTTCACGGTGCCGGAGGGCCGTGTCAAACCCTGGGGCACGGCGCACGCCATCCTTTCGGCAGAGGAGGCCATTGGCGACGCGCCGTTTGCCGTCATCAACGCCGACGACTACTACGGCCCGCAGGGCTTCCAACTCGTGTACGACTACCTCAGCACCCACCCGGACGGCGACCGCTACGCCTGGACGATGGTCGGCTTTTTGCTGGGCAACACGGTCAGCGCCAACGGCAGCGTCAGCCGCGGCGTCTGTGTGACCGACGAACACCACGACCTCGTCAGCGTGACCGAGCGCACCTGCATCGAGCCGTATGCCGGCGGCATCCATTACAGCGAGGACGGCGGCCAGACCTGGGCCGACCTGCCGGCGGACACCGTCGTATCCATGAACCTGTGGGGCTTTACGCCCGGTTATATCGCCGAGGCCAAGGCCGGGTTTACCGCCTTTTTGCAGCAGAACCTGCCGGTGAACCCCCTCAAATGTGAATACTACCTGCCCGCCGTCGTCACGGCGGCGCTGGAACGGGGCGACGCCAACGTCCACGTGCTGACCAGCCCCGACAAGTGGTACGGCATCACCTACCGGGAGGACAAGCCCGAGGTCGTGGCCGCGCTGCGCGCCATGAGCGCCG
>DXEI01000028.1 GCA_019115045.1 Candidatus Gemmiger excrementipullorum | reverse complement strand
GCGCGCGGCTGTAAGCCCTGCACAAAGTTCGCCGGGGCGCTTGACAGCTGTGTGTATTACGGATATAATACACACAAACACCAAAACTGGCAGCCACCCGGCGCACAGAGAAAGGCAGGCGATCCGATGGTCGATTTTCGCGGGCTGCGCTTCCATGACCGCGCCCCGGTGTACCAGCAGATCGCCGAACACCTCAAACGCCAGATTTTGCTGGGCGCCGTGCAGGACGGCGACCCCATGCCCAGCCGCCGGGAGCTGGCCGCCCAGACCGGCATCAACCCCAACACGGCGCAGAAAGCCTGCCGCCTGATGGAGGAGGAAGGCTATGTGCGCACCGACGGCAACAACGGCAGCGTGGTGCACCTGACCCCCGCGCTGCGGGACGCCATCGCTGCGGAACTGACTCGCGGCCTGGTGGCGCAGTTCGTCGCCGAAGCCAAGGCCAACCACATGAGCTACAAAAAGGTCATCGGCCTGGTCAGCGAGCTTTGGGGGGACGACGGGTAACGCCGCTGCCTTTGCCTGGTATGGCACGCCCTGCCCCGTGGGGCATTTTTACAGGTTTGTATGTATGACTGCCGTAGTACACAGAGGCGGCAAAAAACAAAAGGAGTGTAGACCCATGAGACCCATTCTCTCGCTGGCGGGCTGGAACTGGCGCATGGCGCGCCGCCCCTACGCCATTTTGTGCGCGGTGTTCGCCGCGCAGCAGCTGGCTGTGCTGCTGGTCCAGGCGCAAGACCCGGACAATACCGGGCGCAGCCTGGCCGATCTTTACAGGGACGGCGTGCAGTTTTTGGCCTTTGGCCTTGCGTTTTTGCTGGCAGGGTTGCTGGCCGGCCCGGCCAGCAACGACCAAAAGCGGGCCCGGTGCAGTTACACCTGGCTCACGCTGCCGCTGCCGCCGGCCGCACGGTTGGCAGGGCAGGTGCTGGCGGCCGCTGTGCTGCAGTTGGGCGTTGTGGCGCTGCAGCTGGTGCTGTACGCCGCCAGTGCGGCGCCGGTGCGCGCGCTTGCCCGCCGCGCGATGCAAGCGTGGGACGGCACGCGCACCATGCCCGAACTTACGTTTTATGAGGAAGTCATAATAAACTACGACCTGTACTGGCTGATCCCCCGGCGGCCGGGGCAGGCGGCGGCTATGCTGTTTACGGTGCTGGCGGCCGCCCTGCTGCTGACGGCCGTGCGCCTGCACAAGGGCTGGCGGCGGGCCGTGGCGGTGGGCATCGGCGTGGTGTGCGCGCTGGCCTGCGCCGACGTGTTGGACGCGGAAAAACTGCTGCGCCTCTACCCGGCAGAAGGGATACACGGCACCGATCTGGTGCGCGACGCGGCCGTGCTGGCTGTGCTGCTGCCGTTCAGCGTCTGGTGGGCGCTGCGGGCCATCCGCCGGGCCGAGCCCGCTTGCACGTAAAGGAGGGGAACGTTATGGACCATACCACAAAACGCCCGCTGCGCGGCTTTGTGCTGCTGGGCGCCGTCTCGCTGGCCGTGGTGGCGGGGGCCGCCGTCTGGCTGCAGGCAGGCTGGCGGTCGTTGGGTTTGCAGCTCACCGACCGCATCGGCGACGGCGCGCAGGAACTGCAGGGCTTCACGCTGGAAGGCGCGCTGCAATGGCGGGAGAATTTTGACGCGCTTTGCTTCCGTCTGCAGGACGGTGCTTTGCAGACCGAATATCAGCTGGACCGGCCGCAGGCCGCCGAAAGCACCCTGCGCTACGCATCGCGCCTGGTACCGACGCTGAATGGCCACGGCAAGGTGGATACCGAAGCCTTTGTGTCGGCGGACCTCTCCCCGGGCTTTCAGATCCTGCGCGCCTACACGTCAGCGTTGCAGCGCACCTACACCTTTACGCTGCCCGACCAAACCACGCTGCGCCTGACGGGCGAGAAGATCGCCCTGCCGGGGAAAGTCTCCGTCACTGCCTGGACCGGGGATGTCGGCGAACTGGATGCCGCCTATGACTATGCCTGGGACGGCGATACCGGCGACGCCGGCGATGACCCCGCCCTGGAGGAACCGATGCCCCCGGCGACGGCGGATGTCATCCCGCTGGGCGGCGGCTACGGCCTGTGCTGGCGGCAGGACGCCCTGGGCTGTGCACCGGGGCTCTACCGTGCCGGGGGCCTGACCGACGAGGAGATCGCCGCGCTGCCCCGCAACGGCACGGTGCAGGGCAAGCGGGTGCTCTGCGCTGCGACCGAGTTCGGCACGCTGACGCCGTTCTACTGCCCCGAAAACGCCGTTGCCATGCTGGGCGCCGCGGCGATGGAAGAGGGGCGCACGCTGCTGTTCTACCAGGACACCGACAACATCCTCTGTGCCGAGCTGGTCACCGCCGATGGCCGGCAGGCCGCCCGCCGCGAGCTGGGCCGCCTGCCGGAAGCCGACTGCTATCTTGGCACGCTGCTGCCCGGCAGCCGCGCCGGGGACGTTGTGTGCGCGGTCTCCTGCCGGGAGGAAAGGGAGGACGGCCAGTATTGGGAGAACGGAACAGCGCTGGCAGCGGTGCGCACCCAGGGCGGGCAGATCACACAGGGGGCGCTGTTGCCCGGTTTTTCCCCGGCTCCGGACGCCGCTGTGCTGGACGAGAGCGGCGGCCGCCTGTTGACGGCGGAAGTGTTGAGCAATACCTACTCTTACGAAGCGGGCGGTTTCGGGCAGACCGTCTCCACCGATCTGTCGGACCATCTGGAACTGGCAGTCTACGACCTTGCCACCGGCCGCATGACCTACCAGGGCATGCTGCACACCGGGACCGAAGCTGCCTGGGACCCCGGCGCCGCCCATTTGCCCCGCACGTATTTTGTGTTTGACGATGCTTTGCAAGGGGAGGGCGCGGTATGATCGAGGTCAGAAACCTGCAAAAGACCTGGCGGCGGCACGGCAAGACCGTGGGCCTGCTGGAAGCCAGCTTCACCATCCCCGACGGCCAGGTGGTGGGCATTTTGGGCGAGAACGGCGCGGGCAAGACGACGCTGCTGCGGGCGATGGCCGGGCTGCTGCCCGCCCGGGGCGAAGCGCTGCTGGACGGCAAGCCCGCCGGGGCGCAGTACCGGCGCATCAGCTACATCACCGGCGAGGGCAGTTATTACCCCGCCCTGACGGTGGGCGAGTACGGCGCGCTGCTGGCCGACCTGCACCCTGCCTTTGACCCGGCGCGTTACGCCGCCTTTCTGCAATTTTTTGCGCTGGAAGAGACCGCCGTCATCGGGCGGCTTTCCACCGGGCAGCGCGCGCGGGTGGAACTGGCCGCGGGCTTTGGCAAACGGGCCGACTACTACCTGATGGACGAGCCGTTTCTGGGCAAGGACCCCTTTACCCGCCGCGACTGCATCAAATTGATGAGCGGCGCGCTGCACGGGCAGGAGACGATCCTGTTGTGCACCCACCACCTCGACGACGTCGAGTCGTTTCTGGACCGGGCGCTGATCCTGCACGCAGGGCGCATCGCCGGCGACGTGCTGCTGGACGACCTGCGCACCCAGGGGGAAACGCTGCTGGACCGCATGGCCGCCCTGTGCGGGTGGGACCCACAGCATTACCTGACGTTTGGCGAAAACCCCGCCGAATGACCGGCAATATGCCCGGCCGCTTTGCTTTTGCAAGGCGGCCGGGTGCTTTTTGCGCCCTGCCACACCGCGCCCGGGCAAGAAAATGCACAAAAGCGGGCGGCGCGCACTTGTTATTTTGCCAAAAGGGGACTATAATAAAGGCTGGATTTGTCATATTGAACGGTTTTTCTTTTGGAAAGGTCGGGTTTTATGGAAATTATCCCCGTTTTGATCGCCTGGCCGGCGCTGGCGGCGGTGCTGATGCCGCTTGTTTCGGACCGCAAGGCGCGCGGCGTTATCGCCTATGTGGCGGCCGGCGGCATGATGGCGCTGGCCCTGGCCGTGTTCGGCGGCTGGCTGGCCGCCGGCGGGCAGACGGTGGCGCTCTACCCGCAAAGCACCGCTACCGAGTATGTTGACCTGGCCATGCTCTGCGGCGAGTTCGTGCTCATGGCGCTCATCATCGCGCTGTCCATCCGCCACCGCAAATACCCGGTCATTCTGCTGTCGGCGGGGCAGACGCTGCTCGTCGCCTGGTCCGAGATCGCCCACCCGGTGGAACAGTCCACCCACATGCGGCTGGACGGCCTGGCGATGCTTTTGTGCATCATCGCGGCGTTCGTGGGCGGGTTTATCTGCATCTATGCCGTCGGCTACATGAAAGCCTACCACGCGCACCACACCGAATACAAAGACCGCAGCGGGTTCTTTTTCTCGATGCTGTTCTTGTTCCTGGCCGCGATGTTCGGCCTCGTCCTCTCGGAAAACCTTGTCTGGATGTACTTCTTCTGGGAGGTCACCAGCGTCGTCTCCTTCCTGCTCATCGGCTATACCCGCACCGAAGAAGCCGTCAACAACAGCTTCCGCGCGCTGTGGATGAACCTGCTGGGCGGTTTCGGCTTTGCCGTTGGCATCGTCTATATGGCGATGGTGCACGGCGCGGTGCAGCTGGCGGACGTCGTCTCTACCGGTGCGGCCATCCCCGTGGCGCTGCTGGCCTTTGCGGCGCTGACCAAATCGGCCCAGCTGCCGTTTTCCTCCTGGCTGCTGGGGGCGATGGTCGCGCCCACACCGTCCAGCGCGCTGCTGCACAGCGCCACCATGGTCAAGGCGGGCGTCTACCTGCTCATCCGGCTGGCCCCGGCGCTGGCCGGCACCACGGCGGGGGTCATGGTCAGCTTTATCGGCGGGTTTACCTTCCTGGCTGCCAGCATGATGGCCATCGCCCAAAACGACGGCAAAAAGGTGCTGGCGTTCTCCACCATCTCCAACCTCGGCCTGATCGTGGCCTGCGCCGGCATTGGCGAGGAGGAGACGGTCTGGGCCGCCGTGCTGCTGATGCTGTTCCACGCCATCGCCAAAAGCATGCTGTTCCAGGCCGTCGGCGCGATCGAGAACAGCCTCGGCACCCGCGACATCGAGGCCATGCACGGTCTGCTGCTGCGCCTGCCGCGGCTGACCTACATCATGGGCATCGGCATCGCGGGGATGTATTTGGCCCCCTTCGGGATGCTGATCTCCAAGTGGGTGGCGCTTAGATCCTTTGTTGATTCCAACAACTACCTGCTGGTCGTCTTTTTGGCTTACGGCAGCGCCACCACCATGCTGTACTGGACCAAATGGCTCAGCAAGCTGGTCTCGCTGCACCACACCAAAGAGGAAGTGCGCGACAAGACCCACCGCGACCAGTATCTCTCGATGTTTGTCCACGCGGCGGCCACGCTGGGGCTGTGTTTGCTGTTCCCGCTGGTCTCCTCCCGCGTGGTGGACCCCATCGTGCGCACGCTGTTCGGCTCGGCGCACGCGGTGCTCTCGATGAACGTGCTCACCACCATGGCCATCATGCTGGTGTCGGTGCTGTTTGTGCCGGCGCTGATGTTCGTGCTCACGCGCTCCACCCACCAGGACTATGTGCCCATCTACATGGGCGGCGCGAATATGGGCGACAATACCTATTTCGTCAACAGCTATGGCGCGCCGCAGCATCTGTACCTCAGCAACTGGTACCTGCGGTTTGAGTTTGGCATGCGGCGGCTGATGCGCCCGGCGGAGATGGTCTCGGCCGGCGTCATCCTCGTCATGCTGTGCATGATCGTGGGAGGTGCGGTATGATGCAGGCACTCGGCGTAGTTTTGTATCTGGTGCTGGCGCCTTTTGTGGGCGCACTGCTCGACGGCGTCGACCGCAAGCTCTCGGCCCGCATGCAGGGGCGGCAGGGCCCGCCGCTGCTGCAGCCGTTTTACGATTTGGCCAAGCTGTTTTCCAAGCAGATGCTGGCGGTCAACAGCGTGCAGATGCTGCTCAACCTCAGCTATCTGATCTTTCTGGCCGTGGCGGGCTCGCTGCTGTTTGCCGGCGAGGACCTGCTGATGTGCCTGTTCATGCTCTCGACGGCGGATATGTTCCTCGTCATGGGCGCGTCCAGCGATTCCTCGCCGTTCTCGACGCTGGGCGCCGGGCGCGAGATGATCCAGATCATGGCGTATGAGCCGATGACGCTGCTGTTGGCCGTGGGCTTTTACCTGGCCACCGGGTCCTTCCAGGTGGGGGACATCGTCAGCCAGCCTGGCAGTGCCGTCTTTACCATGCCGGGCTTTTTGCTGGGGCTGATGTTCATCATGGCCATCAAGCTGCGCAAATCGCCGTTTGACCTTTCCACCAGCCACCACGCCCACCAGGAACTCGTCAAGGGCCTGACCACCGAGATGGCCGGCCCCACGCTGGCGGTGATGAACATTGCCGAATACTACGAGATGACGCTGATGCTGGGCCTGGTGGGGCTATTCTTCGTCAACCGCGACCCCGCAAGCTGGCCGCTGGCCGTGCTGGCCTGCCTGCTGGTCTACTTTTTGGAAATTTTGTGGGACAACGTCAGCGCCCGCGTGCGCTGGAACACGATGCTGGGCGGCTGCTGGGTGGTCACGCTGCTCACGGGCGGGCTCAACGGCCTGGTCCTGATGCTGATGCGGTAAGGGGGCTTTGGTATGGCAAACACAAAACTGGCAAAGTCGCCGTGGCTGCTGCACTACGACGGCAGCAGCTGCAACGGCTGCGACATCGAGGTGCTGGCCTGCACCACGCCCAAATATGACATCGAGCGGTTCGGCATCATTAACACCGGCGACCCGTTCCAGGCCGATATTTTGCTCATCACCGGCGGTGTCAACCACCAGAGCGAGAGCGTCATCCGGCAGATCTATTCCCAAATGCCGGAACCCAAAGTCGTTGTGGCGGTGGGCATCTGCGCCTGCACCGGCGGCGTTTTTAAGGACTGCTACAACATCAAGGGCGGCATCGACACCGTCATCCCGGTCGACGTCTATGTGCCGGGCTGCGCGGCCCGGCCGCAGGCCATCATCGACGGCGTCGTGCAGGCGCTGGAGATTTTGCAGCAAAAACGGGACGCCTACGCCGCCCAAAAACGCGGCAGGGCGTAAGAGGGGGCTAAACACATGCAGAGCATGAACACCATCGAACCCATCGCCATCGCCGATTTTATCCCGGCGGTGCTGCGTTTCAAACAGCAGGGCTGGCATGTGGTGCAAATTTGCGCCGCCCGCCTGCCCGACGGCTGCGAGCTCAGCTATTCCTTCGGCAAAGAGTACGACCTGCGCACGCTGCGCCTGACCGTCGGCGACGAGGAGGAAATTCCCAGCATCACCGAGGCGTTCCCCGGCGCGTTCCTGCAGGAAAACGAAGCCGCCGAACTGTTCGGCGTGCATATCGTCGGCATCACGCAGGACTACCACGGCAAACTTTACCGCATTGCGGACGAAACGCCGTTCAAGAAAAAGGGGTGAGGGGAAGATGGCAAAACAAAGCATCGTGCCTTTTGGCCCGCAGCACCCGGTGCTGCCGGAGCCGGTACACCTCGACCTCGTGCTCGAGGACGAGGTCGTCGTGCAGGCGGTGCCCAGCATCGGGTTTGTGCACCGCGGGCTGGAAAAACTCGTCGAGACCAAGGACTATAAAGAATATGTCTATATTGCCGAGCGCGTCTGCGGTATCTGCAGCTTTGGCCACGGCATGGGCTACTGCCAGTGCCTGGAAAAGCTGATGAACGTCGAGATCCCGCCGCGCGCCGCCTACCTGCGCACGATCTGGATGGAGATGAGCCGCGTCCACAGCCACCTGTTGTGGCTGGGCCTGCTGGCCGATGCGCTGGGCTTCGAGAGCCTGTTTATGCAGAGCTGGAAACTGCGCGAGAAGATCCTCGATCTCTTCGACGCCACCACCGGCGGCCGGGTCATCTTCTCGGTCAACTGCGTGGGCGGCGTGCTCAAAGATATGGACGAGGGGATGCTGCACAGCATCGCCGTCACCCTCAGCGATATGGAGCAGGAGCTGCGCCCCATTGCCGAAGCGTTTCTGCGCGACTACACCGTCGGCACCCGCCTGCATGAACTGGGCGTGCTTTCGGCCGGCCAGGCGAAGAGCATGGGCGCCGTCGGCCCCATGCTGCGGGCTTCCGGCGTGGCGCTGGACACCCGCAAGCTGGGCTACGCCGCCTACGGCGACCTCGACTTTGAACCCGTCACCGCCAAGGACGGCGATTCCTTCGCCCGGTGCGAGGTGCGCATCCAGGAAATTTTCCAGTCCTTCAGCCTCATCCGCCAGGCCATCGCCAAGATCCCGGCCGGGCCCATCGCGGTGCCGGTCAAGGGCAACCCCAGCGGCGAGCATTTTATGCGCATCGAGCAGCCCCGCGGCGAAGCCGTCTACTACGTCAAGGCCAACGGCACCAAATTCATCGACCGCTTCCGCCTGCGCACCCCCACCACCAGCAACATCCCGCCCATGCTGGAGCTGCTCAAGGGCTGCCAGCTGGCCGATGTGGCGCTGCTGATCTTGACCATCGACCCCTGCATCAGCTGTACCGAGAGGTGAGCGAAGATGGAACACAAACACGAACCCAAAACCTACCCCTGGCGCGCGTTCCCGTTCGCGGGCAGCGTGCTGAAAAACCTCTTCTCCAAACCGGCCACCACCGGCTACCCGTTTGAACCGGCGCACTACCCCGAGCGCATGCGCGGCCATGTGGAGATCGAGATCGACGCCTGCATCAGTTGCGGCCTGTGCGCGCGCAGCTGCCCGCCCGGCGCGCTCAAAGTGGACCGCGCCGCCGGTACCTGGACCATCAACCGGTTCGACTGCGTCCAGTGCGGCAACTGCGTCAACGTCTGCCCCAAAAAGTGCCTGGCCATCGTGCCCGGCTACACCGCTCCCGCCGCCCAAAAAAGCAGCGAGACTTTCACCCGCCCCAAAGCGCCCGACACCCCGGCGGCGGGCAAGGCGGGCGGCAAGCCGGAAAACGACGCCGCAAAATGCGTCTTTTGCACCCTGTGCGCCAAAAAATGCCCGCAGGGGGCCATCACGGTGGACCGCGCGGCCAAGACCTGGCGCCTTGACGCCGACGCCTGCGTCGGCTGCGGCGTCTGCGCGGCGTCCTGCCCCAAAAAGTGCCTGACATTGAAATAAACAGGTGTGCCACGCCTTGCAAAGCTACAAAAAACCGCCAAAGGCTAACGCCTTTGGCGGTTTTTTTGTAAGCGCAGCTTGTGACTGTACGGGGGAGAGAACCGGCAATTGCCCACCCGCTGGCCCGGTTGGTTTTGCGCTGCCCACGATACATGGGAAGTTAATGCGTTTTCACAATGGCGCGCAACTCTTTTACATAGAGATCGGCGTGGTTAATGGAAAATTCCCCGTGGTACAGGGCTGGAAGTATATGCAAATTACTGTCTCTCAATGTTTCATGGAGCATTCTCGCAGAGAGCAAGATGCGTCTGTTTTCCCGTTCCCCGACAAACAGATGCGTTTCCGCCACACACTCTCCAAGAGACTTCTTCATGGGATACATAGAACTTTCTTGTAAGAACGAAATCATATTTTGCTTAGTAATGCAACAAGTATCTTGATAATACTCATCGAACAATTCTGACCGCATTCGGAGTGAACAAAATTGCAATTTGGAAAACCATTTTTTCCGAATCAATCCATAGCAGCTTCCAAACGCTGGTTTGATCAACGAATAAGTTGGTTTGGATGGAATAACCGCCGCACTCTCGACCATTGCAAAACGGCAGATATTTTTTCGCTGAGATAACATTTCAAGTAATATTTGGCCGCCGAGAGATAACCCGCCTATCAACAGTACAGAACCGCCAAAGTTCGTATCAATGAAAGAAATGATTTCGGCGGCAGTATCTTCGATCGTTGTGAAGTCTTTATCGCTCCCCGCGTGGCCATCCAATAACGGAATAATGATCTGAAAGTCATTTTGAAGTCGTTCGGATACTTCCCGGTAATTCCACCAGGACAAGCCGCCGCCATGCAGAAGAACGATCACATCTCGATTTCGTTTTCCGTATATTTTATATTGCAACTTGCCACACCTCGCTGCAGATTTCCGATTTATCGCCTGTTTGAATGTCCTATTTTAGCATCCTTACAGAAATATTTCTACCCGTAAGCAACAAAGGATTTTGCGCAGCAGTGGGGCGGCTGTCCGTTCTCTTGTTTTTGTTCCTTTCCGGCACATGAGCGCCAGCGCGCCGTTTCCCACCCAAAACCAGTAGACAACGCACCGCCGCTTCCGGTATAATAAAAGCAAGAACGTATTCCTAAAGCTCCGGCGCGGCTGCCGGGCTGACATCCCGCCCTTTCCCGCGCCGCTTGGCGCCGAACCCGTCAGGAGGTCCCCCGTGCTGTCGTCGCTGTTGTTGTTCTTGGCCGTCGTCATCCTTGTCTGTGTGGCGTTCCACCGCCTGTCGGTACGCCTGGGCGTGCCGGCACTGCTGGCGTTTTTGATCTTGGGTATGCTGTTCGGCTCCGACGGCATCGCCCGCATCGCGTTCGACGACTATGACTTTGCCGACCAGCTCTCGACGGTGGCGCTGCTGTTCATCATGTTTTACGGCGGTTTCGGCACCAACTGGCGCGCGGCCAAACCGGTGGCGGTGCAGTCCATCGTGCTGTCCAGCGCGGGCACTGTGCTCACCGCGCTGCTGACCGGCGCGTTCTGCCACCTGGCGCTGGGCATGCCGCTGCTGGAAGGCCTTTTGTGCGGCGCGGTGCTGGGCTCTACCGACGCGGCGTCGGTGTTCTCCATCCTGCGCGCGCGCAAACTGGCGCTGAAAGAAAACACCGACTCGATGCTGGAAGTCGAGAGCGGCTCCAACGACCCGTTTGCCTACATGCTCACCGCTGTGTTGATCACAGCGATGGAATCCGGCATCACGCCGGGGGCGGTGCTGGGCGTGCTGGCGGCGCAGCTGGGCTTCGGCCTGCTGTTCGGCTTTGGCGTGGGCATGGCCGCGCTGTGGCTGCTGCGGCGGTTCAGGTTTGGCTCCGGCGGGTTCGATACGCTGCTCGTCGTCGGGGTGGCGTTGTTCAGCTACGCCGCGGCGGCGCTGCTGGGCGGCAACGGCTTTTTGAGCGTGTACATCACCGGCATTTTGCTGGGCAACGGCGAGATCCGCCACAAAGAAGCGCTGGTCCCGTTTTTTGACGGCGTCACCAGCATGATGCAGATGGTGCTGTTTTTCCTGCTGGGGCTGCTGTCCTTCCCCTCGCAGATGCCGGCCGTGCTGGGCCAGGCGGCGGCCATTGCGCTGTTTTTGACGCTGGTGGCCCGCCCGGCGGCGGTGTTTGCGCTGCTGACGCCGTTTGGCGGCAGTGTGCGCCAGCGGCTGCTCGTCAGCTTTGCGGGCCTGCGCGGGGCGGCGTCCATCGTGTTCGCCGTCATGGCGGTCATCAGCCCGATCTCGACCGACCGTGATCTGTTCCACATCGTGTTTTTGATCGTACTGTTCTCCATCTCGGTGCAGGGGTCGCTGCTGCCGTTTGCGGCGCGCCGCCTGCAGATGATCGACACCGGCGGCAACGTCATGAAAACCTTTACCGACTATGTGGAGGAAGCACCCATCCAGTTCATCCGCTTCACGGTGCCTGCCGGCCACGCCTGGTGCGGCGAGGCTGTCAGCCGCCTGCGGCTGCCGCCGGGCACCATTTTGGCCGATCTGCAGCGCGGCGGCGTCCACCAGCCCCCCAACGGCGCGACCCGCCTGCAAGCGGG
>DXEI01000027.1 GCA_019115045.1 Candidatus Gemmiger excrementipullorum | reverse complement strand
TCCATCAGGTAGGTGGCGGTCAGGTCGGCAATGTGCAGCTTGACGGCCAGCGGGTAGGTGTTGTAGGCGTCGCTTACGGCATAGCTGCCGCCGCGCACGGCGTCGTCAAACCCGCCCATGTGCCAGCGGATGGCCACGGCCTCGGCGGTCTTCAAGCGCATAAAATGCTCGATCAGGTAGACGCTCTTTTCGCCATGGCCGTAGGGCAGCTGGTCGGCCACCTGGTAGTAGGGCACTTTCTCCCACTGGCCGGTGGCATCGTTTTTGACGTTGCGGGTGCTCACCTTGTAAAAGTTCGCTTTGCACAAATCGTGCAGCAGCCCGCAGATGGCGTAGCTCTCGGCGTTCTCGCCGTCGGTGAAAAAGTGCTGCATCATCGCTTCATACACGTTGATGCTGTGCATCACCAGCCCGCACTCGCACGCGCCGTGGAACCGCGTCGAGGCCGGCGCGGTAAAAAAGTCCGTTGTCTCCAGCCAGTTCAGCAGGCGGTCGGCGCCGGGGCGGGTGATGTGCTGGTTGTAGATCTCCACAAAGCGGGCATGGTAGTCTTCCATACGGCCCTCACAGTTCCATCTCGTCCAAAATGTCCTTCAGCGTTTTCAGCTCCTCTTCGCTCAGGCTGATGCCTTTGCCCATGCGGGTGCCGTCGGGGGACCAGTCGCGGATGTCGTATTTGGGGGCGTTGCCGTTCCAGCTGACGAGGTTCAGCTGGCGTTCCCAGCCGCGCGCATTGGTCGAGAGCACCGCGATGCGCTCGGTGATCTCATAGGTAAATTCTGCCATAGTGTAAGGCTCCTTTCCGGTATGGGTCTGGCACCATCATAGCCGATTCCTCCGCAAAATGCAAGTGCCGGGCGCTTACGGGTCCACCCGCACGGCCAGCAGGGCAAAGCGGGTCTCGGTGCCGGGGCGGTGGTCGCCGCAGGTCGAAAGCGTCAGCAGCTGCTGGCCGTACTGCACTTCGACGCCGGTGTCGTACAGCGCCAGCGCCCGTATGGCCTCCACGCGCTGCTGCCATTCCAGCTTGGTGCCGGCGTCAAAAAAGGTGTAGTAGGGCAGCTCGTCGGCGCCCAGCGTCGTGTCCAGTGCGGCCACCACCTGCCAGGTGGCGGTCTCATACAGCGTGTCAAAGGTGAAGGTCGGGTGCTCGCGGTAAAAGGCCTCGTCGCGGTAGCGCGTCAACTGGCCGAACATCGTGCCGTCCGCCATATTGTGGCCGTAGACCAACCAGTTGGCCGTGGGCTCGGCGGGGGATATGTCGCACCGTTCGTCCAAAAACAGCGTGCCGCCCGCCGCATAGAATTTGTCGAACCCGCGGCGCAGGTAGTATTCGTTGTCGCCGGGGGTCTGCACCACCGGCAGGTCGATGCCGGTCCCCTCGACGCGCAGCCAGCCGATCAGGTCGGGGTTTTGCTCGTACAGGGCGCGGTACGCCTCCAGCACGCGGGCGGTCTGCTGGGGGGCGGGCGCGGCGGCGGTTTCCGGCGTGGCGCGGGCGGCGGCGTCGGCCTGCTGCGTCAGGGCCAGGGCGTCGGCGGTGGCGGCCACGGGGTGTACGTTCACCCGCGCGCTCTCGCGGGTGGCGGCAGCTACAGAGGCGGCCGGGCCGGCGGCTTGCGGCGCTTGCGGCTGCCCGCCGCGGAACACCGTCTGCCGCACCAGCAGGGCGGCGGCCAGGGCCAGCGCGGCAACGCCGGCTATACGCAGCCAGCGCGCCTGCCGCCGCTGCTGCGCGCGCAGGTGGGTGCGCGCGGCAAAGGGATAGTACGCGGTGTCCCCGCGCAGTCTGCGGTAGCGTTTGCCCACGGGCGGGAAGCTCCTTTCTGCCAAAAGCGGGAAATAAAAAACGCCCCGTGCAGGGGCGTTGTCAAATCAGATCTTGCGCAGCATCAAAAGCCCGGCGGAGCAGATCAGGATCAACCCCACGATACCGGCCAGATACAATACCGGAAAATCCCCGGTGGCCGGGGTGGAAGCCTGCGCCGGGGCGGCGGCCTGCGGCGTCTGGGCGTCCTGGGCCGAGACGACGTCGACGGTGGCGGGCGCCTCCTTTACCGTGACGGTATCATTCTGTTGGCTGCGGGATGTTGAACTGGTGGGGGTGGCGGTGGCCTGCACCGGGGCGCTGACTTTGTTCAGCACCCCGCAGGCGGCCAGCAACGCGACCAGCGCAATAAAAAACGCTGCGCACAAAAAGCGTTTCAAAGAAAAAACGCCTCCTTACCAAGCGGATTCATCACATTGTATAGTTGGTCGGCATAAAACTGCCGGTATTTACACCGCGTATATTGTATCATAGTCCGCTGCGTGCGTCAAGCGTTCCTGCACAAATAGTAACAAACTGGAAACAAATTCCACGCGGCGCCGGCCGGCCCGGCGGGGGATTTTCCCCTTGCGCTGGGGGCGCAAATGCGGTATAATGGCGTTACTATTATTGTGTGAGATTATGCCCCGGCGGGCCCTGCCCCGCGGGATGGGCGGTGCGCACGGTGCAAATTGGAAAAAGGAGCTGTAACAGATGAAAGGCATTATCCTTGCCGGCGGCGCCGGCACCAGACTGTACCCGCTGACGATGGTCACCTCCAAACAGCTGCTGCCGGTCTACGATAAGCCGATGATCTACTACCCGCTGTCGACGCTCATGCTGGCGGGCATCCAGGACATCCTCATCATCTCCACCCCTACCGACACGCCGCGCTTTGAGGCGCTGCTGGGCGACGGCAGCCAGTACGGCATCCGCCTGCAGTACAAGGTCCAGCCCAGCCCCGACGGCCTGGCCCAGGCGTTTTTGCTGGGGGAGGAGTTTATCGGCGGCGACTGCTGCGCCATGGTCCTGGGCGACAATATCTTCTACGGCGCCGGGTTCTCCAAGCGTCTGAAAGCGGCTGCCGCCAACGCCGAGGCCGGCCGCTGCACGGTCTTTGGGTATTACGTCAACGACCCCGAGCGGTTTGGCGTCGTCGCCTTTGACAAAGAAGGCCACGCCACCTCCATTGAGGAAAAACCCGAACACCCCAAGAGCAACTACGCCGTCACCGGGCTATACTTCTACAACCGTGACGTCGTCAAGATGGCCAAGCAGGTCAAGCCCAGCGCCCGCGGCGAGCTGGAGATCACGACGCTCAACGCTATGTACCTGGCCGAGGGCAAGCTCGACGTGCAGCTGCTGGGCCGCGGCTACGCCTGGCTGGACACCGGCACGATGGATTCCTTGGTCGAAGCGGCCACCTTTGTGCAGACGGTCGAGCAGCGCCAGGGCATCAAGATCTCGGCGCCGGAGGAGATCGCCTACAAATACGGCTGGATCAGCAAAGAAAAACTGCTGGAGAGCGCCGCACGCTACGGCAAATCGCCCTACGGCATGCACCTGAAAAACGTGGCCGACGACAAGTTGCTGTACTGAGAGGGGATACCATGAAGATCTTGATCACAGGGTGCCGCGGTCAGCTTGGCACCGAACTGCAGCGCCAGCTTGCGGCTGAGGGCTGCGTGCTGGGCCCCCTGCCGGAGCGGCTGCGCAAAGCCACCGTCATCCCGGTGGATGTAGAGGAACTGGACATCACCGACCGGGAAGCGACGATCAGCTATATCCGCCGCCACCAGCCGGATACCGTCATCAACTGCGCGGCGTTCACCAACGTCAACGGGTGCGAGACCCAGCGCGACGCGGCGTACATGGTCAACGCCATCGGCCCGCGCAACCTGGCGCTGGCGTGCGACAAAGTCAACGCGCGGCTGATCCATATCTCCACCGACTACGTGTTTTCCGGCCGGGCCAACGGCGGCGTGCCGCTGGACGAATGCGCCATCCCGGCGCCGGTCTCGGCCTACGGCGACACCAAGCTGCTGGGTGAGCGCTATGTCGAGCAGTTCTGCCGCCGGCACATCATCGTGCGCACGGCCTGGCTGTACAGCTACTACGGCAAAAACTTTGTCAAAACGATGGTGGCCTTGGGCAAAACGCACGATACCGTCACCGTCGTCGACGACCAGCTGGGCAACCCCACCAACGCGGTGGACCTGGCGTACCACATCCTCAAGCTGGCGGTCAGCCACGACTACGGCGTCTACCACTGCACGGGCAACGGCATCTGCAGCTGGGCCGAGTTTGCGGCCGCCATCATGCAGCGCGCCGGCCTGGCGTGCAAGGTCGTGCCCTGCACCAGCGCCGCGTACGCCGCCGCCCACCCCGAAAGCGCAAACCGCCCGGCGTGGAGCGCGCTGGAAAACCGCATGCTGCGCTGCACCGTCGGCGACGAGATGCGCGGCTGGCAGGACGCCCTCAACGACTTTTTCGCAAACTGGAATGGAGAATGAGCCTACTATGAAAACCTATCTCGTCACCGGCTGCGCCGGGTTTATCGGGTCCAACTTCGTCCACTATATGCTGGACAAATACGCCGACATCCGCCTTGTCAACCTCGACAAGCTGACCTACGCCGGCAACCTCGAGAACTTGCAGGATATCGAGGGCGACGCCCGCCACATCTTTGTGCAGGGCGATATCTGCGACAAGGCGCTCGTCACCGAGCTGATCGCCAAGTATGACCCCGACTACGTCATCAACTTCGCGGCCGAAAGCCACGTCGACCGCAGCATCAAAAACCCCGAGATCTTTGTCGAAAGCAACGTGCTGGGCACCGTCAACCTGCTGCAGTGCTGCAAGGACGCCTGGTACGACGCTGCGGCCAAGACCTGGAAACCGGGCAAAAAGTACCTGCAGGTCTCTACCGACGAAGTGTACGGCGCGCTGGGCCCCGACGGCTATTTTATGGAGACGACGCCCCTGTGCCCGCACAGCCCCTACTCGGCCAGCAAGGCCAGCGCCGATATGTTCGTCAAGGCGTTCCACGACACCTACGGCATGCCGATGAACATCACCCGCTGCTCCAACAACTACGGCCCCTACCAGTTCCCCGAAAAACTCATCCCGCTGCTCATCAACAACGCCAAGCAGCACAAGACGCTGCCGGTGTACGGCGACGGCATGCAGATCCGCGACTGGCTGTATGTCATGGACCACTGCAAGGCCATTGATATGGTCGCGGCGGGCGGCAAGGACGGCGAGGTGTACAACGTCGGCGGCCATAACGAACGCCCCAACATCTTCATCGTCAAGACCGTCATCGCCCAGCTGCACGACCGCCTGCAGGACGAGGGCATCAGCGAGGAGCTCATCACCCATGTGGCGGACCGCCTCGGCCATGACCGCCGCTACGGCATCGACCCCACCAAGATCAAGAACGATCTGGGCTGGTACCCCGAGACGCCGTTTGAAAAAGGCATCGTGCTGACCATCGACTGGTACCTGGCCCACCCCGATTGGATGGCCCACGTCACCAGCGGCGACTACCAGAAATACTACGAGCAGATGTACAAAAACAAATGACCTCTGCCCGCGCACAAGACTTGAGATTCAGGAGCAATAACACCCACCATGGCAAATTATAAAGAAGAACAGATCCGCAACAGCCGCCGCCTGGCGCGGCAGGCGCTGGGCGCGGCGGCACTGCTGCTGGCGCTCATCGGCCTGCTCACCGTTGCCGGCTGGCTTTGGAGCGCACTGTGCAGCGTACTGGACGACTCCGGCCGCCGGCAGGAGTATGCCGACCGCCTGTACGGCATGGTCATGCTGGACCCGCTGCCGTTTGACGACGTGCAGGCGGTAGACCCCGGCGTGTTCAAGCAGGCGGCCATCTGGGGCACCGTGTACGAAGCCCAAAAGGACGGCGGCACGCTGGACCAGTATGAGCGCGACCCCGACACCGGCTCTGCCATGATCCCCAAGCTGGAGATCGACACCTACATCGCCAACCTGCTGGGGCCGGGGTATGAAGTCACCGACGGCAGCTTTGCCACCGACCAGTTCGTCTACCAGTACAACGAGGAAAAGCAGTGCTATCTGGTGCCCGTCACCAGTGCGGTCGCACAGTATACGCCGCAGGTCGAGCGCATCACCAACAGCGGCGGCCAGCTGCGCGTCACCGTCGGGTACGTCCCCACGGCCAGCAACAGCACCAGCGGCGAGATCTCGCTGACGGCGCCCACCGACCCCGTCAAGTACATGGACTACGTCTTTGCCCGCGGCGAAAACCGCACCTGGTACCTCACCGCGCTGCAGGAAAGCGAGATGCAGGTCGAGGCGACGCCCACGCCCACCCCGACGGCGGCTGTCTCGCAGGATACCCAGACGATGGTCGAAAGCCAGCTGGATTCCACCATGACCGACGCCGCCAACAGCGCCCCGGCCGAGGACGCCGCCCAGCCGGCCGAGGATGCCGCCGCGGCGGAGGAGACCCCGGCTGAGGAAGGCGGGGAGGAAACCGCTTCCTCGGAGGAAACGCCGCCGGAAGAAGGCGGCGAGGACGCCGGCGAAACCACGGAGGAAGAAACCGGCGGGGAAGAGGAACCCGCCTCCTCCGATGCCGAAAGCTGACACGGCATATCCCCGCGCACAAACCATACGGCTACCGCAAGCACCCGTGCCCCGCGCACGGGTGCTTTTTGCATGCAAGGGGACATAAGCGCGCCAATACACGCGGCCCTGCGCCCCGCACGGGTGCTTTTTGCAGGGGGCGGCGGCAAAAAACAGGTGCAATCCCCCGGCAAGTATGCTATAATCATAACATCTATACAAAAAATGAGGTGTGTCGTTATGGAAGAATTGCTTCGCCTGCTCGAAAAAAACGCCCGCATGCCCATCGAGGACATCGCGGCCATGCTGGACAAGACCCCGCAGGAGGTGGCCGCCATGATGGACGAGGCCGCCGCCAAGGGCTATATTCGCGGGTATGAGGCGCTCGTCGACTGGGAGCGTGCCGGCGTCAACGTGGTGGAAGCGGTCATCGAACTGCGCGTCACGCCGCATAAATCCTGCGGGTTCGACGATATCGGCGCGACCATCGCCGCCTTTGACGAAGTCGACACCGTGCTGCTGATGAGCGGCGGTTACGACCTGCAGGTCATCATCAAGGGCCGTTCTTTCCAGGAGATCGCGCTCTTTGTCGCCAAGCGCCTGTCGCCGCTGGACGACGTGATCTCGACCGCGACGAGCTTTGTGCTGCGCGCGTATAAGCGCAGCGGCCGCCTGTATGAGGCCGAGGAGACCGACGAAAGAGAGTGGACGATGCTGTGATGAACTATGAACAACTGATCGCCCCCAACGCGCAGGTGATGCGCCCGTCCGGCATCCGCCGCTTCTTTGACCTGGCGGCCGATATGCCGCACTGCATCTCGCTGGGCGTCGGCGAACCGGATTTCAAAACGCCGTGGAGCGTGCGCGACGCGGGCATCCGCAGCCTGGAACAGGGCCGCACCAAGTACACGGCCAACGCCGGCCTCAAAGAGCTGCGTGCCGAGATCTGCCGCTACCTGGAACGCCGCTTTGACCTGCATTATACCGTGGAACAGACGCTCGTCACCGTCGGCGGCAGCGAAGCCATCGACCTCGCCATCCGCGCGCTGGTGCAGCCCGGGGACGAGGTCATCATCCCCGAACCCTGCTTTGTCTGTTATGAGCCGATCACCCAGCTCACGGGCGGCGTGCCGGTGCACATCCAAACACGGGCCGAGGATGGTTTCCGCCTGACGGCGGCCCAGCTGCAGGCGGCCCTCACGCCGCGCACCAAGCTGGTCATCTTCCCGTATCCCAACAACCCCACCGGCGCCGTCATGGAGGCCGAGGACCTCAAAGCCATCGCTGAGGTGCTGCGCGGCACCAACGTCATGGTCCTCTCGGACGAAATTTACTCCGAGCTGACCTACGGCCTCGAGCGCCACGTCTCCTTCGCTTCGCTGCCCGGCATGGCCGAGCGTACCATCGTCGTCAACGGCTTCTCCAAGTCCTACGCGATGACGGGCTGGCGGCTGGGCTATGCCGCCGGGCCGGAGCCGATCATCGAGATCATGACCAAGATCCACCAAAGCTGCATCATGAGCGCGCCCACCACCAGCCAGTATGCGGCCATCACGGCGCTGCGCCAGTGCGACGACCAGATCGAGATGATGCGCGACGAGTACAACCGCCGCCGCCGCTACGTCGTCAAGGCCCTCAACGAGATGGGCCTGACCTGCTTTGAGCCGCGCGGTGCGTTCTATGTGTTCCCCTCCATCCAGGTCAGCGGCCTGTCCAGCGAGGACTTCTGCGAGCGCCTGCTGCACGAAAAAGAGGTCGCCATCATCCCCGGCGATGCGTTTGGCGCCTCCGGCGAGGGGTACGCCCGCATCAGCTACGCCTACAGCGTCGACCACCTGCAGACCGCGATGCACCGCATCCGCGCCTTTTTGCAGGAAAACGGCTGGCTGAAAGCCTGACCGCGATCAGAACCGACCAAAAGGGGAGGACCCTATGCAAAAACGTTCCGTCACCGTGCTGGCCCCGGCCAAGCTCAACCTTTCGCTGGACGTCGTCGGCACGCTGCCCAACGGCTACCATGACCTCGATATGGTCATGCAGACCATCGATCTGTACGAGAAGATCACGCTGCGCCGCAGCGAGGGGCTGAGCCTGACGCTGCCCGGCAGCTTTGTGCCGGTCAACGACAAAAACACCGCCATCCAGGCGGCGCTGGCGTTTTTCCACTACACGGGGCTGCTGGCCGGCGTCGATATGACGATCTACAAGCGGGTGCCGGTGCGTGCCGGCATGGCCGGCGGCAGCGCCGACGCGGCCGGCGTGCTGGTGGGGCTCAACGACCTGTACGACGCCCGCCTTTCGATGAGCGAACTCTGCGCCCTCGGCGCGGGCATCGGGGCCGACGTGCCGTTTGCCCTGCTGGGCGGCACCTGCCGCGTGCGCGGCGTCGGCGACCTGATGAAAGCCCTGCCGCCCTGCCCGGCATGCTGGTTTGTCGTGGCCATGCCCAGCGTCGGCGTCTCGACGCCGGAAGCCTTTGCCCGCTACGATACGATGGGCAGCCCCGTCCACCCCGACTGCGAAGCCCAGGAACAGGCTGTGCGCGCCGGCGACCTGGCGGCGGTGTGCGCCGCGGCCGGCAACGCGCTGGAACACTGTTCCGGTGCGAAAGAGACCCCGGCCATCTGCGCCATATTGCGGGAGCATGGCGCGCTGACCGCCCAGATGACGGGCAGCGGCGCGGCGGTGTTCGGCGTGTTTGCCGACGAATCCAGCGCCCGCGCCGCCCAGGCGGCCCTGCGTACCGGCTACAAGCAGGTCTACCTCTGCCGCCCGGCGCGCGGCGGCCCGCGCGTGACGGTGCGCCGCCCGCTGAAACCGGAAAAAGGCTGACCGCTGTTTAGCCGCCGCCTGCCCGGCCCATACTGTTGGGCGAAGGGAGGGGGCGCTTATGATACGGACCCCGAAACGCAAGGTGCTGGAACTCGGCGTTGGGCTGGGGCTTTTGCTCAGCGTGGTACTTACGGTGGCGGCGGCGCAGCGCGGCAAGGTGGCGGCGCAGGTGCGCGCCGATACCATCCGCCTGCATGTACTGGCCAACAGCGATACTATCGAGGATCAGCTTTTAAAACTGGAAGTGCGGGACGCCATTCTGGACGCGCTGCCCACCGCGGTCACGGCGGCCGCCACGCCGCGGCAGGCGGCGCAGGCGCTGCGCACGGCGCTGCCGCGGCTGCAACGGGCGGCCAACCTGGCGCTGCACCAGGCCCACAGTGCGCAGCGCGCGGCTGTGCGGCTGGAAACTGCCGACTTTGCCGCGCGGGCGTACGGCAGCTTTGCGCTGCCCGGCGGCGCCTACACGGCGCTGCGGGTGGAACTGGGCGACGCGCAGGGGCACAACTGGTTCTGCGTGCTGTACCCGGCGCTGTGCGTCGCGGGCGCAACGGCCGAATACCCCACGCCGCAAGAAAACGCGCTGGTCTTTGGCCGGTACGAGGTCCGCTTTGCCCTGTGGGACGCGCTGCAGGGGCTTGCATAGCCCGCCAAAAACCGTTTGTGGAACCGTTTAAAAGAGGGAAGGGCTTTCCCTCTTTTTCTGTCAGGAAAGGAAAACCCCGTATGCTGCATCTTCTTCTTGGCCCGTCGGGCAGCGGCAAATCCTACCAGATGCTGGCGCAGCTGCGCGCGCGGGCCGAGCGCGGCCAGCCCAGCCTGCTCATCGTGCCGGAACAGTTTACCTCCTCCACCGAGGGGCTGCTCTACCGCACCCTGGGGGATACCCTTTCCGCCTATGTCGAAAGTTATTCCTTCACGACGCTGGCCGAAGCGCTGCTGCGCCGCTACGGCGGCGCGGCCGTGCAGACGCTGGACGAAGCCGGCCGCGCGCTGCTGGTGCGCCGCGCCGTCGACTCGCTGCTGGACCGCGTCGTCTACTACAGCCGGCAACGCCGCTCGGCAGCGTTTTGCGAAAAAGCGGCCCAGACCATCCAGGAACTCAAAAGCGCTGGCGTCACGCCGGATGCCCTGGCAGCCTATGCTGAAGCCCCCGGCGCCGACCACGAAAAGCTGCGGGAACTGGCGCTGATCTACGGCGCATACGAAGCGCTGCTGCAGCAAAGCGCCATGGACCCCGGCGACCGCCAGCAGCTGGCGGCCCGCACCCTGGACGCGGAGTTTTTTGCGGGGCGGGCGGTGTTCATCGACGAGTTCGATACCTTTAATGCCCCCAAGCGCGCCTTGCTGGCCGCCATGCTGCCGGTGGCCGACGTGACGGTGTGCCTGTGCTGCGACGGCCTGCAGGACCGCGACGGCGGCATGGGGGTGTTCAGCGGCGCCAAAATGGTGGCCGCCGCGCTGCGCCGCATGGCGGCGGACGCCGGCGTGCCGGTACATACCCGCACGCTGGCCGACGACCCCCGCCACGCCGACGCCCCCGTCCTGGCCGAGCTCAACCTGCTGCTGGCGGACCCCACCTATACGCCGCAGTGCACGGTGGACCCCGCCGCCCCGGCCATCGTCTGCCATGCGGCGGCCAGCCGCCAGGCCGAAGCCAAGGCCGTGGCGGCCGCCATTGCGGCGCGCGCCCGCGCCGGGGTGCCCTACAGCCGCATGGCGGTCGTCTGCCGCGATATCGGGCAGTACCTCAGCCCGCTGCGGTATGAGTTCCGCCTGCAAAACATCCCGCTGTTCTGCGACGAAGCCACCACGCCGGAGGCCACCGCCCCCGCCCGCGCCGTGCACGCGGCGCTGGAACTGCTGCGCGGCGGGCTTTCCAGCCGCACGGTGCTGCGCCTGCTCAAGACAGGGTTAGTCGACCTGCCCGCGCGCCAGCAGGCCGCGCTGGAAAACTACGCCTACACCTGGCCGCTCAAAGCGGCCGACTGGCGCGCGCCGTTCACGCGCAGCGCCGCCGGGTACGCCGACGCCCGCCGCGTCGAGGACACGCGCACCCTTGCCGACGCCGAGGCCGCCCGCGGCTGGATCGTCGAGCGCGCGCAAAAGTTCCTCGCCCGCGCCAAAAACGCCGGCGCGGCGGATTTGACGCGCCAGATCTACCAGTTTTTGCAGGCGCTCGGGGCCGAAAAAACGCTGAACGCCCTGGCCGAAACGCTGCGCGCGCAGGGCCGCCTGCCCGAAGCCGACGAAGCCCTGCGCGAGTGGAACGTCGTCATGGGCCTGCTGAACGAGCTCGTGCAGCTGCTGGGCGACGAAGCGCTGCCCCCGGCCGAGTACGCCGGCCTGTTCACGCTGCTGCTGCGCACCACTGACCTCGGGCATATCCCGCAAAGCCTCGACAGCGTCATCCTGACGTCGGCCGGGCGCATGCGCCTGCCGGAGACCGACGCCGTGTTCGTCGTCGGCCTGCGCGAGGGGGAGTTCCCCCAGACGCCCGGCGACCAGGGGCTTTTGACCAACGCCGACCGCGACGCCATGATCCGCCAGGGGGCCGAACTGCCCGACTGCTTTGAGAACCGCGCCCTGCGCGAGGGCGTCTGCTTTTACAAGGCGCTGACGGCGGCGCGCCGCTTTTTGTGGCTGAGCTGGCCCGGTGCCGCCCATGGCACCGATGCCGAGGGCGCCAGCGCCGCGCTGGCCCCGGTGCGCAGCCTGCTGGGCGTGCCGTTCACGACGCCCGACACGGCGGAGCTGGCCGCCGCCCCGGCCGCCGCACTGGATATTTTGGGCCCCGTCAGCCAGGACCCCGCGCGCGGGGCCGAGGGCGCGGCCCTGGCCGAAGCCCTGGCCGAAGCCGAGGGCACCCCCAACGCCGCGCCCGGCTATGCGGCGGTGCAGCGCGCGCGCCAGGGCAAGCCGCTGGCCGTGCAGGACACCGCCGCGCTGGAAGCGCTGCTGGGCCGCAGCCTGCGTGTCAGCCCCACACGGTTTGAAAAATACCAGACCTGCCCGTTCAGCTATTTTTTGCAGTTCATCCTGCGCGCCGCCCCGCGCCAAAAGGCCGAGCTGGCCCCCAACATCAGCGGCACGCTGACGCACTGGGTGCTGGAAAACGCCCTCAAAGAGCGAAAAGACGATTTCAAGGACCTGACAGACGAGGAACTGGCCGCCCTCGTCGATACGCTGGTCGAACAGTACGTCGCCGCCAACCTGCCCGGCGTCACGGTGCGCATGCAGTACCTCATCGACCGCATCCGCCGCAACCTCGTCGGGCTGCTGGGCTTCATCCAGCGCGACCTGCGCCAGTCCGGCTTCCAGCCGGCCGCCTTTGAGCTGCGCATCGACGACCGCCCCGGCGACGACCCCGACGCCCCGCGCGTCGACCCGGTAGAGCTGGACGCCGGCGGCGGGCATACCGTGCGCATCGTCGGCACGGTGGACCGCGTCGACGCCATGCCGCACGGTGCGCGCACCTACCTGCGCGTTGTGGACTACAAGACCGGCGGCAAGGACTTCCAGCTCAAGGAAGTCTACTGCGGGCTGGACTGCCAGATGCTGCTCTACCTCTTTACGCTGGAACGCCAGGCAGGGGCGCAGTTCCCCGGGGCGGCCGCTGCCGGGGTCGAGTATCTGCTGGCCGACCCCGCGCCGGAAAACATCCCCCGCGCCGACGCCGAGGCGGCCGGCCAGGCGGGCGCGGCCGTCTACCCGCTCAACGGCCTGCTGCTCGACGACGAGACGGTGTACACCGCCATGGACCCCAAACGCACCGGCCAGTTCACGCCGCTGAACTATAGCGAAAAGACCGGCCGCATCACCAACGCCAAGGGCCGCCTGGCCGACCCTGAAAAACTCGCCCGCATCCGCGACCACCTCGACGGCCTGCTGGTGCAGATGGCGCAAAACCTTTATGCGGGCAACATCGGCGCGCAGCCGCTGTGCAGCGGCGGGCGCAGCCCCTGCGCCTACTGCGATTTCCGCATCGCCTGCCCCCACCAGGACGGCGAGGACGAACGCACGGTGCCCAATGTCAGCGACCCGTTTGCGGAGGAATAAAAAAGGAGAACGCTATGCCGGAAGCCCCCAAAATCCAATTCACCCCCGCGCAGGCCGCCGCCATCGGCGCGCGGGGCGGCAGCCTGCTGGTGTCGGCGGCCGCCGGTTCCGGCAAGACCCGCGTCCTGGTCGAGCGCGTCGCGGGCCTCATCACCGACCCCGACCACCCCGTGGACGCCGACCAGCTGCTCATCATGACCTTTACCAACGCGGCCGCCGCCAAGCTGCGGGCCGACATCTCGGCCCGCTTGGCGCAGGAGGTGCGCGCCCGCCCAGGCGATGTGCGCCTGCGCCGCCAGCAGCTGCTGTTGCAGCGCGCGGCCATCGGCACGGTGGACGCCTTCTGCCTGCATTTTGTGCAGCAGCACTTTGCCGCGTTGGACATCCCGCCGGATTTCGAGATGGCCGAGGAAGCGGATCTGGCCCGCATCGAGCAGGAGACGCTGGCCGACGTGCTGGAAACTGCCTATGCGGACGCCGATTTCCGCGCTTTTGCCGATTTGTACGACCGCGGCCGCACCGACCAGACCGCCGGCCGCGCCGTGCTGGAACTCTACCACTTCAGCCGCGCGCTGCCGCACCCGGCGCAGGCCTTGCAGGGTTTTGCCGCCCAGTGGCAGGCCGAAGCCCCCCCGCAGGATACCCCCTGGGGGCGCGAAGTGCTGCGCATTGCGCACGCGCGCGCCCGCGGGGCCAAAGCCCTGCTGGAAGCCGGCGCGCGCACCGCCGCGCGGGACGAAGCCGCCGACGCCGCCTACACGGCGGTGCTGCTGGACGACGCCGCCCGCGTCGA
>DXEI01000026.1 GCA_019115045.1 Candidatus Gemmiger excrementipullorum | reverse complement strand
GTGGCCATGGTGCGCGGCAGCGTGCGCACAGCCGAAGGCCGTTGGGATGAAACGGTCTACAGCTGCTGTTTTGACGCCCAAACCCGCACCTACTATTACAAGACCTACGACGGCGGCACGCTGCACGCCGTACGCCTGGACGCCGAAGCCGACGGCGACGCGCTGCGGGCCTACCCGCCCGCGCAAACCGCCGCCTTTGTGCGGCAAAACTGAACAAACGCACCAAGCCCCGGGCCTGCGGCCCGGGGCTTGTGTTGTGCGGTTTGGGGGTGTCAGTCGTCCACATCCTGCGAGAAGCTCAAGATTTCGCCGGTGGCGGCGTCGATGTCGTAGTCATACTCGGTCCAGCCGACTTTCCAGGAAAATTCGTACACGGTGCGGCCGTCGTCGCGGTCGGTCTCCAGTTCCAGCGCGCGGATGTCGGCCTCGTTGACGCCGGCATGCTCCAGTGCGATCTGCTTGGCTTCCTCGGCCGTGATCCCTGTGCCGGACGCGGCGGGGGGCGTTTGGGCGGCCTGGGCGGCGTCGTAGTCCTCGGCGTCATAGTCAAAGGCCAGCACTTCGCCGGTCAGGGCGTCGATCTCGTAGTCATACTCGGCGGCGCCGGTGTCGGTGCGCAGCCAGAACTCCACGTCATATTCGGCGCGGCCGTCGTCGTAGTCCAGCCGCACGCGGATGGCCTCGACATCGCTCTCGGCCAGGCCGGCGCGGGTCAGGGCGGTGGTTTTGGCGGCGTCCTCGCCAATATAACCGCTGTTGGGGTCGGCGCTGCCGGCGATGCCGGCGTTGCCCTCGCTGGCGGGGGCGGCCACGGGGGCCGGGGCTTCGGTGGCGGCGGGGGCAGCGTCGTCCTGCGCAGCGCTCTCGCCGGTCACCGGCACGGGGGCCGGGCCTTGCGCGGGGCCGTCAAAGTTGGCGGCTTCGGCGCAGCCGGTCAGCAGCAGGGCGGCCAGGGCGGCGGTGGCGGTCAGGGCAATAATACGGCGTTTCATATGCAGTTCCTCCTTGTTTCGCAGGGGTGTTTCGTTTTGTTTGACCTAAGTATACCGCCGCCAGATTAAAAGCACATTAAAGTTTTTAAGAATTTTGTGCTTTTTGCGTTTTTTCTTCCCCGCCCCGCGCGCAGGGGATGCGCCAGGTAAAGGTGCTGCCTTCCCCCGGCGCGCTTTGCACCGTGACGTCGCCGCCGTGGGCGCGGGCGATCCACCGCACCATGGCCAGGCCCAGGCCCGCCCCGCCGCCGCTGCGCGCGGGGTCCGCCTGCCAGAAGCGCTGCCAGATCTTTTCCTGGTTTTCGGGCGCGATGCCGATACCGTCGTCCTGCACGGTGCCCACGGCCTGGCCGTCCCGGCATTGCAGCGTCAGCCGCACCTGCCCGCCCGGGCGGCCGTAGCGGACGGCGTTTTCGCCCAGGTTGATGAGCATGCGCATCAGCAGCGTTTCGTCGCCCTGCACCGCCACGCCGGGGGCAAGGTCGGTCTGCACCGCGATGTTCTGCGCGGCGGCCTGCTCGGCCAGCGTTTCGGCCACCAGGGCCGTCATCTCGCTCAGGTCCACGGTCTGCCATTGCAGCGGCTGGCGGCCTTTGTCGGCCCGGGCCAGCCACAGCAGCTGCGAGAGCATCGCCGCCATGCGCGCGGCCTGGGTGTGGATGACCTGCAGCGCGGCGCGGGTCTCGCCCGCCGTCTCGGGCTGGGCCAGCGCGTACTCGCTCTGCGAGAGGATCACCGCCGTGGGGGTGCGCAGTTCGTGCGAGGCGTCGTCGGTAAACTGCTGCTCATGGTCAAAGGCGTCCTGCAGGCGGGCAAACATCGCGTCAAACTCGCCGGCCAGCGTACGGATCTCGTCGCGGCCGGGCGGCAGGCCGATGCGCCGCGAAAGGTCGCCGCCGGCGCGGATCTCGCGCGCGGTGGCGGTGATGTGCCGCACCGGGGCGAACGCCCGCCGCGTGACGAGGTAGCCGCACACCGCCGCCAGCACGATATACGCCGGCAGCACCAGCAGCGCCCAGCGCCACAATGCGCCCAGCGTGCTGTCCACCGCGCCGGCATCGGTGACGGTGCGCACCCACAGCGTGCCGTAGCCGTCCACCGCAAGCTGCGTGTCGTAGAGGTACCAGCTGCGGCCGCCGCCCTGCGTCGTGCGCAGCTGCCCGGCGGCGAACACGGCCGAGTTGTCAAAATCGCGCGGCACAAAGCCGTACAGCGGCAACCCGTCGGCGTCATAGACCGAGAGGTAGACCCCGTCGTCAAAGGCTTCGAGGTCGTGGTCGATGTCCAGCTCGCCATCCTTCGCCTCGATCTCGCGCGCGGCGGCGCCGGCCATCGTCTGCATGCGGGTGAGCTTGCCCTGCCGGGCCGTCTGCGCGCCCGCGTAGGAAAGCACCCCCAGCGACAGCGCCGCCAGCAGCACCATAAACAGTGTGTACAGCAAGGTGACCCGCAGCGTGATGGAAAGGTGTTTCATACTCCCTCCCGCAGAACATAGCCCACGCCGCGCACGGTGTGGATGAGCTTGGGCTCGCGCCCGTCGTCGATCTTTTTGCGCAGGTAGCGGATGTAGACGTCCACGACGTTGGAACCGCCCTCGTAGTCAAAGTTCCACACGCCCTGGCTGATGCGCTCACGCGAGAGGACGACCCCGGCGTTGCGGGCGAGGTATTCCAGCACGGCGAACTCTTTGGCCGAGAGCGCCAGCGCCTGCCCGCCGCGCGACGCCGTGCGGGCCGTGCAGTCGATGCGCAGGTCGCCGACGGTGATGACGTCGCTGACCTGCCCGGTGCCGCGGCGGATGAGCACCCGCAGCCGGGCCAGCAGCTCCTGCAGGGCGAACGGTTTGACCAGGTAGTCGTCGGCGCCGCTGTCCAGCCCGCGCACGCGGTCGTCGACGCCGTCGCGCGCCGTCAGCAGCAGCACGGGGGTCTTGTCGCCGGCGGCGCGGCGGCGGGCCAGCACCTGCAAGCCGTCCAGCCCCGGCAGCATGACATCCAGCACGACGGCGTCATAGGCCCCGGCGGCCAGATAATCCAGCGCGTCGGGGCCGGTGGCGCAGCTGTCGACGCTGTAATGCGCCGCCTCCAGCTGCTTGACGAGCAGGGCGTTCATCTCGGGCTGGTCTTCTACAACAAGGATGCGCATAGCGCCAGGCTTCCCCCTTTTTGGGCGTTTTTTCTATCATACCACAAACGGGCGGCCGCCGCCAGGGCGGCGGGGCTTTTTGCCTGCGCCTTTGCGGCGGGCAAACAAAAACCGCCCCCGGCGGCCGGGGGCGGCGTTTTGCAGTTGGGTCAGCCTTTGTTCTTTTTGCTGGCGGCTTTCATGCGCAGGTCGTGGTCCAAGATGCGCTTGCGGATGCGCAGGTTTTCGGGCGTGACCTCCAGCAGCTCGTCGGGGGCCAGGAACTCCAGGCAGGCTTCCAGGCTGAGCTTGCTGACCGGCACCAGGCGCAGCGCGTCGTCGCTGCCGGAAGCGCGGGTGTTGGTCAGGTGCTTGGTCTTGCAGACGTTGACGGTGATGTCCTCACCCGTGGGGGTGTAGCCGACGACCTCGCCGGCGTAGACTTTTTCGCCGGCGTTGATCAGCAGCGTGCCGCGCTGCTGGGCGTTGAACAGCCCGTAGGTGACGGCGTCGCCGGTCTCAAAGCTGATGAGCGAGCCGGAGGAGCGGGTCTGGATGTCGCCGCACCATTCCTCGTACCCGTCAAAGATGGTGTTCATGATGCCCTCGCCGTGGGTATCGGTCAGGAACTGGCTGCGGTAGCCGAACAGGCCGCGGCTGGGCATGCGGAACTCCAGGCGGGAGCGGTCGTTCATCATCTGCATGTTCATCAAAATGGCCTTGCGCGCGCCCAGCGCCGTCATGACGGCGCCCTGGTAGGTCTCGGGCACGTCGACGACGACGCGCTCCATGGGTTCCATGGTGCGGCCGTTTTCCTCATGCGTCAGCACGTGCGGGGGGCTGACCTGCAGCTCGTACCCTTCGCGGCGCATCGTCTCGATCAGGATGGACAGGTGCATCTCGCCGCGGCCCATGACGCGGAACGCGTCGGTCGTGGCCGAATCCTCGACCTTGAGGGCGACGTCCTTGAGCAGCTCGCGGTTGAGGCGGTCGCGGATCTGGCGGGATGTGACGTACTTGCCCTCCTTGCCGGCAAACGGCGAGTCGTTGACCGAGAAGGTCATCTCGACCGTGGGGTCGTTGATCTTGACAAAGGGCAGCGGCTGCACCTTGCTGGGGTCGCACAGCGTGTTGCCGATGGAGATGTCCGGCAGGCCGGAGAACGCGACGATGTCGCCGGCGGATGCCTGGTCGACGGGTTCGCGGCCGTTGGCCTTGAAGTCAAACAGTTTGGTGATGCGGCCGGTCATGTGCACGTCGGGGTTGTGCCAGTCGCACACCTGCACCGGCGAGCCGACCTTGATGACGCCGTTCTGCACGCGGCCGACGCCCATGCGGCCCACAAAGTCGTTGTAGTCGACGCTGGACACCAGCATCTGCAGCGGGGCTTCGGGCTCGCCCTCGGGCGGCTGCACGTATTTGAGGATGGTGTCAAACAGCGGTTTGAGGTCGGTGCCTTCCTCGGGGTGGGTCCAGTCGTAGCTGGCGGTGCCGTTGCGGCCCGAGCAGAAGACCATCGGGCTGTCGAGCTGTTCGTCGGTGGCGCCCAGGTCCATCAGCAGTTCCAGCACTTCGTCGATGACCTCCTTGACGCGGGCGTCGGGGCGGTCGACCTTGTTGACGGCGATGACCAGCGAAAGGTTCTGCTGCAAAGCCTTTTGCAGCACAAAGCGGGTCTGGGGCATGCAGCCCTCGGCCGCGTCGACCAGCAGCAGCACGCCGTTGACCATTTTGAGCACGCGCTCGACCTCGCCGCCAAAGTCGGCGTGGCCGGGGGTGTCGACGATGTTGATCTTGACGCCCTCATACACGCAGGAGCAGTTCTTGGCCAGGATGGTGATGCCGCGCTCGCGCTCGATATCGCCGGAGTCCATCACGCGCTCGGCCACCTGCTGGTTGGCACGGAACGCGCCGGACTGTTTGAGCATCTGATCCACCAGCGTCGTCTTGCCGTGGTCGACGTGGGCGATGATCGCGATGTTGCGCAAATTTTGCTGTATCATTCTGTATTCCCTCTCTGTTATACTTTCTCACAGGGGGGCACGCCCCCAATATCCACATACATCGTCTATTTTACGCCGATACCGGGCGGTTGTCAAGAATCGTAAAACAGAAAAAAATGTGCTATACTATAGTTGTATACGCCGGCGGCGGGCCGCGCCTGCCGCCTTTTATGGAAAAGAGAGGGGACCCGCCATGCCCAAAAACCGTGCGCGCCATATCAACATCATCGGCCACCAGAACCCCGACACCGACTCGATCTGTTCGGCGCTGGCCTACGCCTGGCTGAAAAACGGCGGCAAGCTCACCGGCCGGTACGAGGCCCGGCGCGCCGGCCACCTGAACCGCGAGACGCAGTTCGTGCTCCAGCATTTTGGCGTGGCGGCGCCGCGCCTGTGCACCGACGTGAGCCCCCAGATCAAGGACATCGACATCCGCGAGCAGCCGGGCATCGACGGCGAGATGAGCCTGCGCGCGGCCTGGAACTTGATGCGCGGCGTCGACATCGACACGCTGTGCATCGTGGACGGCGGCGGGCAGCTGCAGGGGCTGATCACGGTGGCCGACATTGCCGACGCCAACATGGACCTGCTGGACACCGGCGTGCTGGCCGCCGCCAACACCAGCTGCCGCAACCTGCTGGACACCCTGCAGGCCGAGCTGATCGTCGGCGACGCCGACGCGCGCATCACGCGCGGGCGCATCTGCATCGGCACCAGCCCCGAGATCATGGAAGAACTCGTCAAGCCCGGGGACCTGGTGCTTGTCTCCAACCGGTACGAGACGCAGATGTGCGCCATCGACTGCGGCGCGGCGGCCATCATCGTCTGCTGCGGCTCGGCCGTGCCGCGCACCATCGTGGCCCGCGCGCAGGAAAAAGGCTGCGCCGTGCTGGCCACCCCCTACGACACCTACGCCGCCGGGCGGCTGGTGACCACCGCCGCGCCGGTGCGCCACTTTATGCGCGCGCGCGACCTGCTGAAATTCAGCGTCAATACGCCCATTGAGGACGCCAGCAAGGTCATGGCCAGCGTGCGGCACCGGTACTTCCCCATCTTGGACGAAGCCGGCCGTTACTGCGGCGTCGTCAGCCGCCGCAACCTGCTGAACCTGCACCGCAAGCAGGTCATCCTCGTCGACCACAACGAGCGCCAGCAGGCCGTCGACGGGCTGGAACAGGCCGAAATTTTGGAGATCATCGACCACCACCGCATCGGCAACCTGGAGACGACCGGGCCGGTGTACTTCCGCAACGTGCCGGTGGGCTGCACGGCGACGATCCTGTACCAGATGTTTACCGAGCAGGACGTCACCCCCAGCAAACCCATTGCGGGGCTGCTGCTCTCGGCCATTTTGTCCGACACGCTGATGTTCCGCTCGCCCACGTCCACCCCGCAGGACGAGGAAGCCGCCCGCGCGCTGGCCGCGCTGGCGGGCGAGGATATCCCCGCCTATGCCGAGCAGATGTTTGAGGCCGGCGCCGATTTGACCGGCCGCGACGCCGACGATGTGTTCCGCGCCGATTTCAAGGTGTTCAGCCGCGGCGACGCCAAGTTCGGCGTGGGGCAGTCCATCTATATGACCGACCGTTCCCGCGCGGCCGCCAAGGCGCTGGTAGGCCCCTACCTGCCCGAGGCCGCCCGCCGCGAGGGCCTGCCGCTGGTCTTTTACATGTTCACCGACATGAAGACCCAGAGCACCGACCTGATGTTTTGGGGCGACCATGCCGCGGACATCGTGCGCGAGGCGTTCCACACCGAACCCAAGGACGGCGTGGCCGTGCTGCCGGGGGTCGTCAGCCGCAAAAAGCAGCTGATCCCGCCGCTGCTGGCCGCGCTGCAGGCCCGCCAGGGGTAAAGTTTTTACAGCGTGTTCATAAAAAGTTCGTTTGACAGCCGCCGCGCGGCGGTATTATACTTGTTCGTATACGAACTATATTTGAGAAGAAACGAGAATGCAGAAGGAGGGTCCGTTATGAGCGAATACGCAGCGATCGAAAAGGAGGCCCGCATTTTTACCGAGGAATGCGTGGCCAACGACCGGGTGGACCCGGCGCTGTTTGCCCAGTACAACATCAAGCGCGGCCTGCGCGACCAGGACGGCAAAGGCGTGCTGGCGGGCATCACCAACATTTCCCGCATCGACGCGTTTGATGAGAAGGACGGCAAAAAGGTCCCCTGCGACGGCAAGCTGTGGTACCGCGGCTACAACGTGTACGACCTGATCCGCGGGCTGCGCGGCAAGCGCTACGCCTTTGAGGAAGCCGCCTACCTGCTGCTGCTGGGCGATTTGCCCAACGAGCAGCAGCTGGAAACGTTTAAGGACTGCCTGACCAAATGCCGCGACCTGCCCACCAACTTTGTGCGCGACGTCATTATGAAAGCGCCCAGCAAGGACCTGATGAACTCGCTGACGCGCAGCGTGCTGACGCTGGCCAGCTATGACCAGGACATCGGCAAGACCGACTTGCAGACCCAGCTGGAACAGTGCATCAAGCTCATCAGCGTGTTCCCGATGCTGGCTGTCTACGGCTACCACGCCTACCACTATTACGAGTGCGACGGCAGCATGTACATCCACCGCCCGCGGCCGGAGCTTTCCACCGCCGAAAACCTGCTGCAGATGCTGCGCCCCGACCGCCAGTACACCGACCTGGAAGCCCACGTGCTGGACATTGCGCTGCTGCTGCACATGGAGCACGGCGGCGGCAACAACTCCACCTTTACCACCCGCGTGGTGAGCTCTTCGGGCTCGGACACCTACTCGGTCATGGCGGCGGCGCTGTGCAGCCTCAAAGGCCCCAAGCACGGCGGCGCCAACATCAAGGTCATGGGCATGATGGACGACGTGCGCGCCCACGTGGCCGACCCGCGGGACGAGGACGCCATGCGCGCCTACCTGGGCAAGCTGGTCGACCGCGAAGCCTTCGACCGCAAGGGCCTGATCTACGGCATGGGCCACGCCGTCTACTCGCTGAGCGACCCGCGCGCCGTCGTGTTCAAAAACTTTGTGCACGAGCTGGCCACCGCCAAAGGCCGCGAGCGCGATTTTGAGTACTACAACACCATCGAGCGGCTGGCCCCGCAGGTCATTGCCGAAAAACGCCACATCTACAAGGGCGTTTCCACCAACGTGGACTTCTACTCCGGCTTTGTGTACGACATGCTGGGCATCCCGGTCGAGCTGTACACGCCGATCTTTGCCGTGGCGCGCATCGTGGGCTGGTCCGCCCACCGGATGGAGGAGCTTGTCAACGTGGACAAGATCATCCGCCCGGCGTACCAGAGCATCATGCAGCCGCGCACCTACGTGCCGCTGCAGGACCGCTGACAACACCGCAAGGCGGGGGCGCGCCCCCGCCTGCTTTTTGTAAGGAGGCCCGCGCATGACCCTTGCCGAACTGTTCCCCGCCTGGGGCAAGCTGACGCCAGCCCAGCAGCAGGCCGTGACGGCGGCCGCCGCGCTGCGCACCGTGCCCAAAGGCACGCTGCTGTACAGCGGCCCGGCGGACTGCCTGGGCTTTTTGCTGGTGCGCAGCGGCCAGCTGCGGGTGTATATTTTGTCCGGCGACGGGCGCGAAGTCACGCTGTACCGCCTGCTGCCGCGCGACCTCTGCCTGCTTTCGGCCGCCTGCGTGCTGCGCGGGCTGCAGTTCCCGGTGGCCATCGAGGCCGAAAAGGACAGCGAACTGTGGGTGCTGCCCGCCCGGCAATACCAGCAGCTGATGGAACAGTCCGCCCCGGTGGCCAACTACACCAACGAGGTCCTGGCCACCCGCTTTGCCGACGTGATGTGGCTGGTGGAGCAGATCTTGTGGCAGCGGTTCGACAAGCGCCTGGCCGCGTTTTTGCTGCAGGAAAGCGCGCTGGAAGGCACCGCCGCGCTGCGCCTGACACATGAGGCCATCGGGCGGCATTTGGGCTCCCCGCGGGAGGTCGTCACCCGCATGCTGCGCTATTTCCAGGCCGAGGGCCTGGTGGAGCTGGCGCACGGCGCCGTGACGCTGACCGATACCGCCCGCCTGCAAACGATGGCCGACGGCTGACAAAACCGCAGACGACAACGCCCCCGGCACAAGCCGGGGGCGTTGTTTCTGTTTTCGTAAATTCGGTTTGCCGGGCCGCCCGGCGCTCAGGTGCCGGGGCGGTCCATGCCGCAGGCGAACGCCTGTTCGCGCTGGCGGCGGTCGGTGGTCACGGCCTCGTAGTAGCGGTAACCGCCGGCAAAGTTGTAGCAGGCAAAGCCGTGCTGCGCCAGGATGCGGCAGGCCAGGTAGCTGCGCAGGCCGCTCTGGCACATCACGTACACCGGTTTGGCGGGGTCCAGCTCGCCCAGGCGGGCGCGCAGGTCGTCCAGCGGCAGGTTGGCAAAGCCGTCGGCGTGGCCGGCGCGGTACTCGCCGGGGGTGCGCGCGTCCAGCAGCGTCACGCTGCCGTCGCGCGGCAGCGCGGGCAGATCCTCCAGCCGGAACTGCTGCACCTTGCCGGTCCGCAGGTTTTCGATCATATACCCCGCCATGTTCACGGGGTCTTTGGCCGAGGCGTAGGGCGGCGCGTAGGCTAGGTCCAGTTCGGTCAGGTCGGCGGCGGTCCAGCCGGCGCGCAGCGCCGTGGCCAGCACGTCGATGCGTTTGTCGGCGCCGCTGCGCCCGATGACCTGCGCGCCCAGCAGCCGGCCGCTGCCGCGCTCGAACACGACTTTCATCGTCATGACGGAGCCGCCGGGGTAGTACCCGGCGTGGTCCATCGGTGAGAGGAGCACGGCGTCGGCGTCCAGCCCGGCTTTGCGGGCGGCGGCCTCGCTCAGGCCGGTGACGGCGGCGGTCAGGTCGAACACCTTGAGCACCGAGCTGCCCTGCGCGCCGCGGTAGCGGCTGTCGCCGCCGCAGATGTTATCGGCCGCGATGCGCCCCTGCTTGTTGGCGGGCCCGGCCAGCGCGACGACCGCCGGCTGCCCGGTGACAAAATGCCGCACCTGCACGGCGTCGCCCACAGCGTAGATGTCGGGGTCAGAGGTCTGCATGCGGTCGTTGACCGCGATGCTGCCCTTGACGCCCAGGTCCAGCCCGGCGTCGGCGGCGAGGTGGCTGTCCGGCGTGACGCCGATGGCCAGCACGACGAAATCGGCCGCCAGCGGCGGGGCGTCCCGCAGCAGCACCTGCACGCCGCCCTGCGTTTCGGCAAAGCCCTCTACAGTATGGCCCAGCGCCAGGCGCACGCCGTGGGCGCGCACCTCGCGGTGCAGCAGCGCCGCCATGTCGGCGTCAAACGGCGACATCAGGTGGGCGGGCCGCTGCACGATGGTGACTTCCAGCCCGCGTGCGCGCAGGTTTTCGGCCAGTTCCAGGCCGATGAACCCGCCGCCCGCCAGCACGACGCTGCGCGGGCGCTGTGCTGTGACAAACTCATGGATGCGCAGCGTATCCTCGACGGTGCGCAGCGTGAACAGCCGCCCCAGCCCGATGCCGGGCAGCGCGGGCCGGGTGGGCTTGGCGCCGGGGGCCAGCAACAGCTTGTCGTAGGGCTCGGCAAATGTGCGGCCGGTGGCAAGGTCGCGCACCGTCACGGTCTTGGCCGCGCGGTCGATGGCCGTGACCTCGTGGCGCACATGCACCTGCACGCCAAAACGGCGGGCAAAACTTTCGGGCGTTTGCAGCGTCAGCTCGGCTTCGTCCTCGATCACGCCGCCGATATAATACGGCAGCCCGCAGTTGGCGTAGGAGATAAAGCCCGAACGCTCAAACAGCACGATCTCGGCGGTTTCGTCCAGCCGGCGCAGCCGCGCGGCGGCGGTCGCGCCGCCCGCCACGCCGCCCACAATGACGACTTTCATTTACCGTTCCCCCTTTCCGCGGCAGGGTGTGCTGCCAAACGTTCAGTTGCCCTGCACCAGCGCCAGGATCTGGTCTTTGGGGCGCGCGCCGACGGCGCGCTGGGTCAGCTGGCCGTTTTTGAACACCAGCAGCGTGGGGATGCTCATGATCTGGAACTGGGCGGCCAGTTCCGGCTCTTCGTCAACGTTGACCTTGCCCACCGCGATCTCGGGATGTTCTGCGGCCAGCTGTTCCACCAGCGGGCCGACCATGCGGCAGGGGCCGCACCAGCTGGCCCAGAAATCCAGCAGAACGGGGCGGTCGGCTTGCAGGACTTCCTGCGCAAAGTTTGCTTTGGTGATATGCAGTACAGACATAATTTCGTCCTCCTTGTGTTGGGTTTGGGTATAGTATACACCGTTTGGGGCGCGTTGTCTGTGACAAAATCACAAATTGTTTGTAAAAACCCTTCCTGCGCCCGGCGCTTGACGCGGCGGGGGACGGCGTATTATAATAGTGCCGTCGCACACCGCCCGGGTGTGGCGAAGCTTGGTATCGCGCCTGGTTTGGGACCAGGAGATTTCGCAGGTTCGAATCCTGTCACCCGGACTGCACAAAACCGCGCCCCCCGCCGTAAAGGCAGGGGCGCGGTTTTGGTTTTTACAGGGCGGCGGGTCCGTCTGCCGGGCCGCTTGGCCGGGCGGCCGCGCCCCGCGTGAGCAGGAACCCGGCAGCCAACGCCGTAAAGGGGGCCACCGTCACCAGGCCAAAACAGCCCACCAGCGTTTGCAGCAGCTCGCTGGCGACGTACTTGTAGTTAAAGATGTTGACCAGCGGCGTACCCTGCGCCATAAACACCATCAGCTGCGCCATATACCCGCCCGAGTACGCCAGCAGCAGCGTGGTGGTCATGGTGCCCATAGCCGCCTGGCCGATGCGCACGCCGCTGCCCACGGCCTCCCACGGGCGGATGCCGGGCTTTTTGCGCACGACCTCGCAGATGCCGCTGGTGATGTCGACCGAGAGGTCGATCATCGCGCCCGCTGCGCCGATGAAGATGCTGGCCATAAAGATGCGCGTCAGGTTCAGGCTCTGGTAGCCGGCGTACAGCAGCGATTCGCTGTCCTGCATGACGGCGCCGTGGATGTGCAGCACCCCGGTAAAGGCCACGCCCAGCACGCAGGCGGTCAGCGTGCCCAGCATGCTGCCCAAAATGGCCGAAAGGCTGCGGCGGTCAAACCCGTAGACAAAGACGATGATGCCGACCGTGAGCAGCGCGACGAGCAGCAGCCCCACCCCGATGGGGTCGGCCCCCTTGAGCGTGGCGGGGACCATGATCTTCCAGATCGAGAGCACGGTGATGGCAAAGGACAGCAGCGCCCGCAGCCCGCCCGGCCCGGCAAACAGCACCAGCAGCAGGCCGAAAATGGCGGCCAGGAAGATCTCCCAGTGGATGCGGTAGTGGTCGATCATGGTGACCGAGGTGATCTGCCCGTCCGCATGGCTGACGACGACGAGCGCGCTGTCGCCGGGGGCGAACATCTTGTCCTGCTCCAAACTGCCGCTGAGCAGGTTGACGCCGCCGGTCTCCTGCCCGGCAAAGCTGCCTTCCTCAATGCGCAAGGTGCAGTACTGCTCGCCATTTTGGATGATGCCGTTGTTGATGATCGCGCCGTTATCCACTTCCAGCACGGTGGCGCGCACTTTTTCGGCGTCCTGGTAGATCAGCGCGCCCTCAAACCCGGTGGGCAGCAGCAAAAGCAGCACCGTCAGCGCGATGCCGGGCGCCAGCACCCGCCACGAGGCGGTCTGCGGGCCCCACAGTTTTTGGAACAGCTTCAGGATGGTATTGCGCATGGGGCAGGGTTCTCCTTTTTTGATCCGTTTTTATCGTTTTCCAAAATACCGCATGGGCGGCGCCCCGCAAGGTGCGCCGCCCACCGGCATTTTGGTCAATGCAACTGCGTTAGGGGGCTGGGATTCAGGCCACGCCGGTCAGTTCGGCGAGGTTGAAGTAGATGTCGGTGTTGTCGTAGTAACCCTCAAACAGGTCCTGGCCGGCGCCCAGGGCGAACACGGCGACAGGCAGGCCGGTGTGGCTGTAGCTGCTGAAGTCGATGCCCGATTTGTTGTTGAGGATGTGGGTGATGGTGACGCTGAGCGGCTCGTAGCTGCCGTAGAGGACGTACTCCTCCTGGGTGAGCTCGGTGTCGTCGGTCTTGGTCATCGTCATGTTGTAGGCGTCCTGCAGCAGGCCCAGTTCGTACTCGGTCATGACCAGGCTGCCGGAAGTCACACCGGAGGGGTGGCTGTCGGCGCTGTCGGTCACGACGCCGTCCTCGGCCGCCTGGCCGGCGGCTTCCTCGGTCACAAGGCCGAACAGCTCGGCCACGTCGACGAGCACCTCGTCAAAGCTGGTGCCGTTCTCTTTGTAGGCGGCGACGTAGTCCTCGTCATATTTGGCGTAGCTGATCTTCTGGTTGGCGAGGTTCTGCAGGAAGGTGTCGTAGTTGGTGCCGGCGTAGCCGATGGTCAGGCCGCCGGTCTCGTGGTCGCCGGTCACCAGGATCAGCGTCTCGTCGGGGTGCTCGTTGTAGAAGGCGATGGCTTCCTCGACCGCGTCGGACAGCGCCTTGGTGTCGCCCAGGGTGGAACCGGCGTCGTTGGCGTGGCAGGCCCAGTCGATCTTGCCGCCCTCGACCATCATAAAGAAGCCGGTGTCGTTGTCCAGCAGCTCGATGCCCTGTGCGACGTAGTCCGACAGCGCCCAGGTGCCCTCCTCGCGGTCGAGCTCATAGGGGATGGAGTCGCCATCGGCCAGCTGCTCGCTGATGACGATGGCGGGGCCGGCGTCGGCGGCCAGGGCTTCGGCCTCGGCCTGGGTCTTGACGACGGTGTACCCGGCGTCGGCGGCCAGTTCATACAGGTCGTCCTGGTCCTCCTCAGCGCCGGTGGGCTGCAGCAGCGCGCCGCCCGCAAAGTAGTCAAAGCCGCTTTCGATCAGCTCCAGGCCGATGTCATAGTAGTCGTTGCGGCTGACCTGGTGGCAGTAGAACGCCGCCGGGGTGGCGTGGTTGAGGTTGACGCTGGAGATGACGCCGATCTTGTAGCCGAGCTGGTCCTTGAGTTTTTCGGCGATGGTCTCGTAGGCCGTGGTGCCGGTCTCGTCCATGTTGATGGTGCCGCTGTAGGTCTTGTGGCCGGTGGAGATGGAGGTGGCGGTGGAGGCCGAGTCGGGGCAGAAGCTGGTGCTGTCGTAGGTCTGGGCGCTGCCGGCGACGGGGAAATCGACGAAGCTCAAAGCGTCCTCATGCTGCAGGATCGCGCCGTCGCCGCCCATGCTGGTGCCGTTTTCCAGCGCAGACAAATAGTAGTTGGTGCTTTGGATCTGGGGGTAGCTCATGCCGTCGCCAATGAACAGGAAGATGTACTTGGGCGTGCCGGTGGCTTCCTCGGCCGTGGCGGGGGCGGGCGTGGTCTCGGCTGCCGTAGTCTCAGCCGTGGTAGTCTCGGCCGTGGTGCCGGCGGCGTTGGCCGTAGCGCCGCAGGCCGCCAGGCTCAGCGAAAGGGTCGCCGCGCCCAGCAGGGCCACGGCGCGCTTGGTCAGGTTTTTCATCTGGTTTCCACTCCTTGTTTTTGCATCCGTTTTGTATGCGTGTGCCGCCGGGCCGGGGAAAACGGTCTGTGCCCCTGCGGCATCTCCCATTATAGCCGGGCGTTTGCGG
>DXEI01000025.1 GCA_019115045.1 Candidatus Gemmiger excrementipullorum | reverse complement strand
ACGTTCTCGCTGTCAAAGGCCACCAGCAGCACGGTGGGCGCGCCGTAGCGGCAGGGCGTCAGCGCGTCGATCTTGGCCAGCCCTTCGGGCGACTGCACGACGTAAATTTTCTGTTCCTGCAAATTTTTGGCCGTGGGGGCCAGGCGCCCGGCCTCCAAAATGGCTTGCAGCGCGGCGGGGTCCACCGGGCGGCCGTCATACTTTTTGCAGGCGTAGCGGCGGGCGACGACATCGGTAAATTCCATGGTCAGCGCTCCTTTCCCCCAAAATCAGGCGTTGGGCAGGTGCCATTTCCAGTCCAAAATCTCGGGCAGGTCCTGGCCCACTTCGTAGATGTACTGCTTGTGCGCGACGAGTTTGTCGTTCATCTGCTGGATCAGGTACGCCCCGCGGTTGCCGAGCTGCGGCAGATGCTGGATGGCGTCCTTGACGAGGTGGAAGCGGTCGATCTCGTTCTGCACGCGCATATCAAACGGCGTCGTGATGGTGCCTTCCTCGCGGTAGCCGTGCACGCTCAAATTGCGGTTGGCGCGCTCATACGTCAATTCGTGGATCAGCGTCGGGTACCCGTGGAAGGCGAAGATGATCGGTTTGTCTTTCGTAAACAGCGCGTCGTAGTCGGCGTCCGAAAGCCCGTGCGGGTGCTGGGTGTGGGGTTCCAGCTTCATGAGGTCGACAACGTTGACGACGCGGACTTTCAGCTCCGGCAAGGCGTCGCGCAAAATGGTCACGGCCGCCAGCGTTTCCAGCGTCGGGGTGTCGCCGCAGCACGCCATGACGACGTCAGGTTCGGCGTTCTGGTCGCTGGACGCCCAGTCCCAGATGCCGACGCCCTGCGTGCAGTGTTTGACGGCCTGTTCCATCGTGAGCCACTGCGGGCGCGGGTGCTTGCTGGTGACGAGCACGTTCACATAGTCGCGGCTGCGGATGCAGTGGTCAAAGCAGGAGAGCAGGCAGTTGGTGTCCGGCGGCAGGTAGAGGCGCACGACGTCGGCCTTTTTGTTGGCGATGTGGTCGAGGAAGCCGGGGTCCTGGTGGGTGAAACCGTTGTGGTCCTGCTGCCAGACGTTACTGGACAGCACCAGGTTGAGCGAAGCGATGCTCTGCCGCCAGGGCAGCTGGTTGCAGACTTTGAGCCACTTGGCGTGCTGCGCGACCATGGAATCGACGACGCGGATAAAACTCTCGTAGCTGGCAAAGAAGCCGTGGCGGCCGGTGAGCAGATAACCCTCGAGCCAGCCCTCGCACAGATGCTCAGACAGCATACTGTCCATGATGCGGCCGTCGTGGGCCAGGAACTCGTCGCCGGGCACGATGGTGGAGTTCCAGTCGCGGTCGGTCGCCTCAAAGCATTTGTACAGCCGGTTGGACATCGTCTCGTCGGGGCCAAAGATGCGGAAGTTCTTGGCGTCGGCGTTGAGCTTGAGCACGTCGCGGATGTAGCCGCCGAGCTCGATCATATCCTGCTTTTCTACGCTGCCGGGGAACGGGATGTCGACGGCATAGTCCTTGAAATCCGGCGTGCGCAGGTCGCGCAGCAACTTGCCACCGTTGGCGTGCGGGTTGGCCGCGATGCGGCGGTCGCCCACGGGGGCCAGCGCCTGCAACTCGGGGATCAGCGTGCCGTGCTCGTCAAACAGTTCCTCCGGGTGATAGCTGCGCAGCCATTCCTCGAGCTGGGCGAGGTGTTCCTCCTGGTTGGGGGTGCCGACGGTCAGGTCGATGGGCACCTGGTGGGCACGGAAGGTTCCCTCGATGGGTTTGCCGTCGACGACTTTCGGCCCCGTCCAGCCCTTGGGCGTGCGCAGCACGATCATCGGCCACTGGATGTGGCCGAGGTCCTCGCCCGCGCGGGCGCGGCGCTGGATGTCGTGAATTTCCTCAATGACAGCGTCCAGCGTCTCGGCCATCTTCTCGTGCATCGGCAGCGGGTCGTCGCCCTCGACGAAATAGGGTTTCCACGAGCAGCCGAGGAAGAAATGTTCGAGTTCCTCGTGCGTCATGCGGCCAAAGACCGTGGGGTTGCTGATTTTGTAGCCGTTTAAGTGCAGGATCGGCAGCACCGCGCCGTCGCCCACGGGGTTCAGGAACTTGTTGCTCTGCCAGCTGGTGGCCAGCGGGCCGGTCTCGGCTTCGCCGTCGCCCACCGTGACGGCCGCGATGAGGTCGGGGTTATCGAACACCGCGCCAAAGGCGTGCGCGATGGAATAGCCGAGTTCGCCGCCCTCGTTGATGGAGCCCGGCGTCTCGGGCGCAACGTGGGACGAGATGCCGCCGGGGAAGCTGAACTGCTTGAACAGGCGTTTCATGCCCTCTTCATCGCGGCTGATGTTGGGGTAAACTTCGGAATAGGTGCCGTCGAGGTAGGCGTTGGCGACAAAGAAGTTGCCGCCGTGCCCCGGGCCGGAGATCAGGATCATATCCTGGTCATACTTTTTGATGACGCGGTTGAGATGTACATAGACGAAGTTCTGCCCCGGCACGGTACCCCAGTGGCCGACGATCTTCTTTTTGACGTCGGCGCGCGTCAGGGGGCGGCGCAGCAGCGGGTCGTCCAGCAGGTACAGCTGGCCGGCGGCCAGGTAGTTGGATGCCCGCCAGTAAGCGTCAAGGCGCTGCAGTTCGGTTTTGTCCATAGCGTTGCATACGCTCCTTTCTTTTCACACAGGCAGACCGGCGCGCGGCCCTGCCTTGCAGCAGAGCCGCGCGGGGGCTTTACGCCCAGGGGTTCTCGGTGGGGTAAGGCAGGGCCTTGGGCTGGTTGTAGGCGATGTCGGCCAGGCCGAAATACTTGAACACCTCAAACAGCAGCTTGCCGTAGTGCCCAAAGGCCACCGCGCCGTGGTGCGGGTAGTGCTTTTGCACCAGCACATGGCGGTAGAAGCGGCCCATCTCGGGGATGGCGAAGACGCCGATGCCGCCGAAACTGCCGGTGGCGACGGGCAGGACCTCGCCCTCGGCAATGTAGCTGCGCAGCACGCCTTCGCTGTCGCACTGCAGGCGGTAGAAGGTGATCTCAGACGGGGCGATGTCGCCTTCCAGCGTGCCGCGGGTGAAGTCGGGGTCGCTGCCGGCGGGTTCCAGCAGGCGGTGCTGGATCAGCTGGTACTTGACGGCGCGGTCGGCGCACAGCTTGCAGGCCGGCGTGTTGCCGCAGTGGAAGCCCATGAAGGTATCGGTGAGGGCATAGGGGAACTTGCCGGCGATCTGGTCGTTGTACAGGCTGGCGGGCACGCTGTTGTTGATGTCCAAAAGCGTGACGGTGTCGCCGGACACGCACATGCCGATATACTCCGAGAGCGCGCCGTAGATGTCGACCTCGCACGCGACGGGGATGCCGCGGGACACCAGGCGGGAGTTGACGTAGCACGGCTCAAACCCGAACTGGCTGGGGAAGGCCGGCCAGCATTTGTCGGCAAAGGCGACGTACTGGCGGCTGCCCTTGTGGGCCTCGGCCCAGTCCAGCAGCGTCAGCTCAAACTGCGCCATGCGGGCCAGCAGGTCTGGGTAGTAGTGCCCCTCGCCCATTTCGGCGGCCATGTCGGCGCAGACGTCGGGGATGCGGGGGTCATTGGCGTGTTCTTTGTAGGCGACGAGCAGGTCGAGCTCGCTGTTTTCCTCGACCTCGACGCCGAGCTCATACAACCCCTTGATGGGCGCGTTGCAGGCGAAGAAGTCCTGCGGGCGGGGGCCGAAGGTGATGATCTTGAGGTTCTGCACGCCGAGCACCGCGCGGGCGATGGGCACGAACTCGGCCATTTTATCGGCCAGTTCCTCGGCGGTGCCGACGGGGTATTCGGGGATATAGCCCTTGAGGTGGCGCATGCCGAGGTTGTACGAGCAGTTGAGCATGCCGCAGTAGGCGTCGCCGCGGCCATTGATGAGGTCGCCGTCGCCCTCGGCCGCCGCCACGAACATGCAGGGGCCGTCAAAATATTTGGCGATGAGGGTCTCGGGCGTTTCGGGGCCGAAGTTGCCCAAAAACACCGCCAGCGCGTTGCAGCCGGCGGCCTTGGCCTCAGCCACGGCGGCGAGCATGTCCTTCTCATTTTCGACGGTGGCCTGCACCTCGACGACGTCAAGGCCCTTGGCCTTGCAGGCCGCAACGATGGCCGCACGGCGGGTCTGGGACAGCATGATGGGGAAGCAGTCGCGGCTGACCGCCACGATGCCGAGCTTGACTTGCGGGATGTTTTGCAGCATGGGAAATACCTCCTGTTTTGTGTTTGGTTGTATTTTTGTTTGTTTTTTCCGGGTGGGTTGCGGAGGAGGGGCGCATAGTTGCGGCCCGTAGACCGCCCGCTACCGCCTGCCTCCGGGCTCATAGACGCGATACCGGGTGGTTTGTAGGGGCCGCATGCATGCGGCCCGTGGGCGTTCGCCTTATGGTAACGGTTTCGGGTTCGTGTACGCGATACCCCTATTTGTAGGGGAGGCATATATGCCTCCCGGCAGGGGTGCGCCTCACGCGGGGTTCCCGGTTGGTTGCCCGTTCCCGTCGGTTTGTAGGGCGAGGTCTTGATCTTCGGCCTAAGAGCCGCCGCTACGCGGCGGTTGGCCTACGAAACGCGCCTGCGGGCGCAGACCCCGCCGAACATTATAAAATTTAAAAAATCATCGGTTCGGCGGGCGTGAACGCCCGCCCTACAACGCAAGATAAACGTCACACAAGCCATAAACGGGCGGCGCGGGCAACGTTTTGCGGGCCGCATATATGCGGCCCCTACAAACCGACCGAAAGCGGCAGGCAAATGGGCAAAGCAGGCGTTTACCGCAACCGTCCACGGGGGGTAAGACCCGCCCTACGACGCGGGATAAGCCCCCCATAAACCGTGACCGGCCAACCGCCGCGTTCTACCGCACCGCAAACCCAATTTTTGCGCGGCTTTGCCGCGCTTCCACCTTAATTTTTCATTTTTATTTTTTCATTTTTCATTTTTACAGGCTGCCGGCAATGTCCAGGTTCTCCCCCGTCAGCACGGCCGCCGCGCCCTGCGCAGCCTCGGCCGAATCAGGGTGGGCCAGCAGCCACTTGTTGCAGGCCCAGAGATACCCGTCCTCGTCGGCGCGGGGCGTGATGTCCGGCTTGGGGCCGTTGGTGCCGGCGGGCAGCGCCACCAACACGCGGAAGCTGCCGTCTTTCGCTGCCTGGCAGGGCGCGTAGTGCAGCGTGGTGGCGTACACCTCCACCAGCGTGCCGGCCGGCACCTTGAACGCCCGCACCTTGGCGGTGTCCAGCCTGCCGTCCACGATCTCCTCGCGCCGGGCCAGCAGCAGGATGAAATCCTCGTTGGCTAGGTTATACTCGCTGTCGCGGTGGTATTCCAGGCAGTTGAGTTTGGTGTTGCGGCCGTTGCACCAGCCCAGCTGGCAGGGCATGCCGCCGAACAAATGCTCGCTGACCTGCACCGCGGCGGGCAGCGCTTGCAGCGTTTCGTCCTGCGGGCAGTAGGCGGTGCCGGCCTCGGGCAGCGGGGTGGCCGCCAGCGCGGGCAGGATCTCCGCTTTGGCGTCCTCCAGCCCGGTGACCACATGGCCGTAGGCCGCAAACGCGGGGTCAAAAACCGACTCGATCTTCATGTTACACAGCTCCTTTCGCAAGGTTGGCAAACAGGGTCTTGCAGGCGGGGTAGATCTGCTTGAACTCGGCGTAGCGCGCGTCGTACAGGGCGGTCAGCGCCGGGTCGGGTTCCACGGTCTCTTTGATCTGCAGCATGCTGCGCGCAAGCTCGGCCGCGCTGCCCGCGCCGCACGCCGCCATGGCCAGCAGCGCCGCGCCGTAGCCGGGGCCCTGCTCGGTCACCGGCAGGTCCAGCGGCATGCCCAGCACATTGGCCAAAATGGTGCGCCACAGCGGCGATTTGCTGCCGCCGCCGCACAGCGTCGAGCGCGGGATCGCCAGCCCCAGGCTGCGCGCGACCTCGACGCTGTCGCGCAGCGCAAAGGCGACGCCCTCCAACATGGCCTGGGTCATATCGGCGCGGGTCGTGTCCATCGTCATGCCGGTAAAGGTGGCGCGGGCGTTGGTGTCGTTGATGGGGCTGCGCTCACCCATCAGGTAGGGCAGGTAGAACACATGGTTGCGGCCGAGGGCTTCAGGCTGGATCTCGGCCTGGGCGGCGGCGTAGTCGCTGTCGCGCAGGATATCTTCCATCCACCATTTGTTGCAGGACGCCGCCGAGAGCATGCACCCCATCAGGTGGAACCCGCCGTCGGCGTGCGCAAAGGCGTGCAGCGCGTTGTGCGGGTCGACACGGAAGGTATCGGACGAGATGAACACCGTGCCCGAGGTGCCCAACGAAATATTGCACCGCCCCTCGCCCACCGTGCCGGTGCCGATGGCCGCGGCGGCGTTGTCGCCCGCGCCGGCGCAGACCGTGACGCTTTGCGGCAGGCCCAGCGCGGCGGCGGTGTCCGCCGTCAGCGTGCCGACGGGGGCAAAACTCTCAAACAGTTGGGGCATCTGGGCTTCGGTCAGGCCGCACAGGGCCAGCATCTCGGCGCTCCAGCGCTTGTGCGCGACGTCCAGCAGCAGCATACCCGACGCGTCGGAGTAGTCGGTCGCGTGCACGCCGGTCAGCCGGTAGACAAGGTAGTCCTTGGGCAGCATGACTTTGGCGATGCGGGCGAACAGTTCCGGCTCGTGGCTGCGCATCCACAGCAGCTTGGGCGCGGTAAAGCCCGCAAACGCGATGTTGCCGGTCCAGGCGCTGAGTTTTTCCTGCCCGATGGTGCCGTTCAAAAACGCCACTTCCTCGGCCGTGCGGCCGTCGTTCCAAAGGATCGCGGGGCGCAGCACGGCGTCGGCCGCGTCCAGCGCCACCAGGCCGTGCATCTGCCCGCCGACGCCGATGCCCGCTACCTGCGCGGCGTCAAAGCCCGCCAGCAGTTCCGGCACGCCGGTAAGGCAGGCCTGCCACCAGTGGGCGGGGTCCTGCTCGCTCCAGCCCGGGTGTGGGAAGGCGAGCGGATACTCTTTGGTCACGGTGTTTTGCACCCGGCCGTCCCCGTCCACCAGCAAAAACTTGCAGGCTGAGGTGCCAAGGTCGATGCCGATGTACAACATACAGCCACCTCCTGTACTTCCAGTTTTCTGGGTCCAGTATACCATTTTGCGCGCGCGGTTTCCTTGCCAAAAGTGCTGTATTGATTAGACGAATTTGCTGTTTTTATGATTTCAGCGTTTTGCCGGTTTTGCCGCGCCCGCTTTGTGCGTTTTGCCCAAAAGGGCCGCCGGGCCGCCCCGTATCCAGGGCGGCCAGGCCGGGCTTTGTATAAATTGCACTATGCATCGTTTTATTTTTCGGCGTTTTGCTGTGCCGCCAGCGTGCGGCAGCGCGCCAGCAGCGCCAGGCTCTGCGCGCGGGTGTAGAACTGCTCCAGCGAGTGGACGCTGTGGTGGATATGCGTTTCTTCGGGCGCGGGGGGTTGGCGGCGGCGGTATTCCTCCGGCGTCATGCCAAAGCGTTTTTGGAACGCGCGGGAAAAATACCGGTAGTCCGAAAACCCGGACGCCGCGTAGACGTCCACCAGCCGCCCCTGCCCGGCGGCGATCTGCTTGCAGGCGGCGTAAAAGCGCACGGTGTCGACATAGTCCTGGAAACTCTGCCCCAGCGCCGCGCGCGCAAAGTGCGACGCATACCCCAGCGAGAGTCCCTCGGCCTGCGCAAAGTCCGAAAGGTTGACCTTGTGGGTGTAGTTTTCGTCCACATAGCGCATTAAGCGCAGCGCGCGGTCGTTGCGGCGCTGCTGGCCGGCCAGTTCCCCGCCCGAGAGCAGCTGGTGGGGCATACCCTCGATCAGCGCGCCCAGCAGCAGGCAGGCGCAGCCGGCGCTTGTCAGTTCATAGCCGGGGCGCTGCTGCAGGTAGCTTTGCGCCAGGCGCAGCAGCGTCTGCACCAGCGCGGCATAGGCATCGCGCGGCAGCACGCGGCCCGGGCAGGGCTGGGCAAAGCGCAGCCGGCCCAGTGCCGGGTAGGCGTGCGCCGCCAGTTCGGGCGCGATCTGCACGCACAAAAAGGTGCAGCCGTCCCCCGCAGCGCGGAAGGCATGCAGCTGCCCGGGGTGGAACAGCACCATCTCGCCGGGGGCCGCCCGCAGGCGGGTCTGCTCGATGCGCACATCCAGCGCGCCCTCGGCCAGCCAGATCAGTTCCAGCTCGCGGTGGATATGCGCCGTGCGGTAGTGCACGGTGTTAAAAAACACGCGCAGGCCGTCGATCTGCGGGTGTTCTACGATCTCGACTTCGCGCATGGACGCGCCTCCTTTCGCGGGCCGGCCGCCGTGCCCGTACAAAAAAGGGCGCTGCCCGGCGCGCGGCGGCGTGCGGGCAGGCCCTGTCGGCAAGGGTTATACGCGGGTGGCCAGCGTGGTCAGGCTGCCCGCAACGGCGATGGCCCCGGTCCCGGCCGGGATGAAGAGGCTGTCGCCCTTTTTGACGGCCAGCGTCTCGCCGCCGGCCGTCACGGTGCCGGCGCCGTCCACCACCAGCAGCGAGACAAAGCTGCGGGCGTCGGCGTCCTCGGCAAAGTCGCCTTCGTGCAGGTCGACGGTAAAGTACTTGCACTGCCCCAGGTGGGGGCCGAAATCCTGCTTTTGCGGCGGGTTGCAGTCGGTCACGGCCAGCGCCTGGTCGATGTGCAGCGCGCGGGGCTTGCCGTCGGCGCCGACACGGCCGTAGTCGTAGACGCGGTAGGTGACGTTGGAGTTCTGCTGGATCTCGGCGATGACGATGCCCGCGCAGATGGCGTGCAGCGTGCCGGACGGGATAAAGAAGACGTCGCCTTTGTGCACCGGCGCAGCGTTGAGGACCTCGGTCAGCGTGTTGTCCTGGATGCGGCGGGCGAACTCCTCCTTGCTGATGGCGTGGTCGAAGCCGTAGTAGAGGAAGGCGCCCGGCTCGCAGTCGACGATGTACCACATCTCGGTCTTGCCGTACTGGTGCTCATGCTCGAGGGCGTACGCATCCGACGGGTGCACCTGGATGGACAGGTTGCCCTTGGCGTCGATGAGCTTGGTCAGGATGGGGAAATCCGCGAACGGCGCGCAGTCGGCGCCCAGCACGCCTTTGCCCTCGGCGGCGATGTAGTCGGCCAGCGTCTTGCCGGCGTAAGGGCCGTTCACGATGGTGGAAGGGCCGTCCGGGTGGCAGGACAGCACCCAGGCCTCGGCCAGGGGGTGCAGGTCGCTCTCGATGCCAAAGTCGGTGCGCAGGCGGTCGCCGCCCCACAGGTAGTCTTTGCAGGTGGGTCTCAGTTTCAGGATCGGCATAGGGGTTACCTCCTTAAAAAATCATTCCTCCGGCTGTTTGAGTTTGAGCACAAACTGCAGCACCAGCGCAAACCCGATGGCCATGGCCGCCATGGCGACGGTATCGGTGATGGTGCGCAGCGTCGGCCACATGTCAGAAAGCAGGCGCGCCAGCGCAAACAGGCTGGCCGCGACCTCAAACTGCATGGCGGCGCGCGGCGGGCGGCGCGGGTCGGGCCCGGGCTTGACATGGAACACCGAAGCCAGCGCGCTGACGGTGTAGGTGACGAGGAAGTAGAAGAAGATCGCCGTCATCAGCGTGGTCAGCAGCGTCAGGTCGTACTGGGTCAGCAGCGCGCCCGCCAGCTCGATGAGTGCGGCGGGGATGGCGGCTTTCCACACGATGCCAAAATTTTCGTGCGCGGTGCGCGCCAAAAACGCACCGGCGCCGAACGCGGCCGCCGCCAGCGCGTACAGCGCACAGCTGAGCGGGAACCACGGCAGCGCCACACTGGCGGCGGCGCCCAGCGCGCAGCCCGCGGCCAGCAGGCGGCGAGGGGTGGTCAGTTGCGGATCGGACATAGAAAATGCACCTTCTTTTGGTTGTTCAGCGCCGCACAAAACGGCGGCGCTGCGCTGCCTTTATGATACCACAAACCCCGCCGCACGGCAAGGCATGGCAGCGCCCCCCGCGCGGAAACAGGCGGCACCGCACGGGGGGCGGGGAAATTGCCCGTTCCCGCTACCCTGTAGGGCGGGGTCTTGACCCCGCCGCACATTGAACATTTTTAAAAATTTTATCGGTGCGGCGGGCGCTGCGCCCGCAGGCGCGTTTCGGAGGCCAACCGCCGCGCAGCGGCGGCTCTTAGGCCGGAGATAAATCGCCCGCCCTACAATACAAAACAAACACCATGCAAACCGTGAGCAGGCAATGGGTACAACCGTTTCGCGGGCGGCATATATGCCGCCCCTACGCATGGACCAAACGCGGTCACGACCAAAAAACAGGTTCGTTGGGTATACGGCTGCGGGCCGCATGCATGCGGCCCCTACAGACCAAGATCCGCGCCATGCAGCCCGTACCCTGGCAGCCGCGGCGTTTACCTTACCTGCCGTTCTCCTTTTTCGAGCGGCCGCA
>DXEI01000003.1 GCA_019115045.1 Candidatus Gemmiger excrementipullorum | reverse complement strand
GAAGGACGGGAGAAACGGGAATTCTTTACAATATTCATCATCCTATCAATCCTGAGAATTTCAATGGGACAGCCCATGATTATGTCGGTACTGTAAAAAAGATACGGGATTATAACGAGTATTGAGAGATGCGTTTTTGTGATATATAGGCGATACAATTCATCTTTATTCAATTCAGCTAATAACTGGTCATGGTAATTCTCTTCACACGCAATACCGTGATACTTTTCAGCCAGCAATTTAACCATTGTCGATTTTCCGGCATACGCCGTCCCGTTTATAAAATAAACATGCTCGAAGTCCACAATTTTCCTCCAAGATTTCCCATTTCGGTTTCCTGTTGATCGTATTATACTATGCCAGCCCTCTGTTTGGAACAGCCGCGTCGTAAACTTGCCGGCAGGCGCCATGGCGTGCGGCACTTTGTACTTGCCGCCTACGGGCAAATGCAGTATAATAACAATGTATTTTTGTAAGTTTCTGCCGCTTTTGCGGCTTTGCGAAAGGAAGGCATGCTGTATGTCCGCATTTATTCCCCTTTCCGTTCCCAACTTCGGCGCGCGGGAGGCGGAACTGGCCGGGGAGGCCATCACCTCGGGCTGGGTGTCCACCAGCGGCGGCAAGGTGACCGAGTTTGAACAGGCGCTGGCCCGCTACGTAGGCATGGAGCGCGCCGTAGCCTGCAACGCCGGGTCCAGCGCGCTGCACCTGGCCGCCATGGCCGCCGGCATCACGCGCGGGGACGAGGTGATCGTACCGGCGCTGACCTTTATTGCCGCCGTCAGCCCGCTGACGCGCTATGTGGGGGCGGAGCCGGTGTTCATCGGCTGCGACGACCGGCTGTGCATCGACCCCGACGCGGTGGAGGATTTCTGCCGCACCCGCTGCGAAATGCGGGACGGCAAACTGTACAACAAAGCCACCGGCGCCCATGTGAAAGCGCTGGAAGTCGTGCATGTGTTCGGCAACATGGCCGACATGCCCCGCCTGGTGGAACTGGCGCAGCGCTACGGCCTGGTTTTGATCGAGGACGCGACCGAGGCCCTGGGCACCCGCTATACCGCCGGGCCGTTTGCCGGCAAGTTCGCCGGTACCATCGGCGATATTGGCTGCTACAGCTTCAACGGCAACAAGATCATCACCACCGGCGCGGGCGGGGCCGTCGTCTCCAACCATGCTGACTGGCTGGAACACGCCAAGCATCTTTCGACCCAGGCCAAGACCGACCTTTTGCAGTTCAAGCACGACGAAGTGGGCTACAACTACCGCATGACCAACGTGCAGGCCTGCCTGGGCCTGGCGCAGCTGGAGCGGCTGGAAGGCTTCATCGCCCACAAAAAGGAGCTGTACGACCACTACGTCGCCCGGCTGGACGGCGTGCAGGGGCTGCGCATGCTGCCGTTTGTGACCGACGGCGTGCGCCCCAACCGCTGGTTCTTCAGCCTGTACCTCAAAGACACCGCCCTGGACCGCGACGACGTCATCGCCCGTTTGCAGGCGCAGGACATCCAGACGCGGCCGGTGTGGGCGCTGATCCCCGAGCAGGCGGACTACCCGCGCAACGAAGCCTACGCCCTGGCGAAAGCCGAGGACTACCGCCGGTACATCGTCAACCTGCCCTGCTCGACCAATTTGACGCTTGACGACTGCGAGCGCGTGTGCCAGGCCGTGCTGGCGCTGTAAAACCAACGACCGAAAGGGGGCCCCTGCCTTTGATCCGGGTAGAGGAACTGTTTTTGGCGCCCGACGCCACCGTGCTGGAGGCGCTGCGCAAGCTGGACGAGACCGGCCAGCGCATCCTGTTTATTGCGCCGGAAGGGCGGCTGCAGGCCGCGCTGACCGACGGCGATATCCGCAAATTCTTTTTGCGCGGCGGCACACCGGACCAGACCGTCGACCGTGCGGCCAACTACCACCCGCTGAGCCTGCCCATTGCCGAGCGCGGCCGCGCACGGGAAGTGCTGCAGACCCACCGCATCGACGCGCTGCCGATTTTGGACAAGCGCGGCGTCATCACCGACATTGTGTTTGCTTACAAGCTGGACGTCGACAACCGCAAGCGCGTCGATATCCCCGTCGTGATGATGGCCGGGGGCCTTGGCACACGGCTGTACCCCTACACCAAAATTCTGCCCAAGCCGCTGATCCCCGTGGGCGAGCAGCCCATTGCGGAACTCATCATCGACCGGTTCCGCGATTTCGGCTGCCATGATTTCACGATGATCGTCAACTACAAGCGCGGCATGATCAAGTCCTATTTCACCGACCTGGAAAAGGACTACACCGTGCATTTTGCTGACGAGGACGTCTTTATGGGCACCGGCGGCGGGCTGTGCCTGCTCAAGGGCAAGATCCAGTCGCCGTTTTTCTTTACCAACTGCGACACGCTGCTGGATGTGGATTTCGGCGATATTTACGAGTACCACAAAAAACACGGCAACCTGGTCACGATGATCTGCGCGTTCAAGCACTACACGGTGCCCTACGGCGTGGTGGAACTGGGCCAGGACGGCGGCATCGCCGCCATGCGCGAAAAGCCGGAGCTGGACTTTTTGACCAACACCGGCGTCTACGTGGTGGAACCCCGCGTGGTGGAGGAGATGCGCGACGGCGAGGTCATCGGGTTCCCCGACGTGATCGAGCGCTACCGCGCCGCCGGCGAGAAAGTCGGCGTCTACCCCATTGGCGAAAACAGCTGGATGGACATGGGCCAGCTGGAAGAACTGGAAAAAATGCGCCGCAAGCTGGAGACCCAGTCTTAACGCACCGAAAGGAGCCCGTTATGCCCGTAACGATCATTGCCGAGGCCGGGGTCAACCACAACGGCGACCTGGAAATGGCCAAGCAGATGGCCCGCGTTGCCAAAGAATGCGGGGCCGACATCGTCAAGTACCAGACCGCGGTGCCGGAACTGGTCGTGAGCAAATTTGCCGAGAAAGCCGCCTACCAGAAACAGACCACCGACGCCGCCGAGAGCCAGCTGGAGATGATCCGCAAGCTGCATTTTTCTTTCGACGCGCACCGGGAACTGAAAGCATACTGCGATTCCATCGGCATCCAGTACCTCTCGGCGCCGTTCGACATCCCCAGCGTGCGGTTTTTGGGCACGCTGGGCCTGCCGCTGCTCAAGATCCCTTCGGGCGAGATCACCAACCTGCCCTACCTGGAGGAAGTCGCCAAGCTGCGCACACCGGTGCTGCTTTCGACCGGCATGAGCACGCTGGGCGAGATCACCGACGCGCTGGGCATTCTGGACGACGGCGGCTGCCCCGAAGCGACGGTGCTGCACTGCAACACCCAGTACCCCACGCCCTATGCGGACGCCAACCTGACCGCCATGCTGGAACTGTTTGACCAGTTCGGCCTGCCGGTGGGGCTCTCGGACCATACCCCGGGGTGGGAGTGTGACGTCGCCGCCGCCGTGCTGGGCGCGGCCGTCATTGAAAAGCACTTTACGCTGGACAAGGCCCTGCCCGGCCCCGACCAGCAGGCCAGCCTGGACCCCGCCGAGTTCAAGGCGATGGTAGACGCCGTGCGCCATGTGGAAGCCGCTTTGGGCGACGGCCACAAGCACCTGACCGCCAGCGAGGCCCCCAACAAGGCGGTGGCCCGCAAAAGCATCGTGGCGGCGCGCGCCATCGCCAAGGGCGAGACCTTCACCGCCGACAACCTGACGACCAAGCGCCCCGGCGACGGCATCAGCCCCATGCGCTGGTACGAGGTGCTGGGCAAAACCGCCCCGCGCGATTTTGCCGAGGACGAGAAGATCGAACTGTGAACCCAAGAAAGGACGCCGCCATGCGCACGATCTGCGCTGTGACCGCCACGCGGGCGGAATATGGCCTGCTGCGCCCGGTGCTGCAAAAGCTGGCCGCCAGCAATACGCTGGCCTTACAGCTGGTGGCGACCGGGGCGCATCTGTGTGCGCGGCTGGGGGCTACCGTGGCCGAGATCGAAGCCGACGGGCTGCCCCTTGCGGCGCGACTGCCGATTTTTACGGACGACGCCGACGAGCCGGTGGCACGCACCATCGCCCGCACGCTGACGGTGTTTGACGAGTATTTTGCCGCCCACCGCCCCGATGTGGTGCTGCTGCTGGGCGACCGGTTCGAGATTTTTGCCGTAGCGGCGGCCGCCGCGGCGCGGCATATCCCCATCGCCCACATTTCGGGCGGGGACGTGACGCTGGGCGCGGCCGACGAGTATTACCGCCACTGCATCACCAAGATGGCGGCGCTGCACTTTCCCTCCTGCGCCGACAGCGCCGCCCGCCTGGTGCGCATGGGCGAGGAACCGGGCCGCGTCTTTTGCGTGGGCGGCCTGGGGGACGAAAACATCCGCACGCTGCCCAAAATGACGCGGCAGGAACTGTGCGATTCGACGGGGTTTGACCTGGCGCAGCCCTTTGCGCTGGTGACCTACCACCCCGAGACGAGCGCCGGCGCGCCGGACCCGGCCGTGCAGGCCGCCGCCCT
>DXEI01000024.1 GCA_019115045.1 Candidatus Gemmiger excrementipullorum | reverse complement strand
TGCGCCTTTTGCAGCAGTTCCTCTGTGGCGCGGCGCGCCTGTGCCGCCAGTTCCGAATATTCCATCGTCAATACCCCCTTCGGCCCGCGCGGGGCCATTCCATACGGTGCGGCGGGCCCGGGCTCAGTGTTCCCCGCCGGGGCCCTCCATATAAAGATAACAGCCGGGTTCGTGGGACCAGAGCACCCCCACCGCCTGCAGATAGGCGTAGATGATGGTGGAACCCACGAACTTCATGCCGCGCTTTTGCAGATCCTTGGAGATCGCGTCCGACAGCGGCGAAGTGGCGCAGCCCACTTCCCGCAATGATTTTCCGCCGGTCCAGTGCCAGAGGTAGGCGTCAAAGCTGCCCCACTCCTGCCGGATGGCCGCGAAAGCCCGCGCGTTGCCCACCGACGCCGCGATCTTGCGCCGGTTGCGCACGATGCCCGCGTCCTGCGCCAGGGCTTCCAGCTTTTCAGGACCGTAGGCGGCCACCTTCTCCCAGTCGAAGGCATCGAAGGCGCGGCGGAAGTTTTCCCGTTTGTTGAGGATGCACTCCCAGGAAAGCCCGGCCTGGAACCCTTCCAGGATCAGCATTTCAAACAGCGTGCGGTCGTCGTGCACCGGCACGCCCCATTCCCTGTCGTGGTAATGCAGGTAACGGGGGTTTTCGGGGTTTGCCCACCAGCAGCGGGGGCGTCCGTCCTTCCATTCCATCGTCTGTTCCTCCTCCGGCAGTTTTGCCAGCGTGTATTCCGTGGTCGTCACCCTGTACAGGGGCCCCGGTACTTCTGTTGCCACGGTCCCCGCCCCCTTAGACCAGCACGTCCTTGATGAGCAGGCTCAGCCCGCCGGTGGCGGAGTGGATGAATTCCACCGCATCGTCGGAGTTGCACAGTTCCGCCGGGATCTTGATCTCGATGCCGGATTCCGTCTTAAAGCTGCGGCTCTCGAGCTTTTTGATGCGCGCCGGGCTGACGGTGACGCGGTCCTGCGCCTGGACGCCGGTCTCGGCCAGGGCGGCCTCAAACGCCGGGGCGGCCAGGGGGTAGCTTTCCCGCATGCGGGTGCAGACGTCCTCGACAGCGATGGTGTTGTCGACGGCCTGGTTGCGCACCATCAGCTCGACGGCGGTCTCGGTGCCGCCGTCAAACGGCGGCACGTCGTCGAGGGCTTCCGGCTCGGGGTAGGCGTCCTTGACGGCGGCGACGGCGGTCTCGCACACGGCCTTGAGCTTGGCTTTTTCGGGCAGGGCTTCGGCGCAGCCGAACACGCGGGTGGAAAGGTAGAAATCCTTTTTCTCGTCGAGGGCGTACTTTTTCTCCAGCAAACGCACCGTGCCGTTGGCGCGGTCGATGAGCGCGGCCTCGTCGGCTTTGGGGGTGCCGGGCAGCAGCGTGCGCTGCGGCACCATGCGGCTGAAACTGCCGTTGCCCAGCGTCTGGGTGTCGTGGGTGTAGCCGGGGCGATAGTTGAGTTTGAGCACGCCGTAGTACGGCACGCCGCCGGCGGTGAAGTCCACAACAGCCAGGTCCCCGGCCGGGATGGCCGGGTATTGCAGCATCTGCTCAAAAATCACGCCGGCGATGCGGCGCGAAAGGTCCACGAAGTCCTGGTTGTGCGCCATCTCCTGCGCAAAGGCGGAGTCGGGCAGGAAGCGGCAGTTTTTGCCGTCGTCGCTGGCAAACGCCTTTTCCAGCGCGGCGGCGAAATATTCGTGCAGGCCGGCGTCGAGGTCCATGACACGGTCCGAGAGCAGCGGCGCCGACGCGCCGGGGTCCAGCAGGTGCAAAATGACCTGCGAGATGGCAAGTTCCATAGGGTGAAAACTCCTTTTATGATACAAACGGTAAGATTTGCCGCGGTTGGCGGGCGGCCGGGCGGGCAGACTAGCCATACGAAAGGAGGGCTGCCCTATGCCGACACCGCTGACCCCGCAGGAGCGCGAAGCGCTTTTGCGCCGCACCGCCCCCGGCCGCCAGAAACAGGCCGAAGCCTTTTTGCGCGGCCAAAGCCCCGGCGTGATGCAGCGCTACGCGCCCGACGCCGTGGCCGACCCCGAACAGGGCTGGGTCGAGGGCGACGAGACCGTGCAGCGCCTGGCGCGCTGGCGCGAGGAAGCGATCTATTGAACCGCAGACGGCGCGGCCCCGTAACACCGGGGCCGCGCTGCGCGTTTACTGCCCGGTTTTGGCCTGCGCTTTGGCGGTAAAGCGGTCGTTGTCGATGACGACGCGCTCATGCTCGGCGTGGGCGACCTCGCCCGCCGCGTCGCAGACACGGGCCGTAAAGGTCAGGCGGCGGCCGTCGACGGCGGTCAGCGTGCAGTCGCACCGCACCGTCATGCCCACCGGCGTGGGCGCGGTGTGCGCCAGCGCCAGCCGCGTGCCCACGGTGCCCTTGCCCGGTTCCAGTTCCGGCGCAACGGCCTGCCAGCAGGCTTTTTCGATCAGCGCGGCCACCGCCGGGGTGGCCAGCACCGGCAGCTCGCCGCTGCCCAGCGCCCGGGCGGTGTCCGCCGTGGTGACGCAAAGTTCCGCATGCCCGCAAATGCCCGGCTGCAACATGGTGACAGGACCTCTTTCCAGCTGATTTTGTGCTTTTATTATATCGGCCCGCCCCGCGAAATGCAAGCCGCCCACCCTTGCGTTTTGGCGGCAAACCCGCTATACTGGGTACGTACCAACCGGGGAAGCGGCGCGGCGCGCCTTTTCCCCTTTTTTGCGGCGGATGTGTATAAACAAACGGGAGGATACCATGAGCGAAAAGAAACTGGACTATACCCAGGGCATCTACAATGCCCGCGAGCTGGGCGCGCCCCGCGTGCTGATCTTGGGCGCGCAGCATATGTTTGCGATGTTTGGCGCCACCGTGCTGGTGCCGCTGCTGACGGGGCTGAGCATCAGCACCACGCTGCTGTGCGCCGGGCTGGGCACGCTGCTGTTCCACCTTTTGTGCAAGGGCCGGGTGCCGGCGTTTTTGGGCTCCAGCTTTGCCTACCTGGGCGGGTTCACCATCGTGACCAACAGCGGCGCCAACCCCGAAAACCTGCCCTATGCCTGCGCGGCGGTGGCGTTCTCGGGCCTGGTGTATGTGCTGTTCAGTTTGCTGATCTCGGCGTTCGGCATCCGGCGGATGATGAAGTTCTTCCCGCCGGTTGTGACGGGGCCCATCATCATCGCCATCGGCCTGATCTTGGCCCCCAGCGCCATTGAGAACTGCCAGAGCAACTGGCTGCTGGCCTTTGTGGCGCTGGCCACCGTCATCGCCTGCAACATCTGGGGTAAGGGCATGGTCAAGATCTTGCCCATCCTCATCGGCGTGCTGGTGTCCTACGCGGTGGCGCTGGCCACCGGCGCGGTGGACTTTGCCCCCATTGCCGACGCCGCGTGGTTCGGCATCCCGCTGCGCAAAGAGGAGATGGGCCTGTTCGCCATCGACGGCAGCGAGACGTTCATCAGCGCGCTGTTCACCATCGTGCCCATTGCGCTGGCGACGATGATGGAACACATTGGCGACATTGCGGCCATCAGCGCCACGACCGGCAAGAACTACATCCGTGAGCCGGGGCTGAACCGCACGCTGCTGGGCGACGGCCTGGCTACGACGATGGCCGGCCTGCTGGGCGGCCCCGCCAACACCACCTACGGCGAGAACACCGGCGTGCTGGCGCTGACCAAGATTTACGACCCGCTGGTCATCCGCATTGCGGCGGTGTTTGCGCTGGTGCTGAGCTTCTGCCCCAAGTTTGAGGCTGTCATCAACACCATCCCCTCCGGCATCGTGGGCGGCATCAGCTTTGTGCTGTACGGCATGATCTCGGCCATCGGCGTGCGCAACGTGGTCGAGAACAAGGTCGATTTCACCAACTCGCGCAACCTCATCATCGCGGCGGTCATTCTGGTCTGCGCGCTGGGCTTTGACTCGGTGGGCGGCATCACCTTCACCGTCGCCGGCATGGCGGTCAACCTGTCCGGCCTGGCCATCGCGGCCATCACGGGCATTGTGCTCAACGCTATCCTGCCCGGCAACGACTACGAATTTGACGAGGGCACCAACGACGGCGAGGGCGCCAGCCTGCGCGTCTAAGTTTACAAAAAAGGAGGGTCCGCTATGACTGCGGCAGATTTTACCGGCCTGCACCTGCAATATAAGACCGAGCAGCAGCCCGGCGAGGTGCCCGCCGCCATTGAACACGACTTTGACGCCGGGCGCATGGTGGACCACTACTATGTCACGCCCTCGCCCGCGTTTTGGGCCGACGAGGGCGTGCAGGCGCTGGGCACGGTGGCCGGCATCCTGTTTTTGCAGCAGCCGGACGGCGCGCCGTGGCAGATTTTGGTGCACGAACCGGCCATGGTCAAAGAGGTCATTTTTGAGATGCCGGACGCCGAGTTCCGCGCCATACTCAACGCAAGCGGCGTCATTTTGCCCGGCGAGCCGGGCTTTGTGCCGCCGCAGTAAGCGCCGCCGGGCGCACCCTGCCCGGCACCCCGGCAGGAACGCCTGCCGGGGCCGCACCCATACAGTTTGCCCGCCGGGGCGGGAAGGGTTTTCCCTTCCCGCCCCGGCGGGTCCTTTTTTACTTTTGGCGCGGCGGGCGGCTTTTTGCGCCCCCGCAAATTTTTTGACGCTTTTTTGCGCAAAGGGGTTGACAGCGGCGCGAAACAGTTGTAACATATGAACAAATAAACATATGAAAGGATGTTCCTTATGCTTCCCTATGAATCCCCCCCTGCGGCGCAGCCACTGGACGAGCAGGCGCTGCAGCGCCTGCAAAACGACCTGCCCGACGACGAAGTGCTGTACGACCTGGCTGAGCTGTTCCGCGTGTTTGGCGACACGACCCGCATCAAGGTGCTGTACGCGTTGTTTGAGAGCGAACTGTGCGTCAACGACATCGCCCAGGTGGTGGGCATCTCGCAGAGCGCGGTCAGCCATCAGCTGCGGCTGCTGAAAGCCAACAAGCTCGTCAAGTTCCGGCGTGACGGCAAGACCATCTACTACGCGCTGGACGACGACCACGTGCGCAGCATGATCGCGCTGGGCATGGAACATGTAGAAGAGTAATACCATTTACCATAAAAACGGAGGGACCCCGCCATGCAAAAGAAATACAACATTGAAGTCGACTGCGCCAACTGCGCCGCCAAGATCGAGACCGCCGTCAAAGCGCTGCCCGGCGTGAAAAACGCCAGCGTGAGCTTTATGGCGCAAAAACTGCTGCTGGAAGCCGACGATGCGCAGTTCCAAAGCATTTTGCAGCAGGCCGTGCGCGCCGCCAAAAAGATCGAACCGGATTTTGAGATCGAGCTGTAACGGCGCGCCGGGAGGGACTGCACCATGACCAAAAAACAGAAAAAGACGCTGCGGCGCATCCTGCTGGCCGCGGCGCTGGTTTTGTGCGCCGTTTTGGCGCTGCAGCTGCTGCCGCTGCCGTGGTACGGCCAGCTGGCGGTGTGGCTGGTACCGTACCTGGTGATCGGCTACGACGTGCTGTACAAGGCCGTGCTGGGCATTAAAAGCGGCGAAGTGTTTGACGAAAACTTTTTGATGGCCGTGGCCACCGTGGGTGCCATGGGCTGCGGCGAATACGCCGAGGGCGTGGCTGTCATGCTGTTTTACCAGGTGGGCGAGCTGTTCCAAAGCTATGCGGTGGGCAAAAGCCGCCGCAGCATCAGCGCGCTGATGGACATCCGCCCCGACAGCGCCAACCTGGAAGGCCCCGACGGCACACTGACCGTGACCGACCCCGACGCGGTGCCGGTGGGCGCGGTGATCGCCGTGCGCCCGGGCGAGAAGATCCCCCTTGACGGCGTGGTGGAAAGCGGCGAGAGCACGCTGGACACCGCCGCCCTGACCGGCGAGAGCCGCCCGCGCACCGTGCGCCCCGGCGACGAGGTCATCAGCGGCTGCGTCAACCAGCAGGGGCTGCTGCGCATCCGCACGACGAAAGTGTACGGCGAGTCCACCGTGGCCAAAATTTTGGACCTGGTCGAAAATTCCAGCCTGAAAAAGGCGAAGGTGGAAAACTTCATCACCAAATTTGCGCACTGGTACACCCCGGCCGTCTGCGCGGCGGCGCTGGCGCTGGCGGTGCTGCCGCCGCTGGTACTGGGCGGCGGCTGGGTCACCTGGCTGCTGCGCGCGCTGACGTTCCTGGTCATCAGCTGCCCCTGCGCGCTGGTCATCTCGATCCCGCTGACGTTCTTTGGCGGCATCGGCGGCGCGTCGCGCTGCGGCATTCTGGTCAAGGGCGGCAACTACCTGGAAGCGCTGGCCCACACCGGCACGGCGGCCTTTGACAAGACCGGCACGCTGACCAAAGGCGTGTTCAAGGTCACGCAGACGGCGCCCGCGCCCGGCGTGGCGGCGGACGAGTTGTTGGAACAGGCCGCCTTGGCCGAGAGCTACTCCAGCCACCCGATCAGCAAAAGTTTGCGCGAAGCCTGCCCTGGGCTGGACGCCCGCCGCGCCGCCGACGCGCAGGAGATCGCCGGGCAGGGCGTGCGCACGCTGGTGGACGGCCGCACCGTGCTGGCCGGCAACGCCCGCCTGATGGAAGCCAACGGCATTGCGTACACGGCGGGCAGCGGCGCCGGCACCGTGGTGTATGTGGCGCGCGACGGGCAGTTTTTGGGGTCGATCCTGATCTCGGACGAAGAAAAGCCGACGGCCCGCCCCGCCGTGCAGGACCTGCGCGCGCAGGGCGTGCGCACCGTGATGCTGACCGGCGACGACCCGGCCGTGGCGCGGCAGGTGGCGCAGGACCTGGGCATTGACGAAGTGCACGCCGGGCTGCTGCCCGCCGACAAAGTGCAGCAGGTGGAAGCGCTGCTGGCCCAGAAAGAAAACGGCAAAATGCTGGCCTTTGTGGGCGACGGCATCAACGACGCGCCGGTTTTGATGCGCGCCGACATCGGCATCGCCATGGGCGCGCTGGGCAGCGACGCCGCCATCGAGGCCGCCGACGTCGTGCTGATGGACGACGACCCGGCCAAGATCGGCCTGGCGATGCGCATCGCCCGCAAGTGCATGGCCATCGTCTACCAGAACATCGTGTTCGCGCTGGGCGTCAAGGCGCTGTGCCTGCTCTTGAGCGCCGTGGGCGTGGCCAACATGTGGTGGGCCGTGTTTGCCGACGTCGGCGTCATGGTGCTGGCGGTGCTCAACGCCACGCGGATGCTCAACGTGCGTTCCTACCAGAAATAAGGACAAATACACAAGGCCCGGTCCCCTGCAGGGGACCGGGCCTTGTTTTGTTTTGTGATGTTCAGGGAACTTCCAGCACATAACTCCGTCCGCTTAATTCCCCCGCCGCACCGCCGCTTTCGGCAATGTTGTACACCACCCAGCAGTGGTCCGGCAGCGGCACCCACACCGAAACGCCCGACGGGATGTCGGGATTGCGCTCGCTGTAACGTTGGCTTCGCAGGGATTCCGGTGTGACCGTGAGCGGCAGCGGGCGGGCATTGTCCCAGGCATACAGGATTTTCCGTGCCGGGTCGCCGCCAAAACCGTCGTCGTACGTACCGTCCCGCAGGGATGCAAATTTGCGGTTGAGCTGGTCACAGACCTGCTGCCGTTCTTCGGGGCTCAGGACGTTCCCTTCCGGCGGCTCTCCGTAGGTTTCATGCAGATCCAGCGGCAGGGGCCACTTACCGGGAATGGAGGTTTCTTCTTCCTCCACGCTCTCGCCCCACATACCATCCGGCTGCCGGTCAGCGTGATACTGCACCCGTGTTCCCCGCACTTCGGCCGCGCGCAACCCCAGCGGGTCGGCCAGTCGGCCCTGGATGGAGTAACGGACGCCCTGCAGCGTATCGCCCTGGATCGTCTCCTGGATGCCCCAATTGCCCAGGCTTACCCAATCTTCCCCATCGGCCAAAGCATCTGCCGCCGCCACGGAAAATAGAGAAAAAAAGTCCACCTTACCCGTTTCGTCAAACCGCAGGTTGTACGTATGTTCCCCTGCCAGCAGCGGCGTAACGCCGGGATCGGCTACCGTAAGCGACATATACGGAATTTCGTACAAACCGCCGGCCAGCATGATCTCGGCGATCTTCAGCCCTTCCAGTTCTTCCAGCGGGTTGCCCGCCGCCAGCACCCGGTCCGACAGCGCCGCACGCACCTTCTCCGCATCCCCTTCATACAGCCCCTGCGCCAGCAGGTAACCGTTTTTCCGGGCGGCCTCAGCCTCGGCGCGCGGCATAAACTGCCAGGTCTCGCTCTCATAGCTGCCGAAGGCCCGGCCCTCCCAGGTCACCGGCAGCATCGTATATTCCAGTGTATCGGAGGGGTCCGGCGCGGGCGTGGGCGTAGGCTTCGGCGTAACTGTGGGCTGCGGGGCAGGCGTGGCTGTGGCAGCAGGTTCCCCTGCCGGGGGCGCCGCCGTGCTGTCAGGCAGCAACGGCCCGCCGTAGGCTGTCAGCAAGAGCAGCAGAGCGCTCACCATAAAAATCCTTACAAAAGGTTTCATCCCGCATTCCTCTTTTCTGCGCTTTTTTTCAGTATAGCACAGCAAAAGCCGTTACAAAAGTAAAAAACAAAGAATTCACGCGTCCAGCGTGCGTTTGACGTGGCTGACCGATTTGACGTAGGCCACCAGCAGTTTCCAGCAGCCATAGCCCAAGGCGCAGAGGGCCAGGTCCGCCTTTTCCAAAACAAAGTTCCCCGCCCTGGCAGGCGGGGACGACCTGTTTTTGTTCTGTTGGGATGCCTGCCGCGTCAGCCCACCGCCGCAGCAGGGTCCCGGTAGACGCCGTCTCGCAGGCATTCCAGGTGGACGTGCGCTTCGGCGTGCGCTTCGGCCGGGACATCCCCCACCTTGCCCAGGGTGTCGGCGGCGGAAACTTCGTCGCCGGTTTCCACCTGCGGGTCCGCCAGGCCGCAGTAGCGCCACACCAGGCCGCCGGCGTCGGTGACTTCCACCACGCCGCCCCAGAGGGCGTCCTCGCTGACATGGGTGACCTTGCCCGGCTGCACGGGGGTGACGGCGGCATCTTGTGCGGCGGCGTAGTCGGCGCCGTTGTGGGTGCGCCAGTCGCCCAGCGTCTCGTTATAGACCAGCTCCTCACCGCTGAACTCCGCCGCCGGGGCCGCCTGCCAAAGTTCCGGCAAGGCGGCAGAGGGCGCGGAGGGCGCGGCCGCGGCGGACGGCGCGGCAGAGGCAGCCGCCGGCGCAGAGGACGCCCCAGACGAGGCACCCTGCCCAGAGGGCGGCGCCGAGGGCGTAGAGGTCGGCTCCGGCACGTCGCTGGCCGGGTTGTTGACGGTGGCGTCGGGCTGGTCCCATGTGCTGTCCTCCTGCAGGGCGTCTTTGCGAAGCTGCGTGAGTTCCGTCATGTTGTTGACGACGCTGCGCAGCGCCAGGATGCCCGCCGCTGTGGCCGCGAACACCAGCGCCAGGCAGAACAGGTAGAGGCCTTTCTCCCTAAAAAAAGATTTGATATGGTTCATCGTTCCCCGTCCTTTACGGCAAAATTTGTGTATGCCCTTAGTGTGGGACGGTGGGGAAAGATTTATGCACACGGTTTCAGCCTTTGCGGCCGTGCAGCGCGTCCAGCAGGTCCATGACGGCCAGCGTGCGCGCGCGGGCGGCGGCTTCGGCGGCGGTGTCGTGCGACGCGATGATGCGCGCAAACTCCGCAAACTCATACGCCATGCGGAAGCGCGCGGCCGCCGGGGCGTCGGTGCGCGTGCCGCTGCCGCGCACGCCGCCCAGCATGCTGTACACCGTGGGCAGCGCGTTGGTGCCGCCCTCGACATGCAGCGAGCCGCCGGGGCCCTGCAGCACCAGGCCGTTGACGCCCTCGCTGTCTTTGGCGGCCAGCGCGGCGGCGGTAAAACCGCCGTAGTCCAGCAGCGCCAGGCCGGCGGTGTCAACGCCGTTTTCGGCCCGGCTGGCGCGGTACTCGGCGCGCTGCGGCGCGCCCAGCAGCCCGGTGAGCAGGTGCAGATTGTAGACGTTCATATCGTTGAGCGCGCCGCCCTGGCAGGCAGGGTCAAACGTCGTGTTCCAGATGCCGTTGAGGAAATCGTCATACCGGCGGCTGCGCGCGCAAAAGCTGGCCATAGCCCCGCGCACCGGCCCGAGCTTGGGCAGTTCCGCCTGCAAAAAGGCGTACTGCGGCAGGTAATAGGTGGTGATGGCCTCCAGCAGCATAACGTTCTCTGCGTCGGCCAGCGCATAGAGTTCCCGCGCTTCGGCCGCCGTGCCGGTGAACGGCTTTTCCAGTATGACATGGCACCCTGCCGCCAGCGCCCGCTTAGCGGCCGCGTAGTGCAGGTGGTTGGCGGTGCCGATGTACACGGCGTCAAACCCGCCCGCGGCGTAGCAGGCGGCTTCGTCGGTATACACGGCCGGGATGCCGTACTGCTGCGCCCAGGCGCGGGCTTTGGCGCCGCTTTGCGGGCGGCAGCACAGCGC
>DXEI01000023.1 GCA_019115045.1 Candidatus Gemmiger excrementipullorum | reverse complement strand
CACTATAAAGCAATCGCCCAGTCGGTGGATCTGCCTTGCATCCTGTACAATGTCCCCAGCCGTACCGGCTGCAACCTGACCCCCGCCACCCTGGCGGAACTGGCCAAACTGCCCAATATCAATGCCGTCAAGGAAGCCAGCGGCAACATTGCCCAGGTGGCCGAGATCGCCGCGCTGTGCGGGGATGAGTTGAACATCTACTCCGGCAACGACGACCAGATCGTGCCGCTGCTGGCCTTGGGCGGCAAAGGCGTTATCAGCGTTTTGTCCAACGTGGCGCCGCAGTTCACCCATGACCTGTGCGCCAAGTGGTTTGCCGGGGATACCGCCGGCAGCCTGGCCATGCAGCTGCAGGCCATGCCGCTGTGCAAGGCGCTGTTTGCCGACGTCAACCCCATCCCCGTCAAGTGGGCCATGAACCGCCTGGGCTGGCAGGCCGGCGCCTGCCGGCTGCCGCTGGTGGAGCCTTCCCCTGCTGTGCAGCAGCAGCTGGAAGCTGCCCTGCGGGAATTTGGACTGCTGAAATAACACGCAGCCGGCCCGCGCAGCTTGCACAGGCCGGCTTTGCCGTATGGTACAAAAAAGAAAGGGACCCGAAACCTATGACGGATATCATTCTACAGGGCATCTACGGCCGCATGGGCCGCACCCTTGCCGAAAAGATCGCCGCGCGCAGCGACTGCCGCGTCGTGGCCGGCGTCGACCGGGAAGCGGGCCAGGTCGGGGCGATCCCCGTGTACACCGACTTTGCCCAGCTGCCCTGCCGCGGGGTCATCATCGACTTTTCCGCCCCCGCGGGGGCGGTGGCCGCCGCCCGCTACGGCGCAGAAAACGGCCTGCCCTGCGTCATCTGCTCGACCGGGCTTACCGCAGAGCAGGAAGCCGAACTCAAAGCGGCCGGTGCGCGCACCGCGATCTTCCGCAGCGCCAACATGTCGCTGGGCGTCAATGTGCTGATCGAACTGGCACGGCGCGCCACCCGTGTGCTGGGCGGCGAATTTGACATTGAGATCGTCGAAAAACACCACCGCAACAAACTTGACGCGCCCAGCGGCACAGCGCTGATGATCGCCGACGCTATCAACGAAGAAGCCGGCGGCCGCTACGAATATGTCTACGACCGCACCCAGGTGCGCCAGCAGCGCGGCGCGCAGGAGCTCGGCATCAGCGCGGTGCGCGGCGGCGGCATCGTCGGCGAGCACGAAGTGCTCTTTTGCGGGCCGGAGGAAGTGCTGACGCTGCAGCACAGCGCCGGCAGCCGCGGCGTCTTTGCCGACGGCGCGGTCCAGGCGGCGCTGTTCCTGGCCGGGCAGGCCCCCGGGTATTACACGATGAGCGATTTGCTGCGCGGGAGACTGTCATGCGTTTAAGAGGAAATGAGATCGCCGCCTGCGTGTTGATCGCGCTGGGCGTGGGCGGCGTATTGACCGGCGCTTTTATGAACGAGCGGCAGCTGGGCCCCTGGGCCCCCACGCCGACGCCCGCGGCCACCCCGGCCCCCACGCCCTCCCCTACGCCGGAACCGACGCCGCTGGTGCAGACGGTGCGGTTTTCGGCCACCGGCGACAACCTGATCCACGACGGCATCTACCTGCAGGCACGCAACCGGGGCGAGGATGGCGCCTACGATTTTACCGAGGCCTACGCCCCGATGCGGGAGTTTTACCAGCAGTTTGACGTGAACTGGCTCAACCAGGAGACCCTCGTCAACGATGCGTTCGCGCCCAGCGCCTACCCGATGTTCTCGACCCCCGGCGACATCACCGACACACTGTACGACTTGGGCTTCCGCGTGTTCAGCGTCTCCAACAACCACAGCTACGACAAAGGGGCCGAAGGCATCGCCGCTTCGCGCGCGCATTGGGCCGCCATGCCGGACGATGTGGCGGTCGCCGGGTTCTATAACCTGGAAAGCTATGACGATTACGTTTACCAGACCGTCAACGGCATCACGTTCGGCTATCTTTCCTACACCGAATCCACCAACGGCCTGCCGACGCCGGAAGGTTCTGACTATGGCGTCATCTACCTCGACGACCGCGAGACGATCGCCGCGCAGATCGCCGCCATGCGCCCCAACTGCGACGTGCTCGTCGTCAGCTGCCATTGGGGTGTCGAGGGCAGCCACGAGACGACGGAGTTCCAGACCCAGACCGCCCAGTGGCTGGCCGACCAGGGCGTCGACCTCATCATCGGCACCCACCCGCATGTGACGCAGACCGCCCGGTGGCTGACCGGCGCAAACGGCAACACGGCGTTTGTCGCCTACAGCCTGGGCAATTTTATCAACGCCCAGTCGCAGCCGGACAATATGATCGGCGCAGTGCTGGACATCACCTTCCAAAAAACGACCGCGCCCGACGGCGCCGTCACCGTCGAGATGCAAAACCCCAAACTGCACGGCGTCGTGACCCAGTATGAGGCGGGGTACAAAAATATCCGCGTCTACCCCTACCGCGACTATACCGACGAACTGGGCGCCGCGCACGGCAACTTTACGCTGACGCGCGCACAGATCGAAGAAGTACTGCGCAGCTCGATCGGCGAGGAATTTCTTACGCTGGAATGACCGCCAAAATGATCAAAAAGAAAGGGTGTGTTGCCTGATGTATGGTGTCAGCAAGATCCGCAGCGAGCAGAACATTCTGCTTACCACCTTCCCCGGCGCGCAGTACAGCGCGCAGAGTTTGGCGGAACATCTGGACGTTTTTGCCAAAGCCGGCATCGTTGTGGATATGATCTGCCAGAGCGCCCCGCGCGGCACGGCGGTGGATTTCAGCTTTACGACGAGCTATGAGAATTTTGCCGCCGTGATGAAAGCGCTGCCAGCCGCCGCCAAGGGCAACCCGCCGCTGGTATCGGGCGGTTACAGCAAGATCAACCTGTTTGGCGAGGAGATGGTCACCAGCTGCGGCGTGGCCGCGCGGGCGCTGGGCGCGCTGGCGCAGGCCGGGGTCGAGATCGTGTTGATCACGACAAGCGACCTGGACATCTCGCTGCTGGTGCGCCAGCAGGACGAGGACGCCGCCCTGGAAGCGCTGCACGCTGCGTTTGCCGTGTAAGCCGGCAAAACACCTTGCTCCACGCAAAAACGCCCCCGCAGGCCGGAAATGCCCGGTCTGCGGGGGCGTTGTAATTTATATGCGGTCAGAGATCATCAGCAGGCGGCGTCTCCGGTTCCCCAGCGGCATCCTTGCGGAACACCTTGGCCGCCAAAAACGGCAGGAAGCACACGCCGTACAGCACGGCGCTGGCGCCGACGTCCGCCCAGGTGTAGACCTGGTTGCTGATATCCGCCGTGCCGGCCCAGACCAGGATGCCGTTGTTGTTGAGGTAGTGCAGCAGCACCGGCACCCAGAGGTTCTGCCCGCACATTTCATACCCAAAGGTAAAAAACACCGCCATCGTGATGCAGACGACGAGCTGCGCCACAAGGCTTTGCAGCGAGGTTTCGGGGCTGTAGAAGAAGAGGTTCAGCGGCAGGTGCCACAGCCCCCACAGCACACCCAGCAGCAGCACGCCGCGCCGCTTGCCAAAGCGCTGCTGCAATACCGGCGTCAGGTAGTAGCGCCAACCGTATTCCTCGCCAAGAAAGGGCAAAAAGGCGAGGAAGAAATTCAGCGGCAAAACCAGCAGGTTGACCCACGGCACAAACGTCTGCCAGTAGGCCAGATACTCGGCCCAGTATTCGGGCCCGCTCATAGCGGCGGAAAGGAACATCATCCCGGTTTTAAGCGCCAGGAACAGCGCGCAGACCCCCAGCGCCGCCAGGAACTTGCCGCGCCAGCGCAGGCCACAGGCGGCGCGCTTTTCTTTCTTTTCGGTCAGCAGCAATACCCAGCCCAGCACCGACGCCGCCATGACCACGATATTGACGGCCAGCAGCCAGCTTTGCGACGGCATCATGACCGATAGGATGCTGCACACCATGCAAACGACCGTCGATACGATGTGCAGCGCGTAAAAGCGCATCGGCAGGCCGGGGCGGCGCGCCAGCAGGTACGCCAGCATCACGCCGGCCGCGGGGTATAGCATCTGCGCGTTGGCAAACAGACTCGTGTCCTGCCCGGCGCGCTGAGCAAACGCCAGCGGAACGCCCATCAGGTACGGCACCGCAAACGCGACGACCAGGAACGTCGTCAGCTCCCGGCGGGTGGTTTTTGTGTTATGCATCTTCGTTTTCCTCCTCGGGTTCATCCAGTGTTTTGCGGCGTTTCATCGTCAGCATCATGGACCACTGCAGGGCCGCGAAGCAGAGCAGGCCGCTGAAAACGGCCGCACACAGCGCCCCCGGCCAGTACCCGCTGCGCGCAAAGGTAAAAAAGCCCACGACCACCGCCGCGGCCAAAGCGCACAGGAGGTTGGTACCCGCCGTGGCCGTCAGGTGTCGATCCCACAGGCCGTGGCGCATATACTCCACCAGCAGATACAGCGCCCCGAGTACCAGGACGATGCCCTCCCCCAAGATCTGTTCCTGCCCTACCCCCATGGCGGTCTGGATCACCAGCGCCGCCGTGAGGCCAAAGAAAAACACATAGCAGCCGCGGCTTTCGATCTTGCACATCGTCTGCTCCTGCATTTCATCCAGCAGGTTCTTTTTGCTGAAAAAGTTCAATTTCATCGCTTACCCCTCCCAGAACAGCTCGTCCAGCGTTTTGCCCAGCACCTTGCAGATGCTGCGGCAGAGCTGGATCGTGGGGTTATACTCCCCTTTTTCGATGGCGTTGATGGTCTGGCGGGATACCCCCACCGCCTGCGCCAGCGCGCCCTGGGTCATGTCTTTTTCAGCCCGGGCGGCCTTCATTTTCAGGTTTTTTGCCATAGCGCCCGCCTCACACCAGCAGGATGGTGGCTGCCGCCGCTGCGGCCATCGAAAGCCAGAATACCTGCTGGTCTTTGTTTTTACGGTTCCAGATCGCTTTCCATTTTTCCATCGCCGTGTTCCTCCCCCGCGTATTGTCGTCAGCCTTTCGCTGTGCCAACAGCATAGCATACGCCTTACAATTTGTCAAGTATATATTACATTTTGTAAGGTAGAAATCTTTGCCGCCTTGCAGGCAGGGCGGCGGCTGTGGTATGATACAGGTAACGTTTGCGGGCGTGCAGCCCGCGCAACATCGCACATTACAAAGGATGGTTCCCCATGCGATACGGTTTTCTTCGCTGTGCAGCTGCCAGCCCGGCCCTGCGGGTGGCGGACTGCGACTATAACGCCGCCCAAATCGTCGCGGCCATGCGCAAAGCGGCGGAGTGCGGCGTACAGCTGCTCTGCCTGCCGGAGCTGTGCCTGACCGGCTATACCTGCAGCGACCTGTTTTTGCAGGAAACGCTCTGCCGCGGGGCCGAGGACGCGCTGCGCCGCATCGTGCAGGCCAGCGCCGACTGCCCGCTGGTGGTGCTGGCGGGCCTGCCGGTGCGCCACAACGGCAAGCTGTACAACTGTGCGGCCGTCGTCTGCGGCGGCAAGCTGCTGGGGCTGGTACCCAAAACACACCTGCCCAACTACGGCGAATTTTACGAAAAACGCCATTTTGTGCCGGGCATACAAACGCCGGAGCCCCTCACGCTGGCCGGGCAGCAAACGCAGATCGGCACAAAATTGCTGTTTGCCTGCCAGACGATGCCGGAGTTTGTGCTGGGCGTGGAGGTCTGCGAGGATCTGTGGGCCCCCGTGCCGCCCAGCTGCGCCCATGCGCTGGCCGGAGCCACCGTCGTGTGCAACCTTTCGGCCAGCGACGAGACCGTCGGCAAGGCGGACTACCGCCGCGCGCTGGCTGCCGGGCAGAGCGGCCGGCTGCTGTGCGGCTATGTGTACGCCGACGCCGGCCACGGCGAAAGCACGACCGATATGACCTTTGCCGGGCACGACCTGATCGCCGAGAACGGCGCCCTGCTGGCCGAAGCCGCGCCCTTTGGCAGCGGCTGGGCCGCGACGGAACTGGACCTGGACCGCATGGTACAGGAACGCCTGCGCAACACGACGTTCACGCCGCAGCCGGGCGGCTACACGGTGGTGCCGTTTACGCTGCCAACGGTGGAAGTGCCGCTGACGCGCGCGGTCTCCCCCACACCGTTTGTGCCGCAAAACGACGCCGCCCGCGCCGAGCGCTGCGAGCTGATCTTGCGCATCCAGGCCGAGGGGCTTGCCAAGCGCATGGAACACACCCGCGCTACCTGCGCGGTGGTGGGCATCTCGGGCGGGCTGGACAGCTGCCTGGCCCTGCTGGCGGCTGTGCGCGCCTGCCGGGTGCTGGGGCGCAACGCCAAAGACATCGTCGCCATCACGATGCCCTGCTTTGGCACGACGCGGCGCACGCGCTCCAACGCCGAGGTCTTGTGCGAGGCGCTGGGCGTCACGTTTTTGGAGATCAACATCACCGATACCGTCACCCGGCATTTTGCCGACATCGGCCAGGACCCTGCCACCTACGATGTGACGTTTGAGAACTGCCAGGCCCGTGTGCGCACGCTGGAGTTGATGGACTACGCCAACAAACACGGCGGGTTCGTCATTGGCACCGGCGATTTGAGCGAGCTGGCGCTGGGCTGGGCTACCTACAACGGCGACCATATGAGCATGTACGGCGTCAACGCCGGGGTGCCCAAGACGCTGGTGCGCCACATCGTGCGCTATGTGGCCGACACCTGCGGCGACGAACCCCTGCGCCGCGTGCTGCTGGATATTCTGGACACGCCGGTCAGCCCCGAACTGCTGCCCACCGCCGCGGACGGCAGCATCGCCCAACAGACCGAACAGCTCGTCGGCCCGTATGAGCTGCACGATTTTTACCTCTACTATGTGCTGCGCTTCGGCTTTGGCCCCGCCAAGATCTACCGCCTGGCACAGGCCGCTTTTGCCGGGAAATACGCCCCCGATGTGCTGCTGCACTGGCTGCGGAACTTCTACCGCCGCTTTTTTGCACAGCAGTTCAAGCGCAGCTGCCTGCCGGACGGCCCTAAAGTCGGTTCGGTCACGCTCTCCCCGCGCGGCGACTGGCGCATGCCCAGCGACGCCTGCAACGCATTGTGGATGGCGGAACTGGACCAGATCGCCCCGTAAAACAAGCATGTAAAGCAAAAGAGCTTGCCAGCATAGCACTGGCAAGCCCTTTTGTGGTTTTATGGGGTCGTTGTGTTTTGGGGGTCAGTCCTCCGGCGTGTCGTCCTTGGGGATGACGATGTTGAGCAGGAACGCCACCAGGAAAGACACCACCAGCGAGCTGCCAAAGATGTTCTGGAACAGCTGCGGAGCGAACTGCAGGATCTCGGGCGCGGCGTCGATGCCCAGGCCCAGCGCCAGCGAGATGCCGACGATCATGCGGTTGCGGTAGTTGAGCGGCTGCTCTTTAAGCAGCTGGATGCCGGACATCGTGATGGCCGCAAACACCGTGACGGTCGCGCCGCCCAAGACCGGCTGCGGGATGGTCGCCATCAGGCCGCTGAATTTGGGGAAGATGCCCGCCAGCAGCATGATAACGCCCACCATCGTAAACACGCGGCGGGAGACGACCTTGGTGGTGCAGATCAGGCCGACGTTCTGGCTGTAGGGGTCGGTGGGCAGGCCGCCGATGCAGGCGCCGATCATGCCGCAGATGCCCTGCCCCTTGATGGCGCCGCCCAGCTCCTGGTCTGTGGCTTCACGGCCAAAACCGCCCATGGCGGTGGAAGAAACGTCGCCGATGGTCTGCACGGCCTGCACCATGTACATCAAGATCATCATCAGGATGGCGTCGGCGTGGAATTCCATGCCGAAGTGGAACGGGATCGGCACCGAGAACCACGCCGCCGTGCCCAGGCTGGAGAAGTCCACAACGCCGCCCATGGCCAGCGCCAGCACGTAGCCGACGATGATGCCGACGAGCATGCCGGAGGCTTTGAGCAGGCCTTTGCCGAAGAAGTTGCAGGCCAGCGTGACGAGCAGCGTCAGGATGGCCAGCACCCAGAACTTGGGCGAGCCGAAGGTGCCGTCCGCCTGCGCCGCGCTGCCGCCGCCGATGTAGTTGATGGCGGTGCTGTACAGCGAAAGGCCGATGCTGATGACGACGGTGCCGCTGACGATGGGCGGGAAGAACGGCCGCAGCTTGCCGATGAACATGCCGATGAAGATCGAGACGAAACCGGCGACGAGCTGGGAACCGAAGATGGCCGCAATGCCATACTGCGTGCCGATGATGGTCAAGATCGGCATGTAGGCGAACGCAACGCCCATGACGTTGGGCATTTTCATGCCGAAACCGAACACCGGGAACAGTTGCAGCAGCGTAGTGATGCCGCCGATAATCATGGCGGCCTGCGTCAGCATGATCTGGTCTTCGGCCGAGAGGCCGCAGGTGCCGGCGATGAGCATGGGCGGCGTGATGTTGCCGATGAGCATGGCCAGCACATGCTGCAGCGCCTGCGGGAACGCGATCCCCCAGGAGGGTTTGCCTTCGAACCGCAGCAGTTCGGCGTTGGTTTGGGTGGTTTGGGTCATTTCCATTTCCTCACTTTCCAAAAACGTACTCCCAATACACAGCTAAGTATAGCGAATCATGCCGGTTTGCGCAAGATACGATTTTTAGAAATGCGGCCGTTTTGCGGCAAAAACATGTCTTTTTTCGCGTTGTCGCTCCCCTGCGGCAGCAAACAGCCCCCGCGGCGCAGGCCGCAGGGGCTGTTTGGTAGATTTCCCGGGATGCCCGGCATTTCAGGCAAGCGAACGCACAGGCATCACGCGGATACGCGGGCCTTGCGGCGGAAAGTTCCGCCTGCGCTCACTTACCCTTGGCCGCAGGCTGGTACTCGGCAGGCAGGTCCTCGACCTTGGTCCACTTGGCCATGGCTTCCTCTTTGGACATGCCCTCGGCGATGGCGTCGCGGCGGCAGGCGTTGATGGCCTGGATCTCCTTCATGCGGGCGCCGGTCAGCGGGTAGTTCTTCATCGCCAGCAGCGTGGCCGCCCAGGCGACCATGGGGATGACGCAGAACAGCACGATGACCACGCCGTTCATGCCGGGCACATACGGGTCGTACTGGGTGGGCAGGCCTTCGAGACCGACGGCGGCGACAGCGATGCCGACGACGGTGGCGGACAGGCTGGAGACCAGCTTATCGACCAGGCTGAACAGCGTACCCATGATGCCGGGGATGTAGTTGCCCGAACGATAGGTCTCGTAGTCGGAGCAGTCGGCCACCATGGGGATGGGCATATCGGCGGTGGCGTAGTAAGCGCCGTAGCCGATGCCGAAGAACAGGATGAAGGCGATGGTGTAGGGGTTGATGGTGATCGCGAAATCCGACTCGAACAGCGTGCCCTGATAGATCGAGAACATGAAGTTCGGGTCATCGGGGTTCCACAGGAACAGCAGGACCAGAACGCCGATGTACATGATAAACGCGATGGCGACGTAGCGCAGAAGGCTGGCCTTCTGGCCCAGTTTCTGGCTGGTGCGCACCGTCAGCAGGAAGAACGGGACGCTGAACACATAGCCCAGCACCATCATGGGCAGATACAGCGTATCATAGTTGCCCATCATGCAGCCGTACAGCATGCAGAGAACGGTGGTGTTGGTGGCGATGGACAGCGCCAGCTTGCAGCCGGCGCCGGCGACCATCAGGCGCTGCATGGGGTTGTTGGCCTTGATGATGGCGACGTACTCGCTGAGCTTGACTTTCTCGCCGCCGCTGTCGCCGCCCAGGCCGAAGTACTTGGTCTGGTCTTTCTCCCAGATGCCGATGATGGCCAGGACGGTCAGGGCGATGGAGATAACGATGCCGACGGGGGCAAACACGGCGTAGAACTCAGTGGCGCCATAGCCGCCTTCAAAACCGGAGGCGATGATGGGGGCCGAGAACTGCATGACGCCCATGCCCACCAGGCTGCCCACCGTGTTGAAGATAGTGAACAGCGGGCGCTGGTTGGGGTCGTTGGTCAAAACGGTCTGGCCGGCGCGGGTGACAGAGGTCTGGAAGGTATAACCGATGACCCAGACTGCGTACAACAGCACGAACATCGCGTAGCGCATCGCCATCATGTTTTCGGGGATGAACGGCGTAGCGATGTAGAGCAACAGCACGCTGACCGCCATGATGGCGTTGCCGATGACCATGAACGGGCGGAATTTGCCGAATTTACCGTCGGTGCGGTCCATCAAAGCGCCGATGATGGGGTCGGTGATGGCATCAAAGACGCGCATCGCAGTGACCATGATAGAGGCAAACACGGCGCCCAGCAAGAGCACGCGGTTGCCAAACGTGGCCACATAGGACAGGATCAGGACATAGTAGACGTTGGTCGCGCCGTTGTTCAGCGGGAACAATACCAGCTGGTACAGCTTGGCGCGGTTGACGCTGCCGCCATGCCCGGAAGCTGCGGCGTTGGTTTCGCTCATAAGCATTCTCCTTTTTCCTTGAGAATTGGCTGGTTTCCACCAGCTTTGGCACATCGGGACGAACATCAGGCGATACCGCCACAGGCGGATGCGCCCATGCTTTTGCCCCGGTGTGCCCCATATCAGAGGACCCCGCCCCGGCGGGGGCGGGGTCCCTTGTTCCGTTTGGGGCGCGGGTGCTGCCTGCCCTGTCACGAGGGCGCGGCCAGCTTACCCGCCAGGAATGGAGAGGGTCGCTGTCAGGCAGCCGGTTTTTCCGCGGCGGCCTTGGTGCTGTTGCAGAAGCTGCTGATGATCAGCAGCACGCACGCGACCACCAGGCAGACCGTGCAGCCGACGACGACATAGAAGATGCTCCAGCCAGTGGTGTTGCCGGCGTTGTAAGAGAACAGACCGGCGATGAGCATGATGCGCTGCAGCAGGCACTGCCCGTACACGTAGCTGAACAGGGCGATGGCAGCCAGCACGCCGATGGCGGTAACGGGGTTGTGGTCGCCCATGCTGGCGGGGGCCAGCATGGCCGCGATCACCAGCACCACGCCGACAACGCCGGCGCCGATCACCAGGGGCATATTGGCAAGCGCATTATCGGTGCTGATCACGCTGCTGTACGCAGCCAGGGCCACGCCGATGGCGCCCAAAACGGCCGCTACGGCGCTAAGGTAAAAGGCAATCCCCTTTTTCATGTCACACTTCCTCCTTTTTACGGGTGGAGGCCATAACATACATCACCACGCCCAGCAGCAGCACAGCGCCGGAAACGCCGGCCAGCCCGTAGTAGGCGGCACGCCACCAGGTCATCTGGCTCTCGATGTGGGTCGTAGCATTGTAGCGGTTCATCAGATGGCTCTCGCTCCAGGCATAGATGTTCTTGTGCACCGCATCCTTCAGCTTCAGCTGCAGGTTCAGGTCGCCGTCGATGAAGTTGGCGTCCAGGCCGCGGCCTTCGATCAGGTTCTGGAACAGGTTAGAGCTTTCCAGCGTGGTCGTGCCGTAGAAGCCGGCCTGGCCACGGGTGTCGAAGCAGGTAGTGCCGGAGTTCAGCACGGCGCTCCACAGGTCAACGTCGTCGTAAATGTCGGTGACCGCATAGCCGATGAAGCCCCATTCGTTGGCCAGGATCTCCGTCATCAAGCCCTCACTGGTCGTGCACTCGATGGAACCGATCTTGGAGAAGGAGGTCATCAGGCCGCGCATACCGGCGTCGTACTCTTCGGTGTCGTACTTGGTAGCCTCAAAGGCGATCTGGTACGCGCGCAGCTCGACCTCACGGGCGCGCTGCTCGGTCATGTAGGGAGAAACACCGCCGCGCTCGGACTCCTGGTCGTTGAACGCGAAGTGCTTGGGAGCGGCAACCAGGCCGTAATCCAGCGCGCCGATGGCAAATTCCATCGCCGCCACGCCGGACAGGACAGGATCCTCGGAGTAATACTCGCCGTTACGGCCGTTGTACGCATGGCGGTGGGTGTTCAGGCCGGGGCCCCACAGGATGTTGATGCCGGTGAACAGCGACTCGATGCCGGTGAACTGGCCCAGCTCATACATCAATTCGGGGTTAAAGGTCGAAGCGCCCATGGGAGCGTTGGCAAAGACCTCGGGATGCCAGTTGCCGTTGGGGTCGCTGGCAGGGATCGCCCACGGGGCGTTGGGGTCTTTGGAGGCGTTGAGGTTGACGGCGATGCCGTTGCCGGCGTTCTCGGTCATGTAGGTCTCGACGGTGCCGATGGAGTCAGCGCCGGGGATGGAGGGACCGCCGAAGGTGAAGATGTACATAGCCTCTTCCAGCGTCAGCTGATCGAGCAGCTGATCCCACTTCGGGTCGTCGTAGGGCACGCCGTACATCTCGTAGAAGGAGATGCCGTTGTCCGCGCCCCAGACCACTTCGCTGGTGTCGTCGCCGGTCTGCAGGGTGTAGGTGTAGCCGTTGAGGTTGTTGATGAGGTCCTCGTTGGTCAGGGTCATGGCATCATAGGTCTTGGGGAAGGTGCCGGCCCAGTCGGTACGGGACAGGTAGGTGACCTCGCCGGGCTGGTAGTAGTTCCAGTCGGCATAGGGCAGCTGGTTGGAGATCTTGTAACCGGTCTTGGAGACCGAGAACATCGTCTTGGAGATGAAGTTCTCGTCGATCTCGACGGTGCAGGCCTGCTCGGCGTTGCCGGTGCCGGACATCAGTTCGGCGTCCATTTCCTGGGCGGCCATGATGTGGTTCAGCGCGTCGTGCGCGCCGTTGCCGACAGAGAAGTAGTAGGTGCCGGGATCCATGATGTAGGTGCCGGTCGTGCCGTCGCCGTTGTCATAGCTCTCGTCATAGCTGGCGATGTACTGCAGGTCGACCTTGACGGGCACGACTTCGGAAGCGCCGGGCTCAAGGATCTCGGTCTTTTCAAAGTTCATCAGCTGGATGGCGGATTTCTCGATGCCGCCGGGGGTGTAGGGCGCCTGGCCGTAGATCTGGACCGGGGTCTTGCCGGCCACACTGCCGACGTTGGTCACCTTGACGTTGAAGGTGGCGTACGCGTTGGGGGCGCCGGTCTCGGGGTCGGTAGAGATCTCAAAGGTAGGCTCGCCCTCGAACTCGTAGGTGAACTCGGTGTAGCTCAGGCCGTAGCCGAAGCCGTAGGCGACCTCGTTGTCGTAGTTCCACTCGGTGTCAGAGCCGTACGCGCCGACCGGGCTGGTGGCGTTGCCGTTGCCGGCCACGGCGTCATAGTAGCGGGTCTCGTAGTAGCGGTAGCCAACGTAGATGTCCTCCGCCTCGATGACGTACGCGCCGGGGTTGAAGCCCAGGACGCCGCCGGTACGGGTGATGGTGCCTTCGGTATTGGTGTAGTACATCTTGCCCATGTTCTGCATGGCAGGCGCGGACATGTTGTACGTGGTGAAGATGTCGAACAGACCGCCGGAGGGGCTGACACGGCCGCACAGGATGTCGGCCACGCCCAGCATGCCGTAGCAGCCGGGGGCGCCGATCCACAGGATGGCGTCAACGTCGGGGTCGTTCTTCAGCGTGCCGATCTCGACCGAAGCGGAGCTGGAGATCAGCACGATGACCTTGTCGCTGGCCTCTTTGGCCAGTTCGATGGCATCCAGTTCGTTCTGGGTCAGGGACAGCGGCTCGCCATGTTCAAAGCCAAGGCCCTCGGCCACGCCACCGGGCAGGTAGTCGACCTGCTCGCAGCTGGGGCGTGCGATGACGACGATGGCGGCGTCGCCGTACTCGGCAAAGCTGTCTTTGTAGCTGCCGTCAACGGCGGCGATCTCATCCACAGAGGGCTCGCCCGGGTCGTAGACCTCAGCGGCGGGTTCGTTCTCGTAATGGACGTAGGTCTCGCCCAGCGTCTCGTAGATGTCCACCATGGTGGGGTTGATGTTGAAGCCAGCGCCTTCGAAATCAAACTCGTCGCCGGTCCACTCACTGATGGTGGCGGAAGGCGCCGCGCCGCGGCTGCCCACCGACCAGGCGATGGTGTTGGCGAAATCGGTGCGGTTCTGGCTCAAGGCCTGCTCCAGGCTGATGTAGGCGCCCTGCGCCTTCACGCCGAAGCTGGAGCCCAGCAGGTTGGAGTGCGAGCGGATGCCCAGCAGCGTGACGTTGGAACCGCTGGACAGCGGCAGAACGCCGTTGTTCTTCAGCAGAACGCTGCCCTCGGCGACTTCGCGGCGGTTGAGGTCGATGGCGGCCTCGATCAGCGCCTGAGAGTTGCCGGTGCCGTCCTCATTGAGCAGTTCGGCCGGCGGGGTGAACTTGTCATACAGCGGGTTTTCCTCGTTGTTTTCCGATACCAGAGCCTCGCTGTTGGTGCCCAGGTAGGTGTCGATGGTGGCCGCGTTGGCCTCCAGGGCGCTGCCCAGGATCAAAGACAGGCACATGGTGAAGCACGCGATGCCGCTGACGCCACGCCACACTGCCTTTTTGCGCGATTGTTTCATGGTGTATTGTTTCCTCCTTTATACTGAAATATACCGTTTATCCCTTTGCTGTGAAAGCGATCCTCCCCTTTCTGTTCCAGATTTATTTAGAGCCAAAAATAGCTTAAACCCAGTTGGCGCTCTGGCTTTTGCCCTTTTGCAGCTTGTAGGCGGGGTTGGGCGCGTCCACTTTGTGGAAGGTCGTCTCGTCGGTCTGGCCGCCGGCTTCCGCGCGGACGGTCACATCGCCGGACAGCGGGATCTCAAAGGTAAAGACCTTGTCCCCGGTCTTTTCGCCCACCGGGCTGCCGTTGGCATACAGCGTGACTTTTTTCTGGTTGGTGTAGACCTTGATGACGGTGGTGCCTTCCTCGCGGTCGGCACGGCGGCGGCCGGCGATGTAGACGAACGGCTCGTCGCTCCACCATGCTTTGTAGAGGTAGAAAGCGTCCTTTTTGGTCTTGCGGTCGAACGTCACCAGGCCCTTGTGGTTCATGCCGGGCTCGCCGCCCTGGTCGCGGGCGTCGGCGGCAAAGTCGAACATATTCCACACATGCGTCGCCCACAGCCAGGGGTGGCGGTCAAAGCAGCGCAGCATGTACTCGTGGTAAATGGCCTGGTAATCCTCGGTATGGTCACCGCGGCGCGGGTGCAGGCTGTGCAGGTTGGGCATCGCCTCGGCGCCGTACTCGCTGAAGCCCAGCGGGCGGTTGGGGTAGACGAGGTGGAAGAAATCCATCCACAGATCGTTGAGGAAGAACCCCGGCACATACCAGCCCAGGTACAGGTTCCAGCTGACCAGGTCGGTGATGTGGGCCGAGCGGTTGAACGGCCCGCACATGGCGTAGCAGGCCAGCGTCGTCAGGCGGGTGGGGTCCAGCTTGTGGCACAGGTCGTTGAGCATGCGGTGGTTGTCCAGCATGTCGGCCTTGTCTTTGGTCGAGATCGTGATCTCGTTGGAGACGCCCCAGCACACGATGCAGGCGTGGTTGTAGTTCTGGGTGATGAGCTCGGTCATCTGGCTGACGGTGTTGTCGCGGCCGTTCGGCATATGCTCGCTGATATAGGGGATCTCGGCCCAGACGACCATGCCGGCCTCGTCGCACAGGTCATAGAAGTACTGGTCGTGCTGGTAATGCGCCAGGCGAACGGTATTGGCGCCGACTTCTTGGATGAGCGCCATGTCCTCGTCGTGCATCGCCCTGGTGATGGCGTTGCCCAGGCCCTTGCGGTCCTGATGGCGGGAGACGCCGTGCAGCGGGTAACGCCGGCCGTTGAGCCAGAAACCGCTCTTGGCGTCGACCTTGAAATCGCGCACGCCAAAGCGGGTGCGCACCTCGTCCACCGCCTGGCCGTCCACCGTCAGGGTGGCGACCGCCGTGTAGAGGTAGGGGTCCTTGCGGCCGTCCCACAGGTGCACAGCCGGGATGGTCAGCGTCACATCGGCGCCGCTGCCCTCGGCCACCGGGTTGCCGTCGGCGTCCAGCAGCTGCACGGCCACGCTGCCGTTGGCGGCATTGTGCCAGGTCTCGACCTGGACGGTACCGCTCTTGTAATCGGCCGAGGGTTTGGCCGTCACCTTGATGCCGGGGCCGCCGTAGTAGTCCAAATCAAAGTGGTGTTTGTCGACGACCAGCAGCGTGACGGCGCGGTAGATGCCGCCGTAGAACGTAAAGTCTGCTTTTTGCGGGTAGACGCGGTCATTTTTGCTGTTGTCCACTTCCACCAGCAGGTCGTTTTCGGCCGCCAGCACGTCGGTGATGTCGGCGCGGAACGTCGAGTACCCGCCGTCATGCTGGCAGACGACCTGCCCGTTGAGCTGCACTTTGGCCGAAGCGTTGACGCCGTCGAACTGCAGGTAGACGCGCTGCGTGCCGGCGTCATATTCCGGCGCGGCAAGTTTGGTCTGGTAGGTGCAGGTAAGGCGCTTGTAGTCGTTGCCGCCGTCCTGGCCGTCCTGGGCGTTCCAGGTATGCGGCAGGGTGACGGTGCAGGCGGGCTGGCCCGGCATGGTAAACTGCCATGCCTGGTCCACAGGGATCGATCTTCTCATCGGACCAACAACCTCATTTCCGGGCGGGAACGCCCTATTTCCTTATCTTTGTACCCTTATCATAACTTGTACACAATTTATTTACAATCGCTTTGTCGGAAGTGGTCAATTTTTTATCCTATGTGGAGAGAAACTTCGTTCACATTGTCAGTTTTTAGGCCCTGCAATTTGTGCGTTTTGCTATGCAGGTACGAAAAAAAGCGCCCTTTCGACAAGGACGCTTTGCAGTCGCGCACATATTTTGCTGTGTTGGGCGCTGTTCAGGCCGGCGCAGCGGCGGTCTGCGGCAGCGGGAACAGGATCTTCAGGGTAAAACAGCCGTCCTCGGTGCCGATGGTCAGGTTGCCACCGTACTTGCCCACGGTGTGCTGCACACTTTTTAAGCCAAACCCGTGGTAGCCGTTGTTGCCCTTGGTGGTCTGGGGCAGGCCGTCGCGGAAAGACGGCGCAGCCGTGAGCGGGTTGGTGATGCTGATGACCAGAAACTGCTGCCGCACATGGATCAGCACGTCGATCTGCCGTTTGTCGTGGTCGGCAAACTTCTGCACTTCCTCAATGGCGTTGTCGATGGCGTTGCCAAAGATCGTATACGCGTCCACCGGGTCCAAAAAGCCCATGCGGCTGCCGTCGGCGACACAGTGGATCTGGATGTCTTTTTCTTTGCAGAGCAGGCTCTTCTCTGTCAAAATGGTATCCAGCACCTCGCTGCCCGTCTTGACGATGGACTCATAAATGCGGATGGAATCGTCGATCTCATCGAGGTACTTCCGCCGCTGGTCGTTGTCGGCCATATCGCGCAGCGCGCGCACCTGGTGCTTGAGGTCGTGGCATTTGCGGTTGATCAGGGCGATGTTCTCTTTGGCAAGGTCGTACTGTTCTTTCTGCTGGTGCCACAGCAGGTCCAGCGTCGTCAGCTCTTTTTGGATGGCGCTGTTCTTGAACAGCGCGTTTTGCAGGTAGAGGATCGTCAGGCAGTAAAACTCGCACATCAGCGCCAGCGCACTTTGCGGCAGCGGCAGGACGCTGTCGTACCCGCGCAGGATGCCGACAGCCACAAACGAGAACAGCAGGAAAATCAGCACAGCCGATGTCGTCTGCCGCGGGCCCACGCGGTACCGCCCGCCCACCGGCAGGCGGCGCGCCACCAGCGCATAGACCGGCACGCCGCACAGCAGCGTGAACGGCGCCAATGCCAGCCAGGGCAGCGCCACGGCGGGCAGCACATACAGGGCGTTGAACAGCTGCCAGCAGAACTGCTGCGTCATCAGCCCCCAGATGGCCGTATACAGCGAGGCGTGCAGCGGCTGGTCGCACAAAAAGCAGGCTTGCAGCACCGCCAGCGCCGCCACCAGCACCAGCTGCAGCGGCGAGGATGGCAGCAGCAGCGCACCGCCCGCCCAGGCCGCCACCGCCAGCGCCACGGCCACGCCCAGGCACAGCCCCACACGCAGCGCATAGTGGCTGCGGCGGCGCACCGGCCAGGCAAAAGCCAGCACAGCGGCAAAGGGCAGCAGCGTCAGCGTCAAGCAGCGCAGCAGCATGGCGCCGCCCATCAGCTGGCGCCCCCTATGTAATCGGTCAGGGCGTTCAAAAAGCCGGTGCGGGCGCGGCGGCTGATCTCCAGCTCATGGCCGGCCACCACCACGGTATCGCGCTTGACCTGCTGCACATGCGCCAGGTTGACGATGTACCAGTGGTTGCAGCGCGCAAAATGGTAAGGCGCCAGCTGTTTTTCGGCGTTTTGCAGCGTGCCGCGCAGCACGTACTCGCCCTGTTCGGTGTGGTAGTGCAGCATGTGATCCTGCACCTCGACATAATGGATCTGCTGCACGCCGATGCGCTGGATGCGGTCCGGCAGGGTGAGCAGGATCTCCTCATTGCGGCGTTTGGCAGCGCGTTCCAGCGCGCGGGTAAATTTCATCTGGAAGGTATAGTATGACACCGGTTTCATGACGAAATCCAGCGCGCCGACGCTGTAGCCCTTGATGGCATACTGCGCCATATTGGTGATAAAGACGAGCACGACGTTTTCGTCTACCTCGCGGATGGCCTGGGCGGCCTCCATGCCGCCGACGCGCGGCATCTCGATGTCCAGCAGGATGACGTCGTAGCGCGGCTCATAATTTTGCAGGATCTCGCTGCCGTCCGCAAACGGGTAAACGCTGAACTCCTGCCCGTGTTCCTGGCCGTAACGCTCGATATACCCGCGCAGTTCCTCGCGGCAGGGCGCTTCGTCCTCTACGATGGCAATGCGGTACATGGCGGCGTATCCCCCTTCCCTTTCACGTTCTGTAAAGTTTATCATAGCACATTTTGGCAAAACGCACAACCGGTTTTGCGGCACGCTTGCGCCGTGCGAGCCGAAACAAAGGCGCCGGCCGGACCGCGCACATGGGACAATAAAAACAAACCGCTTTGGGCGGTTGCCCAAAAGCGGTTTGTTTTGGAGGTGACGACCAGATTTGAACTGGTGAATGAGGGTTTTGCAGACCCTTGCCTTACCACTTGGCCACGTCACCATATAAACAAAATACCGGCGGTTGGCCGGTATTTTGTTGTTTGTGGAGCGGCCGACGAGGCTCGAACTCGCTACCTCCACCTTGGCAAGGTGGCGCTCTACCAGATGAGCTACGGCCGCATATTGTACCCTGCTAGACCCCAGGGTACGTGGGTGTGGTGCCTCCGATCGGAATCGAACCAATGACACGGGGATTTTCAGTCCCCTGCTCTACCGACTGAGCTACAGAGGCAAATGGCGACCCGAATCAGGCTCGAACTGACGACCTCTAGCGTGACAGGCTAGCGTTCTAACCAACTGAACTACCGGGCCATGTTTGGTGGAAGTTAACGGGCTCGAACCGCTGACCCTCTGCTTGTAAGGCAGATGCTCTCCCAGCTGAGCTAAACTTCCGCAATGGAGCGGCCGACGAGGCTCGAACTCGCTACCTCCACCTTGGCAAGGTGGCGCTCTACCAGATGAGCTACGGCCGCATATGTGGAGAGTTTTTCTCAGCCGCTCTCTCCGGGCGACGGGTATTATTATATACAACCCCAATACATTTGTCAAGCATTTTCGGCCATTTTTTTGCCGATTTTTTTATTCGCTCTCCCCCGCTTCATTTTGCGCGTCACATGGCCAATTTTGCAGCAGTTCATCGAGGTCCACGCGGTAGATTTTGCCGCAGAACTGGCAGTCCACTTCGGCCACAGGGTCCTCGTCGCGCAGGCGCTCGACCTCTTTGCGGCCCAGGCTGCGCAGCGTTTTCTCCACGCGCTCGCGGCTGCAGTCGCAGCGGTAGGTCACATGGTAGCTGTCCAAAATTTCCGGCTGGAAGCCTTCGAGCGCCATGTCCAGCATATCCTGCACCGTCTTGCCGTCGGCCAGCATCGCGGTGACGCTGGGCAGCGCTTGGATGTTTTGTTCCAGCTTGTCGATCTCCTGGTCGGTCGCGCCGGGCAGCAGCTGCACGATAAACCCGCCCGCGCACTGCACGCTCAAGTCCGGGTTGACCAGCACGCCCAGCGCGCAGACGGTGGGCACCTGCTCGCTGATGGCAAAATACCGCGTGATGTCCTCGGCGATCTCGCCGGAAACAAGCGGCACCTGGCCGATGTAGGGTTCGCGCAGGCCCAGGTCGCGGATGACGTCCAGCGTGCCGTCGCGGCCGACAGCGGCGCCGACGTCCAGGTGGCCGTCGGCACGCGGGGGCAGTTCCACCACCGGGTTTTCGACATAACCTTTGACGTTGCCGGTGCCGTCGGACACCGCCAGCAGCCGCCCGGCCGGGCCGCCGCCGCGGATCTGCACCGTGATGGAATCCTGCGTGCTTTTGAGCATGATGCCCATCATCGACGCCGCCGTCAGCAAGCGGCCCAGCGCTGCGGTGGTGACGGCGCTGGTCTTGTGCAGGCGCTCCATCTCGCGCACGATCTCGGTGGAGTCGACGCCGTAAAACACGACGCCGCCGTCCTGCGAGATGCCGCGCAGCATGTTATGGTTTTGTTCCATTTATCCTTTTTCCTCCTGGGTATACTGCTTGACCGCGGTAAAGATCCAGCGCGGGCTGTCGGACCGCACGGGGCCGAAATCCTCGCCGTCGGCCACACGCGCCACGGCAAAGCCGTAGCGCTGCAAAAGAGTCTCCACTGTCTCGCGCGGGTAGCTGTACTCGCAGAACGACTCATGGAAATGCTCGCCGGTGTCGCGGTAGGCGATGTCGATGTCGATCTGCACCGCGCCGTCTGTTTCGCCGCTGCGGTTGGTCCAGCGGCACGATGCATCCTCGGCCTCAATATCAAAAGTCTGCCCGGCCAGGATGTGCTCGTGCTTGTAAGGCGTGTTGAGGTCGAACACGAACACGCCGCCTGCTTCCATAAAATAGGCCGCCTTGCGGATGGCCTGCTCGAACCGGTCCAGCGGGCCGATGTGGCTGAAGGTATCAAACGTCGAGACCGCCGCACGGATGGTGCCGTACAGGTCCAGCTCCAAAAGATCCTGCCGCAGCAGCAACAGCCGCCCCGTCAGGCCCAGCTCGTCGGCTTTTTCCCGCAATACGCTGAGCATCTCTTCCGAGCGGTCGATGCCGATGACGTCGTACCCGGCCTGCGCCAGCATCAGCGTCAGGTCGCCGGTACCGCAGCCGAGGTCGGCCAAAATGCCGCCGTCCACGCTGTGCGCGGCCAGTTCTGCCCGGATATAGCGGAACAGCGCGTCGTAGTCGGCTTCGCCGTTGAGCTCATCGTAAAAATAGGCGAACTCGTTATACGCCATGGGTGTTCTCCCCCGCCAGGCGCTGTTCCAGGCAGGCGCGCAGCGCGTCGATGCCGGCGCCGTTGGCCGCGCTGGTCAGGAACACGCCCTGGCAGCCGTACGGTGCGCACAGGCGCTCAAATTCGGCCTGGCAGGCTTCCAGCTGCGACTTTTTGAGCTTGTCGGCTTTGGTCAGCGCCGCCACGAACGGGATGCCGTGGTAGCGCAGGTATTCCAGCATCTGCACATCGTCGGCGCTGGGCGCGTGGCGGCAGTCCAGCAGCTGCACCAGCAGGCAGACCGCGCGGTCAGCCTCAAAATAGCTGTTGATGAGCTCGTCCCAGCGCGCGCGCTCGGCGTTGGAAACTTTGGCATAGCCGTAGCCCGGCAGGTCCACAAAGTAGGCGGTATCGGCCGTATAAAAGTTGATGGTAGCCGTTTTGCCCGGCGTCGCGCTGACGCGCGCCAGGTTTTTGCGGTTGCTCAGCCGGTTGATCAGGCTGGATTTGCCGACGTTGGACCGGCCGGAAAACACGATCTCCGGCCGGTCGCTGGGCGGCAGCTGGCGGGACAGCCCGTAGGAAGCCAAAAAAGCGCAGTTGTTCCAGTTCATAGCAAGGGGCGGGTCCTTTCACATCACGGTGGCAGGTTCTTTTTCTTTGGTCTTGTCGCTGGCGATCAAGCTGGTGGCCTGCGGCATGGTGCGGACGCTGCGCGCCGCGGGGTGCCCCGGCAAAATCAGCGCCTGCTTGAGCACCTGCGACAGATGCTCCACCGGCACAAAGCGGATCTTCTGCTTGACCTCGGCGTCGACCTCGTACAGGTCGCTGACGTTGTCCTGCGGGATGAGCACGGTGGAGATCTTCTCGCGGAACGCCGCCATGCTCTTTTCTTTCAGCCCACCGATGGGCAGCACGTTGCCGTGCAGCGTGATCTCGCCGGTCATGGCCAGGTCATGGCGCACCGGCAGGCCGGACAGCGCCGAGATCAGCGCCGTCGTCAGCGTCACGCCGGCCGAGGGGCCGTCCTTGGGTACGGCGCCTTCGGGCGCGTGGATGTGGATATCGACGTTTTTGAGGCTGTCGGGCGCGATGCCGTACTCCTTGCCGTGCACGCGCGCATAGCTGATGGCGAGCTTGGCGCTCTCCTTCATCACGTCGCCCAGGCTGCCGGTGATCTCGATCTTGCCGGTACCCTCGGGGATGACGGCAACTTCCACGGGCAGCATCTCGCCGCCGACGCTGGTCCACGCCAGGCCGTTGGCGATGCCGACGGAGTCCTTGCGGGAGATGAACGTCGGTTTGACTTTCTCGGGCCCCAGCAAAGACTTGACGGTGGCGGCCGAGACGCTGATCTTTTCTTTTTCGCCGGCGGCGATGCGCTGCGCGCATTTGCGCAAAACCGAGGTGATCGTGCGCTCCAGCGTGCGCACGCCGGCCTCACGCGTGTAGCCGTCGATGATCTCATACAGCGCGCTGGCAGTCAGCGTCACGCGGCCTTCCAGGCCGTTGTTTTTGAGCTGCTTGGGCAGCAGATGACGCTTGGCGATGTTGAATTTTTCGGCGCGGGTGTAGCTGGGCAGCTCGATGACGTCCATGCGGTCGTACAGCGGCGCCGGGATGGTGGAGGCGTCGTTCGCCGTCGTGATGAACAGCACCTCGCTGAGGTCGAACGGGATGTCGAGGTAGTTGTCCTTGAACGTGCGGTTCTGCTCCGGGTCCAGCACCTCCAGCAGCGCGCTGGACGGGTCGCCCTTGTAATCGCCAGCCAGCTTGTCGATCTCGTCGAGCAAAATGACGGGGTTGGAGGACTTGGCCGTGGTGATGGCGCTGATGATACGCCCCGGCATGGCGCCGATGTAGGTGCGGCGGTGGCCGCGGATCTCGGCCTCGTCATGTACGCCGCCCAGGCTCATGCGGGCGAATTTGCGCCCCATGCAGTCGGCGACCGAATGGGCGATGCTGGTCTTGCCGACGCCCGGGGGGCCGACCAGGCAGAGGATCTGCCCCTTGACGTCGGTGTTGAGTTTGCGCACCGCCAGCAGTTCCAGGATGCGCTCTTTGACTTTCTGCAGGCCGTAATGCTCGCGGTCCAGCACGCGGCGCGCGTGGGCCTGGTCGAGGTCGTCCTCGGTAGACGTATGCCAGGGCAGCGCCAGGCAGGCGTCCAGATAGCTGCGGATGACCCCGCTCTCGGCCGAGTTGCCCTGCATGCGGGCCAGGCGGTCGCATTCTTTGAGCAGCTTCTCGCTGGACTCGGCATCCAGATGCAGCGCCTCGATCTTTTTGCGGTACTCCTCGGCCTCGGCGCGGGTATCCTCGGCGTCGCCGAGTTCCTCGCTGATGATGTGCATCTGCTCACGCAGATAGTATTCGCGCTGGCCTTTGTCCATCTGGGCGTTGACCTTGTCGTCCAGGTCGCGCTCGATCTCCAGCACCTGGCATTCCTGCCGCAGCAGCACCAGCAGCTTTTCCAGCCGGCCCAGCAGCGTCGATTCGTTCAAAATCGCCTGCTTATCCTCATACTTCAGCAGCAGGTTCGCGGGCATATACTCGCTGAGGAACAGCGCGTCGCTGGACGTGACGATGTTGTACACGACGTCCTTGGAGATCTGCGGGTTGAACGAGAGGTAATTCTCAAAGCATTCTTTCAGGCTGCGCACCAGCGCTTCGGTGCGGGTGTGTTTGTCGGCGCCGCTGCCGCGCACCGGCACGGCGCGCACCGTGCTGTGCAGGTACTTGCCGTCGTCGTTGAGCTCCAGCAGGCGGGCGCGGGTCCTGCCCTCGACCAGTACCTTGACCAGTTCGTCCGATACGCGCAGCACCTGCTTGATCTCGGCAATGACGCCGTAGCTGTACAGGTCCCGCAGAGCGGGTTCCTCCACGTCCATCTCCCGCTGCGCGACCAGGAAAATGCTGCTGTTGGTGCGCATGGCGGCCTCGATGGCGGCGATGGATTTGGGGCGTCCCACCTCAAAGTGGATGATGTTGTTCGGGAACACCACCAGCCCGCGCAGCGCGATGGCCGGCAGGTGCAGTACGTTGCGTGCGATCTTGACTTTGACTTTTTCAGACATGCTTACTCTCCCATAGCCTGTAAGACAGGCGCGTTGTGTGCGAGCTGCGGCGGCAGAAGGATGCGGACGCTGCGCCGCGCCGCCTCGGCGTGCAGGGCCTGCTGCGGGCGGCATTCGCCGTCCAGCGTGGTCATCAACGGTTTGCCGTCCAATACTTCAATGTCGATGTACGGCGTGCGGAAATAGGTCAGGTAGGGGCGGAACGCCGGCGTGACCTCGCCCTGCGGCGTCAGGTGTTTGCCCTGCCGGTACTGCGCCAGCAGGCCGGGCAGCCGCAGGCGCGGCACCGGTTTGAGCAGTACGACGTCCAGCAGGCCGTCGTCCATGCTGGCACAGGGCGCAGCGCGGTAACCGCCGCCGTACAGCTGCGCGTTGCAGATGGCCAGCATCATGTACGCGCCTTCCTGCGCAAAATTTTCGGCCCGGATGCGCAAGGCATGGCGGAACGTGCTGCACACCGCCTCCAAAATCGAAAGCGAATAGGCCGTTGTGCCGCCGCACAGCGGCACCCGCCGCCATTTGGCGATGCCGTTGGCCACCTGGGCGTCGATGCCGGCGGCATAGATCTCGATGCCGTACCCCTGCGGTGTGCGGATCAGATCGACTGACACCGCGCAGGCCGCCAGCTGGGCGTCCAGGTCCAGAAAGTCCTGCTGCGTGCCGAAATTGCGCACATAGTCGTTGCCGCTGCCGCACGGGATGCACCCGACAGCGATGTGTTCGCACCCGGCCGCCCCCTGTATCACTTCGTTGAGGGTGCCGTCCCCGCCGCAGGCGTAAAGATACGCCGGCTCCGCTTGCGCCGCACAGGCGGCGGCAAGTTCGCGGGCATGCCCGGCATACTGCGTGATCTGCACGACCGGCTGCACCCCGGCGCGCGCAGCCGCCGCGTGGATGCGCGGCAGGAGCTCGGCGGTAGCGTCCGCCTTGCCTGCGGCCGGGTTGATGAGGAAAATGTACCGGATCGCCGCCGCCCCCCTTTCGCACCAAAGATACAAGTAGTACTTATTGTAGCTTTTTCTTGCAAAATGTGCAAGAGGTGGGATAAACTGTTAGCTCTCTGCCCAAAATAAACCCGGCAGGAGGGTCTATATGCAGCAAATTGGAAGAGAGATCGCCCAGGTGGCGCTGACGAGCCTGCTCTCGCTGGCCGCGATGTTCCTGTTCACGCGGCTGGGCGGCAAGCGGCAGATCGCGCAGATGAGCCCGTTCGACTATCTCAATGCCGTCACCGTCGGCTCCATCGCCGCCGAGATGGCGACAAATCTGGAAGCCTGGTACCGCCCCTTGACCGCGCTCATCGTCTACGGCGTCGTGACCTGGGGCGTCGAGCGTTCCGCCTGCAAGAGCGTGGCGCTGCGCACGTTCTGGAGCGGGCGCGCCGTGATCCTGATGCAAAACGGTGTTATCCGCAAAGAGAGCCTGCGGCGCGCCATGATCGACCTCAACGAATTTTTGGGCCAGGCGCGCATCGCCGGATACTTTGACCCCAACGAGATCGAGACTGCGATTTTGGAAAACAACGGCCAGATCAGCTTTTTGCCCAAAAGCACCAGCCGCCCGGCCACCCCGCAGGACCTGGGCCTTGCCCCGGACCCTGCCAGCGCCTGGTACGACCTGATTTTGGACGGGCGGCTGATGGCGGATAACCTCAAAGCGACCGGCCGCGACGAAAGCTGGCTGCAGGCCCAGCTGCACAAGGCCGGCATCGGCCAGCGGCACGAGGTCTTTTACGCCGCCTGTGACAAACAGGGCCGCTTTTTTGCCTGCCGCGGCGCATAAACGCAACAGCGACCGGGCCGAGGCAATGCCCCGGCCCGGTACGCCGTTCGTTTTCAGTTGGAAAGACCGTTTTGCTTATTTGAAGTAACGGTCCAGCAGGCCCTGCATGCCGCGGCCGTGACGAGCTTCGTCCTTGGCCATCTCGTGCACGGTGTCATGGATGGCATCCAGGCCCAGCTCTTTGGCCTTCTTGGCGATGTCCATCTTGCCGGCGCAGGCGCCGCACTCGGCATCCACGCGCATCTGCAGGTTCTTCTTGGTGCTGTCGGTCAGCACTTCGCCCAGCAGCTCGGCAAACTTGGAAGCATGCTCAGCTTCCTCAAACGCGTAGCGCTTCCAGGCCTCGGCGATCTCGGGGTAGCCCTCGCGGTCCGCCACACGGCTCATCGCCAGGTACATGCCGACTTCGCTGCACTCGCCGTTGAAGTTCTCGCGCAGGCCCTGGATGATGTCCTCCGGGGCGTCCTTGGCGATGCCGACGACATGCTCGGTCACATAGGTGTTGTCTTTCTTCTCGATGAACTTGGAAGCCGGCGCCTTGCAGACGGGGCAGAACTCGGGGATGGAACCTTCGGCAATGTAGCCGCAGACGGTGCAAACATATTTGGTCATGGTAGTAGCCTCCTGTTATGAACGTTGTATGCTCCTGTAAGACGCATTCCTGTGTCTTTGACAGTATTATAGCGTCTATTTTTGTGTTTGTCAAGCAAGTTTTTGCAATTTTTAAGAAATATTCTTATTTTTAGCGAAAGGGCCGCGCCCGTTCCTGCGCCGCGTCATAGCGGCGGGCAGCGCGGCGTATACAGCGCCCGCCAGCAGGCTGTTCAGCGCGCCGACGGCGAGCCCGGCCACCAGCAAAACCGGGGCGTACCCCAGCGCCATCGCGCTGGAAAGGATCACCGCCGCCCCGGCCAGCTGCCCTAGGTTATGCGCCAGCGCGCCGCAGACGCAGAACAGATACCCGCTGACGGAAACCGGCGCGCGCAGCAGCGCCCACAGCACCAGCAGCGACAGCGCGCCGCCGCACCCTGAAAGCGCCCCGGCCGTGACCCCGCGCGTGAGCAGTGCAAACAGCGCCTTGAGCGCCACCAGCGCCGCCGCGCTGCGCGTGTCCAAAAACAGCAGCGCGTACATGACGACGATGTTGGCAAGCCCCAGTTTCAGCGCCGGCATCAGCCCCAGCAGCGGCGTCACGCAGGACTCCAGCCAGGAAAGCGCGATGGCCAGCGCAAACAGCATCCCCGTGCCGGCAACGCGGCGTGCTTTCCCGTTTGGCATGGCGGGCCCTCCCCTCTTTGTCTGCGCTCCTTTCTTTGCAGTGTACGGCAAACCCGCGTTTTTTGTCAAGGGCATAAAAATTTTACAACCTTTGCCGGGTTTTCTGCCAGCAATTCGACAGAAACGGGTTGAAAAACGCCCCCAAATAGTGTATTGTTATAAAGTATCCAATCGCATTGTTGGAAAGTACAGGGCGCCTTGCGCCTTGAAGAGTACGGCCGGCACGCCGGCCCTGTGTAAAAGGAGAACTTCCCATGAAAAAATTGATCCCGTTTGTTCTGTGCGCCGCCATGCTGCTGGCTGGCTGCGGCAACACCGCCGATACCGAGGCGACTTCCAGTGAGGCGGCCTCGGTCGCTTCGGAGTCTGCCGCCACGTCCGAGGAGACGACTGAGCCCGCCGCTGACAGCACGGCCAGCGAAGCCCCGGCCGAGGAAGCGCAGACCGCCAACCTGGAAAGCGCCGTGGCCGCGCTGGAAGAAGTCAACCCCATCGCCAACCCCCGCGCGCTGGACGATTTCTCGGTCGAGAATGAGCTGATGCTGACGATGGACAACCTGGTCGCCTACAAGGGCGATGTGACCAACGACCAGGCGGACTGCGGCCTCGTGTTTGTGGCGCAGGCCAAGGACGGCAAAGCCGCTGACGTGGAAGCCGAACTGCAGGCCTACAAGGACAGCCTGACCGCCAACGACATGTACGCTGAGTTTGCCGACAAGATCGCCATGGCGCAGGACGCGCGCATCGTGACCAGCGGCAACTATGTGGCCATCGTCATCGCCAGCGTCGGCGGCGACTACGGCGCCATCGACGCCGCGCTGGAGACGGCCCTCGCCTTCTGAGCTTCGCACTATGGACCCCGCCAGGCCGCTACCCACGGGTAACGGCCTGGTTTTGTATAAAAGACAAAGAGGAGTGCGCGCATGGTTTTTAACAGTGTGGTCTTTTTGTTCTGCTTTTTGCCGCTGGCCCTGCTTTTGTATTACATAGCGCCCGGCCGCGCCAAAAACGCCGTTTTGCTGCTGGAAAGCCTGGTGTTTTACTGCTGGACCGGCATCGAGTTCCTGCCTTTGATCGCCTGCCTGGTCGTGTTCAACTACCTGTGGGGCCTGCTGACGTCGGCCGCGCGCGCCAAGCTGCGCGCTGTGCTGCCGCTGGCGGCCGTGCTGGTCAACCTGGGCGTGCTGGTGTACTTCAAATACGCCAACTTCCTGATCGAGACGCTGAACCAGCTGGCCAGCTTGCAGCTGGCGGAGCTGGAGATCGGCGACGTATTGCCGCTGGGCATCAGCTACTATATCTTCAAGATCATCAGCTATGAGGTCGACGTCTACACCGGCAAGGTGGAAGCCGAGCGCGACCCGCTGACATTTGCCGCTTATGTGCTGTTTTTCCCGCAGCTGATCGTCGGCCCCATCGTCAAGTACCGCGACATGGCCCCGCAGCTGCACAAAACGTCGGGCCGCTGCACGCTGCCGCAGATCGAACACGGCGTCGCGCTGTTTGTGTTCGGCCTGGCCAAAAAGGTCATCCTGGCCGATTCCATCGGTGCGCTGTGGACCGACATCATCGGTTCCGGCGGCGTGGGGCTGGCCGCGGTGTCGACGCCGCTGGCCTGGCTGGGCATCCTGGCCTACTCGCTGCAGCTGTACTTTGACTTTGCCGGCTACAGCGAGATGAGCAACGGCCTGGCCGCCATGCTGGGCTTTGACTGCGCCGCCAACTTTGACCTGCCGTATATCGCCGGCAGCATCACCGAGTTCTGGCGCCGGTGGCATATCTCGCTGTCCTCCTGGTTCCGGGATTATATCTACATCCCGCTGGGCGGCAACCGCAAAGGCCAGGGCCGCCAGCTGTTCAACATGCTGCTGGTCTGGGCGGCCACCGGCATCTGGCACGGCGCCAGCTGGAACTTTATCTGCTGGGGGCTTTACTACTTTGTGCTGCTGACCATCGAGAAACTGTTCCTGCTCCGGCACCTCAAAAAAGGCAAGGTCTGGCCGCATATGTACACGCTGTTCTTTGTGGTGCTGGGCTGGGGCATCTTTACCGCCAACCAGCCCGGCGCGCCGCTGGGTCTGCTGCTGCAAAAGCTGTTTGTACCGCAAGGCGGCATCTCGCCGGTGTATTCGCTGCGCAACTACGGCGTGCTGCTGGCGCTGGGTTGCGTGTGCTCCTCGCCCCTGCCGCGCTGGCTGTGGGGCAAGGTCAGCCGCATTCTGCCGCTGAAGATCGTGCTGTTTGTGCTGCTGACGCTGCTGTGCATCGCCTATGTGGTGGCCGCCACCAACGCCACGGCGTTGTACGCCAATTTCTAAGCGGGAGGGGTCTGTATGTCTAAAGTCGTATACCGAAAATCCGGGCGGCGGGCAGGCGTGCCCCTGCTGGCTGCAAGTGCGCTGCTGCTGTTGGGGCTGGCCATCGCCAACCTGGTTTGGCCCAAGCGCGATATGATCGAGCTGGAAAACCGCAAAGCGGCCCAGTTCCCCGCGTTCAGCGTCGAGGCGCTGCTGGACGGCCGCTGGCAGAGCGGGTTCGCCCGCTGGATGCAGGACCAGTTTCTGCTGCGCGATGCCTGGATCAACACCCAGCGCGCGGCCGATGAGATCGTGTTCCAGAAAGCCGAGGAGGGCGGCATCCTGCTGGGCAAAGACCAGTGGATGTTCACCAAACTGTTCACCATTGACGACGCCACCCGCCAACAGACGGCCAAAAACGTGCAGGCCGTGGCGGAGTTTGCCGCGCGCTACCCCGGCAAAGTTACCTTTCTGCTCGCACCGTCCGCCAGCGTGATCTACCCCGAAGCGCTGCCCGCCGGCGCGCCGATGGCCGACGAAAACGCGCTGCTGGACGACATCTTTGCCCAGGTGGGCGAAAGCGCCGCCGTCATCGACCTGCGCGAGCCGTTCACCGCACGCAGGGACGAGTACCTGTATTTCAAGACCGACCACCACTGGACGACGAACGGCGCCTACCGCGCGTATGAGCAGTTCTGCGCCCTCAAAGGCCTGACGCCGTTTGACCGCGACGCCCACGAAGCCGTGACGGTAGAAGGTTTCCAGGGCACGCATTACTCGGCCACGCGGCTGTGGAACGTCGAGAACGACACCATCACCTACTACCCGCTGCCCAACCAGATGACGATCTACAACATCACCGGCGAGGCCCAGTATGAGCCCATGACGACGGAAAACCTGATCAATACCGACAAATTTGCCACGCGCGACAAGTACGCCGCCTTCCTGGACGGCAACAACGGCTACTCGGTCATTGAGGGCGACGGCGAGGGCAGCATCCTCGTCGTCAAGGACAGCTACGCCAACAGCTTTATCCCCTACCTGACCGCCAACTACGAGAAAATCGGCGTCGTCGATTTCCGCAACTTCAAATACGGGCTGGATTCGACCATCGAGCGCGAGGGCTATGACGAAGTGCTGATCTTGTACAACTTCCAGACCTTCATCGCCGACACTGACCTCATCTACATCTCCCGCCCCACGACGCTGTCCTGACGGCGCCCTTTGCAGGACGCAGCCTGTAAAGCAGTTCTACATTACACAGCAAAGCAGCCCGCCCGGTTTTATGCCGGGCGGGCTGTTTTGCTGTTTATTCAAACAAGACCGTCAGCTGCGGGTCCTGCATGGGATGCCCCGGGCCGTAGGTGCAGGCCTGCCAGAAATCCAGATGGAACGGGTCGGCCCCGGCACGGTGCGTCTGCCCGTACAGTGCGGCGAACGACGCCTGCAGTTCCCGCTGCAAAGCACTTTCCAGATCGTCCGGTGCCTGTCCCGTCAGGGCCTGCAGCGCGCAGGCGCGCAGGTGCAGCTGCACGGTCTGCCCTTCCACGGTAACGTGGGCGTCGGCCTCGCAGGCTGCCTGCCCGCCGGCAAACGTTCCCTGCAGGCGCTGCGCCTGGCCGCACAGCACGGCGGCCAGCTGTGCCCCGGCCAGGCCGCGGCAGCGCAGCGGCGCGCCGTCCCGCGGCAGCAGCAACAGGTCGTACCCGCTTTGCGCCAGCGCCGGTACCGCGCAGACTTCATTTTGTGCAAACATCTGCTGTAAACCGCAGTGTACTTCGTAAGCAGATTCCGCTGCTTTCATGGCTTCGTACAGCGCCGGGGCCTCTTCCTCCCAGTCCGGGTTATCGGCTTCTGCCAGCGCAAAGACCGAAAGTTCCGGCGCGGGCTGCGCCACGTCGTACAGCAGCGTGCCGATCTGCTGCGCCGTCTGCCAGTCGGTTTGCGCGGGCAGTGCCGCCAGGTCCAGCAGGCCGTAGTACGCCTGCCCCGGCAGGGCGTCCTCGGCGCGCTGCAGCGCCTGGGCCGGGGTCTCGCCGGCGGCAGCGACCGCGCGGTTGCGGGGCGTGTCCTCGGCCTCCTGGTCGGCCACGACCAGGCAGGCGGAAAACGCACCGCCCTGCTGCGCAAACAACACCCCGCGCACGATCTCCCGTTCCGACAGCGGCGTGCCGCCGCAGCCGCTCAATACCATGCTCATCAGCAAACACCCCATCAGGTACAGCGCTTTGTTTTGCGGCAAAGCCATGCGGCGGCACCTCCCATCCCGGTCAACGCGGCAAAGCCCCATACAAACGCGCCGCGCGCCTGCAACGCGGCGTCCAGGTCGGCATTGCGCAGCAGCAGGCACAGCGCCCACATGCCGCCCAGATACAGCGGGTACCGCCGCAGCGGCACTGCGTTCGCCTGCTGGCGGGTCTGCCCCAGCAGCAGGCAGGCGGCGTAAAAATACAGCGCCAGTTTCAGCGCCAATGCCATGACCCACAAGGCCAGCTGCAAGCTTTCCAGCCGGTTGAACACCGACAGCGCCCCACAGCGGGCGGCGGCGTGCACGGGGTCGACGCGCAGCGGCAGCGCTGCGCCGTAAAACAGTTCCAGCACCAGGTGGATGCCCACGTCGAACCACAGCGCCGCCAGCGCCAAACGCAGCAGCGGGCAGCGTTTTTGCCGGCCGCGCTGCGGCCACAGCGCCGACAAAAGATATTCGGGGTACAGTGTCAGCTGTTCTTGGGCGGCTGTCAGCAGGTCAGCGGGCTGCAGGGCAAAGGTCTGCAGGTTGGTGACGCGCAGCCGCGGCAAAACCGTCAACAGCATAAACCCAGAAGCCAGCAGCAACAGGCAGAGCACCACATGCGCCGTCTGCGAGATGGCCGAGACGCGCCGCAGGTAGACCCCCGGCAACAGCAGCATCAGGCAGACGACCGTCAGCGGCAGGCCGGTATACAGCCGCTGCGTCAGCGCCCAGAAATGCAGCAGCTCCAGCGCCGCAGAATAGGCCAGCAGCGCGGCAAACAACAGCCGCAGCAGCGGGCTTTGCCCGGCACGCCAGGCGCGGGCAAACACCCAGGCAGCCGCCGCCAGCAGCGGCGCGCACACCAGCGCCGCCAGCGCCCCGGCGCGCGGCCAGTATGCGCTTTGGCTGCGCAGCAGCACATTGACCAGTACGCCCGTGGTCAGCGCGGCCCACAGGCTGGGGCGGTCACGTTTCATGCCGGCCGATCACCTCCCCTGCGCCCGCCAGGCGGGACCAGATGCTGCGCACAAACCCGTCGCGCCAGGTCGTGCGGGTCAGCGGCATCAGCGGGTAGAGGTAGTCATACCCGAACGGTTCGCTGCCGCAGGCCATGGCCAAGATCACCAGTGCCGCGCAGGCGACGCCCAGCACCCCGAACGCCCCGGCCAGCAGGATGACCGCGAACCGGAACAGGATGGATTGCTCGTACAGCGACGGCACCGCCAGCGTGGCGATGGTCGCCGCGGCGGCCATCGTCAGCACCGGCACGCTGACGATCCCGGCCGAGACCGCCGTCTCACCCAGGATCAGCGCGCCCACCAGGCTGACGGTATGCCCGATGGACTGCGGCGCGCGCAGCCCGGCTTCGCGCACGATCTCCAGCAGCAGCGTGACGCACAGCATTTCCAGCATCGGCGGCAGCGGCGTCGATACTTCGGCCCGGGCCAGCTTGGTCAGCATCTGCACCGGGATGATCTCCGGCGCAAAGGATACCGCCATCACATACAGCCCCGGCCCGAACACAGCCAGCAGAAACGCCAGATATTTCAGCAAACGGATCAGCCCTGCAAACACTGCGCCCGAAGCATAGTCATCCAGACACTCAAAATGTTCGGCAAAAAAGCTGGGCACGATGAGCGCATACGGGCAGCCGGAGACCAGCACCACGACCTTGCCCTCGCACAGGCGCGCGCAGGCGGTGGCAGGGCGCTCGGTATAAGCGGCAGCCGGGAAGAGGTTGAGCTTGTCCTGCTTTAAAAACGAGGCAAAGTACGCGCTGTCCAGCAATACCGGCAGTTCGATCTGCGCCAGCTGTTCGCGCAGCGCGTCGACGGTCTCCCGGGGGGCCAGGCGGCTGTCATAGCACAGGCAGTATTCGGTCTGGGCGCGGGTGCGGGCGGTGGCGATCTCGGCCACCAGCGTGCCGGAACGGAACTGCCGCCGCAAAAGCGAAAGGTTGTTGCGCAGCAGCTCGGTGAACGCCTCCTGCGAGCCGCGCATGTTCCCCTCGCCCGACGGCGTGCCGATGGAACGCTGCGGCATCTCCTGGGTCGAAAACATGACCGCCTGCGCGCAGCCGTCGATGAGCAGCAGCGTCATACCGTTGCTGAGCATCCGGGTAAAGGTCTGCCAGTCCTCCACCGGGCGCGGTTCGGCCGGCGCGAGGCTCTGCGTCAAAAGGTAGTCGCACAGCCCTTCGCTGCCGCCCAGCATGACGGGGTCGCGGTCCAGCATTTCCAGCGCCAGGTGGCAGAGTTTTTCCGGCGAGGAAAGCCCCGTAAACATCACGATGGCGCAGCGGATGCCGCTGATCGCCAGTTCTTTGGCATAGAAATCTCCCGACGCGCCAAAACTTTTTTGCAGATAGGCCAGGTTTTCCGGCAGGCTGCGGCTCAACGGCTGCGGCATGGTCCACTCCCCCTTTGCACTGCCCTTAGTTTGGCCGGGGGGCTGCCAAAATATGAGGAGGTGCCGCAATGCTTTCTACTGTGACGCGCACCGTCGTGATCTACATCACCGTCATTGCGGCGCTGCGGCTGATGGGCAAGCGCCAGCTGGGCGAGCTGCAGCCCTCGGAGCTGGTGACGACGCTGCTGGTCTCCGACGTGGCGTCCATCTGCATCGATGAGCCGGATCTGCCGCTGCTGGCCAGCCTGGCGCTGATCTTGCTGCTGACGGTACTGGAGATCTTCAGTTCCACGCTGGCCTGCCTCTTCCCTGCGTATGCGCGGCTGTTGTTCGGCAAGCCGGTCACCGTCATCCGGGACGGCGAAATTTTGCAGCCGGCGCTGCGGCGGCTGCGCATCACGGCCGGCGACCTAATGGAGGCGCTGCGCGGCAAGGACATCTTCTCCCCGGCCGAGGTGCTTTGGGCGGTCGTGGAACCCAACGGGCATATCAGCACCGCCACCAAAGGGCAAAACGCCGCCCCGCTGCTGCCGGTGCTGGTGGACGATACCCTGTACCGGGAGAATCTTGCCGCGCTGCACCTGGACGAAGCCTGGCTCGACGGCGTTTTGCAGGCGAACGGCCTGGCCCGGCGGCAGGTATTGCTGTTGCTGTATAACGGCAGCGAACTGCTGCTGATACCAAAAAAGACCACCCACAAGGGGTGGTCTGGAAAGGGACTGCCTTGAACCGAAACTGGTACGCCGCGGTATTATTACTGGTACTGGCGGCGGCGCTGTGCGGTGCCGGCCGTTATGTCGAAACCAGCACCGGGCAGCTGCGGCAGCAGCTGAACTGTGCGTATGCTGCCGCCGAGGCCGGGCGCTACGGCGAAGCGCAGCACGCCTACCGCACAGCCGCCCAAACGAGCGCCGCCAGCAGTAAGATCTGGCTGCTGCTGGTGCGCCGCACGCTGGTGGATCAGTTCAACCAGACGCTGGCGACGCTGCCCGCCTACGCTACGGCCGACAACCGCGCCGACCTGGCGGTGGAAACCGCCCGCGCCTGCACCCAGCTGCAGCAGATCCGGCAATCATTTTTCAGCCGGTTTTGAGCGGTTGTCCAGCATGACTTTGAGTTCATCCATAAAGGTGTTGACATCGCTGAACTGGCGGTAGACCGACGCAAAGCGGACATACGCGACGTCGTCCAGCTGCTTGAGCTCCTGCATTGCCAAGTCGCCGATATGGATCGAGGTGACCTCCCGGTCGTAGGAATTGAGCAGCTGCTGCTCGATGCGGCTGACCGCGTCGTCCAGCTGCTGGTAGCTGACCGGGCGTTTCTCGCACGCGCGCAGCATACCGTTGAGCAGCTTCTGGCGGTCGAACACTTCGCGCGAGTGGTCTTTTTTGACGACCATCAGCGGGACGGTCTCGACGATCTCATAGGTGGTAAAACGCTTTTTGCAGTTCAGGCACTCGCGGCGGCGGCGGATCTTTTCGCCGTCCTCCGTCGGGCGCGAGTCGATGACCTTGGAGTCCACCGCGCCGCAGTAAGGGCATTTCATGTCCAATTCCTCCTTTTTGATCCGGGATCAGGCTTTCTTTTTGCCGGGGTTTTTCTTGTGCAGTTTCCAGTCGACCCACAGCGGTGTGGCGATGCAGATCGTGCTGTAGACGCCGCTGATCATACCAAACAGCAGCGGGAACGCAAAGGTGTAGATGCTGTCCAGCCGGTAGACGACCGACACCACGCAGACGACGCCGAGCGCCAGGCAGGTCGTGATGGACGTCATCAGCGAGCGGGAGAAGCTCTGGTTGATGGACAGGTTGACCAGCTCTTTCAGGCTCATCTGCCGTTTGCCGAACAGGGCGCTGTTCTCACGGATACGGTCGTAGATAACAACGGTATCGTTGATGGAATAGCCCAGGATCGTCAGCATGGCGGCGATGAAGTTGCCATTAAGGGGGATGCGCAGGATGACAAAGACGCCAAAGATGATGAACATATCGTGCAGCAGCGCGACGACCGCCGTGGAACCGGCCTTGAGGCCGCCGATGCGGCGGAAACGGTACGCGACATACAGCAGGATCAGCACGCAGGCCGCGACCAGCGCGACGACGCTCTTGAGCAGGAACTCTTTGCCGATGGTCGCGTCGACGTTGCTGACTTCGTTCTGAGCGAACTGGTTGTCGGGGTACTGTTCGTTCAACGCGGCCAGCATCCCGTCCAGCTGCTCGGTCGTCAGCGTCTCGCTGCCGGGCAGCGTAACGGTCAGCGTCTGGCCGCCGGCAATATCGGTGCCGGTCTGCAGCGTCAGGTTGCTCTGGCCCAGTTCCTCGCCGATGGAAGTTTCCAGCGCCTCGAGATCGGCTTCGCCCTGGTAGGCCAGCGTGATCATGGAACCACCTTTGAACTCAACATCCATCCCCACGCCGAACACGCCGCAGAACACCAGCACGATGGCGATCAGCACGCCGGAGAAGGCATAGAACTTTTTGCGGTTGCCAACAAAGTTGATGGAAGGCGTCTTGTAGTCGGCGCCGCCCTCTTTTTTGCCGCCGTACAGCCAGGGGCTGCGCAGCGCTTTGCAATGGCTGGCGCCGCGGATCATCACGCGGGTGGCCCACACACCGAACACAAAGTTCAGCAGCACGCTCGTCAGCAAGGTAAAGCCGAAGGAATAGATCGTGCCGGCCGTGGAGGGGCCAAACCAGAAGAAGATCGGGTTGAACACCTTGGCCCAGAAGCCGTCGGTGGGGCCGAACGCACCCATCAGGATCGCCGCGACGATGACGATGGTCACGTTGCCGTCGATGATGGGCGTCAGACCCATCTTGAAGCCGCTCTTGATCGCGCCGTCCAGCGTCTTGTTCTTGGAGAGTTCCTCCTTGATGCGCTCCGCCGTGATGACGTTGGCGTCCACGCCCATGCCGATGCCCAAAATGATACCGGCAATGCCGGGCAGCGTCAGCGTGGAACCCGGGAACACCGTAAAGTAACCCGAAACCACCGCCAGCGTGGCGCAGACCTGGCCCAACAGCGAGAACGCCGCCACGGTGCCGGGCAGGCGGTACCGCACGATCATAAGCAGCGCCACCAGCGCAAAGGCGATGACGCCGGCCCTGACCATGACTTCCAGGCTGCGTGCGCCCAGCGTCGGGCTGATGGTGGAGTAGCTCTCAGCCGAAAGGGCGAACGGCAGCGCGCCGGAGTTGATCTGGTTGGCCAGCGTGGCGGCGCTTTCCTGGTCAAAGCTGCCCTTGATGATGGCTTCGCCGCCGGTGATCGCCTCGTCCACCGTGGCGGTCGAGATGTTTTCATCGTCCAGCCAGATGGAGATGGTGTCGCCGTTTTCCGCCATGCGGGCCGTCGCGTCCGCAAAAGCTTCCGCGCCTTCGCTGTTGAACCGCAGCTGGACGACCCAGCCCTCGGTCTCGTTATAGGCTGCGTTGGCGGACGTCACCTCGTCGCCGCTGAGGATCTCAGCCCCGTCCACCGTGGAACCTTCGCGGAAAACCATCTGCGCCGTGGTGCCGATCTCGTCGATGGCGGCCTGGGGGTTAAAGTCCGACTCCCCGGTTTTCCAGGGGAAACGGACGATGATGCGGTCTTTGTTGCTGTCGACGTAGCTCTCATAGTCGGTGACGCCCAGGCCGACCAGGCGGTCCTCGATGACCGTCTGCGCCGCCGCCATCTGCTCGGGGGTGGCGTCGATGTCCCCCTCCGGCATAAACGTCACATCGACGCCGCCGCGGATGTCGATGCCAAAGCGGATATCCGACGCGCTTTTGATGTAGGTATGCTTGGTATCACCGTACTGGTAGCTCACGCCGAAGATCGCCGTCAGGGAGAACGCGATGATCAGGATCCCCACGACGAAAAACGGCCAGGCCTTCCCTCTCTTGTTCATAGAAACGAAACCTCCAAATTTTGCCCGCAGGCGGGCGGGATAGCTGCATTACTGCTGGTCTGCCAGCAGTTTTTCGACCACGGCCAGGCGCACGCAGACGCACAGCAGGGCCGAAGCCGTTTCCACTTCCACAAGGCTCGGGTAGGTCGGCGCAATGCGCAGATGCGAATCGTCGGGGTCTTTGTGGTAGGGGTAGGCGGCGCCGGCGCCGGTCAGCGTCAGGCCGCAGTCTTTGCACAGCTGGGCCACGCGCTTGGCGCAGCCGGGCAGTACATACAAGCTGATAAAGTAACCGCCCTTGGGGTTGGTCCAGTGGGCGATCTCGCCGCAGGGCGTCAGCTGGTGGGCAAAGGTGTGCTTGACGGCGTCAAAGCAGGGCACCAGGCGGCGGCGGTGTTTGGCCATGTGCGCCAGCACGCCCGCTTTGTCCTTGAGGAAGCGGACATGGCGCAGCTGGTTCATCTTGTCGTAGCTGATCGTCATCGTCGAGAAACGCTTGCACAGGTATTTCATCGAGTTTTCGCTGCAGGCAAACGCCGAGACGCCCGCGCCGGGGAAGGTGATCTTGCTCGTCGAGGTGAACATGAACACGCGGTCCTCGGTGCCGTACTTTTTGCTCTCGTTGAGCAGGACCGGCGTCTCGATGATCTCGTTGGTCAGGTGATGGACGATGTACGCTTCGTCCCAGAAGATCTTGAAGTCCGGCGCGGCCGTCTTCATGGCGGCAAAGCGGCGGATGGTCTCGTCGCTGTAGGTGTAGCCGTCGGGGTTGGAGTACTGCGGCACACACCAGATGCCCTTGATGGTATCGTCCTCGGCCACGAGCTTTTCCACCATATCCATATCGGGGCCATCCTCATGCATGGGGATGTTGATCATCTCAAAGCCCATATCCTCGGTGATGGCAAAGTGGCGGTCATACCCGGGCACCGGGCAGAGGAATTTGCGTTTTTCGACCTGGGACCAGGGGCACGAAGACTCCGGGAAGCCGAACATAAAGCCAAAGGACATCAGGCTGTACATCAGCTGCAGGCTGGAGTTGCCGCCCACGAACACTTCCTCCGGCTGGACGCCCATGACCTCGCCAAACAGCTTGCGGGCCTCATACAGACCTTCCAGGTTGCCGTAGTTGCGCGCATCCTCGCCGCTGGCGGCCGTGTAGTCCTCCATCTTCAAAAGGTCCATCGCCAGGTCCATCTGGTGCGGGCCCGGTTTGCCGCGCGCCATATTAAGATTTAAGCCCATATCCTTGAACTTTTTGTACTCTGCTTCCAGCTGCGCTTTTTCCGCCGTCAGCGCGGCGCGGTCCATCGCAAAATAGTCGGCCATTTCATATCCCCCTATTTCCAAAGAATGTTGCTTGCTGCTGCATCCCCTCTATTTTGACGCAATCGCAGGCATACACTACATTATATACGATTTCCCGCAAAGAAACAAGCATTTATTTTACAAACAAGGCCTTAAAAAAGCAAAAAAACCGCTGGCGGCAAAACGCCGCAGCGGGTCGTGTATGCCACTGACCGGGATCGAACCGGTACGCTGTTGCCAGCAAGGGATTTTAAGTCCCTGGCGTCTGCCAGTTCCGCCACAGTGGCATATCGGTAAGTATTGTACAGCAGGGCGGGTAAAATGTCAATGCGCATTGCAGTACGCCGCCGGATATGGTAGTATACTGGTACACCGATCCATCTTGTAAACGGGGCGTTACCGCTATGAAACTGCCGCAAACCAAAACCAAACGTCTGGCTCTGTTCGCGCTGGGGGCGCTGCTGGGCCTGGCTGTTTTTTTGCTTGTGTACGGCCCGGCCCCGCTGGATGTCACGAACGATCTGTTCTGCCGCGGCGGCTACCTGGAAAAAGACATCCAGCAGCACTACGCCGGCTGGCTGTTCTACCGGCAGGACGCCGTCGGCTTCCCGCTGTGCGTGACCACCGCCCTCAACGCGCCGCAGGGCGTCAGCGTCGCCTATACCGACTCCATCCCCCTGCTGGCGGCGCTGTGCCGGCCGCTGGCGGGCGCTTTGGGCGGCACGTTCCAGTATTTTGGCTGGTTCACGCTGCTGTGCTTTATGCTGCAGGGCGGGTTTGCGGCGCTGCTGTGCGGGGTATTTGTGCCGGGCGCGGTGCTGCCGGCGTTGGGCAGCGCGCTGTTCCTTGCCAGCCCGGTCTTGTACGAACGCGCGTTCCGCCATACCTCGCTGGGGGCGCAGTGGCTGGTGCTGGCGGCGCTGTACTTGTATTTCCGCCTGCGGAAAGAAGAGCGCTATGCTTCGCGCGGGCTGTTTTTGCTCAACATCCTCGCCATCGGCATCCACCCGTACTTTTTGCCCATGACCTACGCCGTCACGCTGGCCCTGCTGCTGGAACACGCCGTGCGCGCCCGGCAGTGGCGCGGCCCGGCGCTGTACCTGGCGGCCGATCTGGCCTGCACGGCGGCGCTGGGCGGAGCGCTGGGCTTTTGGTACGGCACGGCGACCAGCGGCGGGCAGGCGCTGTACGGCTATTTTTCCATGAACCTCAACGCGCTGTGGAACCCCGCCGGCCTGGGCGGCACGGTGTATAGCCGGTTTTTGCCCGCGCAAAACCTTGTCGGCGGCAACTACGACGCCTTTGCCTACCTGGGCCTGGGCGTGCTGCTGGCCCTGCCCGCCGTGCTGGTGTGCAGCCGCCGCACCCTGGCCCGGCGGCTGCGCAGCCACTGGGCGTTGTGCGCCGTCTGTGTGGTATTGACGGAGTTTGCCGTCAGCCATGTCGTCACCGCCAACGGCGCTACGCTGTTCACCCTGCCGCTGCCGGAGCGCCTGATCCAGCTGTTCTCGGTATTCCGCTCAGGCGGGCGGTTGTTCTGGCCGGTGTATTACCTGCTGGTGCTGGCCGCCTTTGTGGGCGTCTGCCGGCTGCCGCGGCCGCTTTTGTGGGCGGCGCTGCTGGTGGGCGTCCAAATCTGGGATGTCAGCCCCGGCATCTGGCAGCGCCACCAAGCCTGGCAGCAGGCCTGCCGGGAGGAGACCTTCCCCACCGGGCTGCAAAGCGATTTCTGGCAGGCGGCCGCAGATTATGCGCACATCGTTTCGGTGCAGGGGCTGCAGGACGACGCGCTGCACCTGGCGCTGTATGCCGCCGACCACGGCATGACGACCAACGACCCCTTTGCCGCGCGCTACGACGCAGCGGCGCTGGAAAGCGAACGCCAGCAGCTTTTGCGGGAACTGGCAGCCGGGACGCTGCGCAGCGACACGCTGTACCTGTTTGAGAGCGAGGGCGCGTTTTTACAGGCGGCGGAACCGGTAAAAGCGCAGGCCTGGTGCGGCGAAGTGACGAGCGCCGACGGGGCGAGCCAATGGTATGTGATCGCGCCCGGGCTGCAGTGCCAGACGTTTGACAGCCTGTGCACGCCCTACGATGAAGCCTACCCTTTGCGCCTGGCGGATTACACCGACGCGCTTTGGAACCGCGGCGTCCTGGATGAAACCAAGCAGACCGTCTGCTTTGCCGACGCGCCCTTTACCCGCGCCAAACTGGAAAACGCCGCCGCGCTGGTATGTGCGGGGCAGACCTACCCCATCACGCAGGTGGACGACAGCGACCCCGGCTGGCTGATGGTCACGCTGGACATTGACGACGCCACCGTGCTGTGGGACCAAGAGCTGGAGACGATACAAAAGTGAAAGAGATCCGCGTAAAAAGCCTGCTGCCGGTGCGGCTGGACAAATACCTGAGGGACCAGTTCCCCGCCCTGGGCCCCGGCCGGCTGAACAAAGCCCTGCGGGAGAATAAGATCAAACTCAACGGCAAAAAGCAGCCGCTGGCCACCCGCGTACAAAACGGCGATGTCATCCGCCTGTACCTGACCGACGACCAGCTGGAAAAACAGCCGCTGCCCCCTGCCGTGTTTGTGTACGAGGACGACGACATCCTCATCGCCAACAAGCCGGCCGGCATCGCCGTGGACGGCCCGGCCGAGGATACCTTATGCAAGCGGGTACAGGCCACGCTGGCCGCCAACGGCCAGCCACCGCACGCCGTCTTGTGCCACCGGCTGGACACCGGCACCAGCGGGCTGGTCCTGCTGGCCAAAAACGAGGCCGCCGAACAGTTTCTGACCCAGGCCATCAAGGACCGCGCTATCCAGAAGCATTACCTCTGCGTGACGTTCGGCCGCCCGCAGCCGCCCGCCGCGCTGCTGCACGACTACCTGCGCAAGGACGCCGAGCGCGGCGTGGTGCGCGTCGTATCCACCCCTGCCAGCGGCGCCAAGGAGATCCTTACCGGTTACGAGACGCTGGTCGTCAGCGGGCGGCTGGCATTGCTGCAGGTGGAACTGGTGACGGGGCGCACCCACCAGATCCGCGCGCATCTGGCGCATATCGGCTGCCCGATCCTGGGGGATTCCAAATACGGCAACAACGCCGCCAACCGGGAATTGAAGTTCAAATACCAGGCCCTGTGCGCCTGGGAGCTGCGGTTCCCGGCGCAGATCGGCGACGCGCGCTTTGCCCGGCTGGCCGGGCGGGTATTCCACGCCGAAGAACCCTGGTACTGCCGCCAGCTGCGCGACGGCACGCTGCGGTAAACACACCCACCAAAAAAAGACTGCATCAGATGATGCAGTCTTTTGTTTTGCCTATTTACACTTACCGGCGCGGGTGCGGCCGGCAAAACGGCGGGCGCTGCTGCGTATCGGTCAGCGGCGTATACAGTTGCGGACGGCGGTAGGCGTCGCCCTGCATCTCGGTCTCGCGGTAGCGGCGCAGCATCGTAAGGTCCAGCGACGCCGTATAGACCCCCTCGGCCCCGCCCGCTTGCAGCAGGCAGGTATCGCGGGACCCCGCCTGCCCCGGCAGGTAGGCCACGCCGTCAAACACGCTGGAACCGCCGTTGCAGTCCGGCACGGTATCGGGGTAGTTGCAGGTCGCGACCGCCACCATGTTTTCATAAGCGCGGGCCCGCAGCTGGGCCAGACGGTTGATCTCCATCGGGCAGGCATTGGGCACCAAGATCAGCTCCGCCCCCTGCAGCATTAAGATGCGCGCACTCTCGGGGAATTCGCGGTCGTAGCAGATCATGGCGCCCACCCGTACCGGGCCGCAGGCCGTATCCAGCTCCGCCACGGTAAACGCCTCGCCCGGCGTCAAGTGCCGTTCGACGTCAAAATCGCAGGTATGCACCTTGGCGTAGGTTAGGCAGCGCCTGCCGCGGCGGTCGAACAGCACCAGCGTGTTGCGCGGAGCGCCCGGGTGTTTTTCCAGCAACGTGATGCCGATCGCCATCTCCAGTTCCTGCGCCAAACGGCCAAACGCCTGCACGAACGCCCCGTCTGCCGGGATCGCTTCCGCCTTCCAGTCGCCCACCGGCCGGTCGTACAGGCGGTAGCCGTTGCTCCACATCTCTGGGAACAAGGCGATATCTGCCCCCTGCGCTTTGGCTTTGCGGCAGGCGGCCCGTCCTTTTTCAAGATTTTCTTGCAGCGTATCGCACGGCGCGATCTGCAAAAGAGCGATTTTGAGTTCGTCACCCATCCGATGTTTGCACCTCCGGCTGCAGCTGGGCGCACAGCCCCTCGTACGTATATAACGTGTTGAGCACCGCCAGCAGTTCTTTTTTGCTCAGGCGCGGCGGCAGGCCCAGCTTGCGCAGAAAGCGGCGGCGGAACGCGGCGCTGTTCGCCGTACCGGAAAGCCCCCACGCATACAGGTCGGTGTAGGTGATGGCGCGCTGCGGCGCGTCGGTCTCTTGCTGCGGCGGCTGCGCGCCTGCCAGCGCGGTTTGCAGCCCCTGCAAGATCGCTTCGTCGGGCACGCCCTCCACCCCCAGCAGGCCCTCTTTGCCCGGCTGTGCCTTGCGGCCCTCCTTGCCGGGGATGGCCGGCACATAGGCTTGCAGCACATGCTGCGCCCCCACCAGGCCGGTGACGAAATGGCGGATCTGGAAGCCTGCCGCGTCGGAATCCGTCAGCAGGATCAGCCCCTGCGCCTGGGCCAGCCGTTTGAGCAGGTCCTGCAACGCGCGGTCCTTCAGCACGCGGAAGCCGTCCGTCGTCAGGATGGTGCCGTCCACCAGGTTGGCCAGGCGCGCGGCGTCGTATTTTCCTTCCACCACCAGGGCCTGCCGCAGCCGGATCATGCGCCCCTCCCGGCCTGCGCCAGCTCGCACAGCGCCTTTTGCAGCAAAAGCTCTGCGTCCAGCTTGCTGCCTTTGAGGTCCAGGTCCAGCTGCTGCAAAATGCACAGGCACTGTTCCAGCCGGTGGCGTTTAAAGCGCACCGCGTTTTTTTCGACCTTGCCCAGGCGGTAGCTCCATTTACCGCCATAGCCAAAGTCTTTGGCGACATCGGCCAGGCTGCGGCGGCTGCGTTTGGCCAGCAATACCCGGTACAGGTCAAGGTAGTTGCCGGCCAGCGCCCCAGTGATCAACAGCGGGTCGTTTTGCAGCTGCAGCAGCGTTTTCAGACGTTTTTGCGCCTGGTCCAGCTTGCCGTCCACCACCAGTTCCACCATCTCGAACGTATCGGCGTCCAGCGTGACGGTGCCCAGCTGGCGGATCATGTCCCGGGTGATGGTACCATAGCCGGAAAGCGCCGCCAGCTTGGCGATCTCATTTTGCAAAAGGAACTGGTCGTCCCCGCAGCGGTCCAGCAGTTCCGCCTCGGCGCCGAGGGCGAACGCAGCGCCGGTCTCCCCCGCCCAGCTGCGCGCGAGGGCCTGCAGTTCCGGGCGGCCGGGTTTATTGATCTGTACGCAGTAGCCGATCTTCTCGCAGGCGGCGATGAGTTTTTGTTCCCGTTTGCCGGGGCGCAGCTTGCCGTATTTTTCTTCGATCACGCTGGTCATCACAAAAACCGCGTTTTCGGTATCGGCCAGCGTGTCGCACAGTTCCTGCAGATCTTTGTCCGAGTAGGTCGACGGCCGGATCAGCGGCAGCTCCACCAGGCGCTTGCCGCCAAAAAACGAGATGGTCCCCGCCGCCAGCACGATCTCCTCCACCGTCGGCGTCGGGCCGTCCAGCACCGTCGTCTCGGGATCCTGCTCGTGAAGGAAATGCAGCGCCTTGCCGGCAGCCGAGCGCACCAGCGCTTCATCCGCCGCATAAAAATAGTACAGCGGGCAGCCGCCTTGCAGCCGCTTTTTCAGCTCTTTTTCACTGTAAAGCACCGGGTTCCACCTCCTCCAAAATCATCGAGCGGCCGGGCCGGATCGTAATGACCGGCTCGCGGCTGCTGTAATACAGACGTTCGTCCCCGGCATCCTCGGCCCAGGCGGGCGACGCCGTACAGTAGACGATGGCATCCGCCTGCACGGACGCCGACAACGCGCCCGCTGCGCAAAACACATCGACGGCCAGCGGCTCGTCCAGGCGGATGTTGCCGGCCATCGCCGCGATATGCCGCGCGCCGACACCCAGCACGGCCAGGTTCCCGCTGCCTTTATGATACAAGTCCAGCGTCACGCCGTCAAGTATCGCATACGTTTCATAAAAGTCCGCCTGCTCCGCCACTGCGATCGGTTCCAGGCCAAAATCCAGCTCCGACGGGTCCTGGCGCAGGTCCACGACCATCGTCACCTCCGGCAGCGCGTGCTCGGCCAGGTAGGTATCGACCGCCCGCAGGTTGCTTTGCCCGCCGCGGAACACTACGGCCGCCTGCCCGTTTTGGGTGCAGACGACGCAGGGGTTGTTGGCCGCGCCCACCAGCGCGATGCGCACGACATCCCGCTGCGCCCAGACCCCCAGCGCCACGGCCACCGCCGTGCAGATACCGGCCGCCGGCAGGTACCACAGCATTTTGCGGGCGCGCCAAAACACGACCGCCAAAGCCCCCAGCACCGCCAGCACCAGCAGCGTATACCGGGCCGGCAGGTCCACGTGCGCGGCGGGCAGATTTGCGCACCACACAATGACCGCCGTCATCCAGTGCAGCCAGACCGACAGCAGCAGGCTGGTCATCTGCACCAGCGGCTGCAGCGGCGGCAGCACCGAAAGCAGCAGCACCGCCACGCCCAGCTGCAACGCCGGTTGCAGCATCCATACGACGAGCAGGTTGGTCAAAACGCTGACGCCGCTGGCCGTGAGCCCGTGCGCCACCAAAACCGGCAGCGTGGCCAAACTGGCAAAAACCGCGACCTGCACGGCCTCCGCTGCGCGCAGCAGCCCGTGACGCGCCAGGGCCAGCGCTTTGTGCCGCGGCACCGGCAGACGGCTGCGCTGCCAGCGGCAGAGCATACCGGCCAGCTGCACACCTACGACCGCGCAGAACGAGAGCTGGAAGCCCACGTCGCAGGGCGCATAAGCATTTTGCAGCCCGATCAGCACCGCCGCCGCGCCGGTGGACGTCAGCAGGTCGACCGGCTGCAAAAAGAAATCCCCCGCCAGCGCCAGCAGGAACACCAGCCCGGCGCGCAGCACCGAGACCGGCAGCCCGGTCAGGAACATATAAAACAGGACGAGCGCCGCCCGCAGCAAGATCAGCGGCCGCACGAAGCGCCGCCGGCGCCCGAACGAGAAGATGCCGCACAGCAGCGCCACATGCAGGCCGGAGACCGCCAGCAGATGCGATACGCCTGCCGCGCGGAAGGCATCCTGCACAGAGTCGCGCAAAGCGTCCTTGTGCCCCAGCAGCATGGCGGCTTCCAGCTCGCCTTCCTGCGCCGGCATCCAGGCCTGCAGCACGCGGGCCAGTTCCCGCCGCAGGCGGTACAGCGCAAAACGCGGCGCGCGGCTTTCTTCTGCCGCCGCATAGTTGCCGAGATATTCGGCTTCCAAATAGACGCCGCGGCTTTTGTAGGACATCAGGTAGGGGCTGTCCTCGATTTTTTGCAGCGCAAGATCCGCCGTAAAGCTTTCGCCCGGCTCTGCGGCCGGGTACGCCATACAGTGTACCAAAAAGCCGGCCGGTTCCCCGTCGCACTGCGTCACGCGCAGCGTGCCGCGCTGGCGTCCCTCCTGGTAGGAGGTCTCGGCGTCCGTTTCCACCGTCACGGTACAGCGCACCGTCTGCCCGGCGCGGCGTTCTACCGGATACACCGCCGCAAGAAAAAACACCGCAAACACCAGCAGCCCGCACACCGCGCCCAGCAGCGGGACGCGGGCCGCTTTGCGCCAGGCCAAAAACAGCAGCACGACCAAAAGTGCCGCCGCGGGCAGCAAAACCAGCGGCGGCAGATGCGCGGCAAACACTTCGGCCAGGGCAAAGCCCAGGCCAAACCAGGCAAGCGCGCGTTTCATCGTTTAATGCAGGAACAGCGGCAGCGGTTCCAGATAGAAGATGTCGGTGCGTTTGGCCGCGTCGCCTTCGGCGAGCGCCGCGCAGCAGCCGACGACCGTGCCGGTGCTTTTGGCGGCCAGCGTTTCCAGCGCGTGCAGCGAGCCGCCGGTCGAGATGACGTCGTCGACGATCAGGATGCGTTTGCCGTCCATGTAGTCGATGTCCTTCTGGTCGATGACCAGCGTCTGCTTGCCGGCCGTCGTGATGGACTGATCCTCGATCACGACCGGTTCGCGCATATACAGCTTGACGCCTTTGCGGGCGGTGATCCAGTATTTGCCGCTCTGGCGCGCCATCTCGTACGCCAGGGGGATGCCCTTGGCCTCGGCGGTCAGGATCACGTCAAACTCCGGCGCTTTTTTCAGCAGCGCGGCGGCGCAGGCCTCGGTCAGTTCCACATCGCTGAACATGATAAAGGCGGCGATGTCCAGGTGGTCGTTCACTTTGCAGATGGGCAGCTCACGCGTCAGCCCGGCAATGTGCAATGTATAGGTATCTGCCATGATGAGACTCCTCTTTCTTTCGGTCGTTGTGGGGGTCGTGCAGTGCTCAGCCCGGAGGCCACGCCAGGCTGCGGCCCGCCAGCACGTGGAAGTGCAGGTGGCCGACGCTTTGGCCGCCGTCCTTGCCGACGTTGGTGACGACGCGGTAGCCGTTTTCGGCAATGCCGAGCTTTTTGCACTGTGCGGCAATGACGGCGAACACATGCCCCAGCAGCGCGGCGTCCTCTTCCGTCAGGGCGGCCGCCGAAGCGATATGCCGCTTGGGGATCACGAGGAAATGCACCGGCGCCTGCGGGTCGATGTCGTAGAACGCCAGCAGCGTCTCGTCCTCATACAGTTTGTTGGACGGGATCTGCCCAGCGGCGATCTTGCAAAACAGGCAGTCTTCCATGGGGTACCTCCTTTTATCAGAATGTAGAGCGGGCTGAACTTCAGTGGTCCAGTTCTTCCTGCACGATCTGCGGCACGGCGTTGAGTGCCTCGTCGATCTTGCTCACATCGCGGATGCCCGCCATGGCAAAATCCGGTTTGCCGCCGCCGTTGCCGCCGGCGATGGCCGCGATCTTTTTGACGAGCACGCCGGCTTTGAGGCCGCGCGCCTTGGCGTTGGCCGAAACACCGACCGCCATCATCGTCTTGCCGCCGTCGCTGCCCACCAGCACCGTCACGGCGTTGGGCGCTTTGTCGCGGACTTTGTCGACCATTTCGCGCAGCGCGTCGGCGCCGGTGCCCGTCAGGTAGGCGGAGATGATGCGCACGCCGTCCACGTCGGCCGCGTTCTCAAACAGGCCGTCCACCTTGGCGGCCGCCATCTCGGCTTTCAGCACATCCAGCTGCTTGTTGGTCTCTTTCAGTTCGGCCGCCAGCGCCTCGGCGCGCGCCGCCACATCCTTGAGGTTGTTGGCTTTCAGCGCGGCCGCCGTATGAGCCAGCACGTCGGTGCGCTCGTCCAGCAGGCGCAGCACGCCAAATCCGGTCGTCGCCTCGATGCGGCGGATACCGGCCGCCACGCTGGACTCGCTGAGGATCTTGAAGCAGCCGATCTGCGCAGTGTTCTGCACGTGCGTGCCGCCGCAGAACTCGGTGCTCCAGCCGCCAGCGTCGACGACGCGGACGACGCTGCCGTATTTTTCGCCAAACAGCGCCATCGCGCCCATCTTTTTGGCTTCCTCAATGGGCAGGTTCTGCACGGCGACAGGCAGCGAGGCGAAGATCTTCTCGTTGACTTTGCGCTCGACGGCTTCGAGTTCTTCCGGCGTCACCGCGCTGAAATGCGTAAAGTCAAAGTGGGTGATCTTCTCGTCCTGGTAGCTGCCGGCCTGGTGTACATGGTCGCCCAGCACTTCGCGCAGGGCTTTTTGCAGCAGGTGGGTGGCGGTATGGTTGCGGCAGATGGCCATGCGGCGGCCTTCGTCGACCGAAGCCGTGACCTCGTCGCCGGTCTTGAGGGTGCCGTCCAGCAGCGCGCAGGTATGCACATAGTAGCCTTTGGGCGTCTTTTTGACCTGGGTGACCTTGAGCTTGGCGTCACCGCAGGTCAGGAAGCCGTGGTCGGCCACCTGGCCGCCCATCTCGGCATAGAACGGGGTGCGGTCCAGCACGACCAGCACGCCCTCTTTGGCCTCGCCCGCCTCGTCGGTGGCGATGGCGTCGACGAGCTCTTCCCCGTCGGAAAGCGCCAGCACCGTTGCTTTTTCGCGCAGCGTCTCGTAGCCGTCAAACTGCGTGGGCTCGGCGGTCAGCTCGCCAAACAGATCGGAGCTCCAGCCCGAGATGTCCTTGGCCAGGCGCTCGGCGCGGGCGCGCTCGCGCTGCTTGGTCATCTCGGCGTGGAACGCTTCCTCGTCCACGGTCAGGCCGGCTTCGGCCGCGATCTCCTTGGTCAGGTCCAGCGGGAAGCCGAAGGTATCGTTGAGCTTGAACGCCTCCTCGCCGGAGAGGGTCTTGAGGCCCGCCGCGTCCAGCTTGTCGATCATGCTGTTGAGGATGGTAAGGCCGGCGTCGATGGTGCGGCCAAAGCGCTCTTCCTCGGTGCCGACGACCTTTTTGATGTAGGCTTCGTGCTCGCGCAGTTCGGGGTAGCCGGCCTCGCTGGAAGTGATGACGGTATCGACGAGCTCGGTCAGGAACGGGTGGTCGATGCCCAGCATACGGCCATGGCGCGCCGCGCGGCGCAGCAGACGGCGCAGCACGTAGCCGCGGCCCTCGTTGGACGGCAGGATGCCGTCAGAAACCATGAACACCGTGGAACGGATGTGGTCGGTGATGACGCGGATGGAAATGTCGTTCTTTTCGTCGTCGCCGTAGTGCTTGCCGGAGATCTTCTCGACATGGTGCAGCACCGAGGCCACGGTATCGACCTCAAACAGGTTGCCGACATCCTGCATCACGCAGGCCAGGCGCTCCAGGCCCATGCCGGTGTCGATGTTGGGCTTGGCCAGGCGCTCGTAATGGCCGTTGCCGTCGGAGTCGAACTGGCTGAATACCAGGTTCCAGATCTCCATGTAACGATCGCAGTCGCAGCCCACACGGCAGGTCGGCTTGCCGCAGCCGTGTTCGGGGCCGCGGTCATAGTAGATCTCGGAGCAGGGGCCGCAGGGGCCGGAGCCATGCTCCCAGAAGTTATCCTCTTTACCGAAGCGGACCATATGATCTTCGGGGATGCCGACTTTTTTGGTCCAGATGTCGTAGGCCTCGTCGTCGTCGAGGTAGACCGAGATGTAGAGCTTTTCGGCCGGGATCTCGAGGTCTTTGGTCAAAAACTCCCACGCCCAGGGGATGACTTCCTCTTTGAAATAGTCCTGGAAGCTGAAGTTGCCCAGCATCTCAAAGAAAGTGCCATGGCGCGCCGTGATGCCGACGCGCTCGATGTCCGGCGTGCGGATGCACTTTTGGCAGGTGGTCACACGGTGACGGGGCGGTTCTTCCTGGCCGAGGAACCACTTTTTCATCGGCGCCATGCCGCTGTTGATCAGCAGCAGGCTGGGGTCGTCCTTGGGCACCAGCGGGAAGCTGCCCAGGCGCAGGTGATCCTTGGTCTCAAAAAAATGCAGGTATTTTTCGCGCAGTTCGTTCAGTCCGGTCCATTGCATAGCGATACGTTCTCCCATCCATTGGTTCTTTGCGTTGAAAAAAGGTCCATGAAAAAAAGATAGCCCACGCCCCTGTGCAGGGACGAAGGCTGAACGCTTCCGTGGTACCACCCATGTTGCAGCGCGCCAGGCGCGCCGCCGCTTTGCCGCGTTAACGCCGCAGGCACGTTTGGCTCGACGCCAAAAGCTCCGGGGTGGCTGTGCCGAACTTCAGCCGGACGCCTTGCACCAGGTGGCGTCCTCTCTGTAGACTGTTGCGGCCGGCATTGGCCCCTTCCACGCCATTTTCCTTTTTACAGTGTACATTATAGGCCCCTTTGGCATGCTTGTCAACTGGTTTTTGCCGCGCTTTCCGGCGTTTGCGTGCGCAGGGTATCGTCCCATACGTGCAGCCCGTCGGCGATGCGCGCAAAAATTTCCGCGCTGGATACCGCCGGCTCCAGCACGCCGTCCTGCAGCACCGTGATGGTATAGCGCGGCTCGTCGGCCGGGTAAAACCCGCTGAACCAATAGTTCAGCAGCTCCTGCCCGTCCCCGTCAAATTGGCCGGTCTGGGCCGTGCCGGTCTTGCCGCCGGCCGTCAGCGCCTGCGGGGCGGCCTCGCCGCCGATGCCCTCCTCCACAACGGTGCGCAGCATATCGCGCAGCACGCGGGCCGTCGCTGCGCTGCAAGCCTGCGACGGCTGCTGCAGCTGCACGGGGTTTGCCAGCTGCAAGGCTTCGTCCACCACGCCGTATACCAGCCGCGGCGTGCGCAGCACCCCGCCGTTTGCCACGGCGTTCGTCATGGCGGCCACCTGCAGCGGCGTCACGCTCAAACCGCCCTGCCCAAAGCTGAACAGCGCCAGCTGGCCGCTTTTTTGCAGCGCAGCATCGTCCGGCAGCGCCCCGGCGCTGCTTTTCAGCCCCGGCGCCACCACGGCGGGGCTGCCAAACCCGAACGCCTCGGCCGCCTGCAGAAGCGCCTCGCCCCCCAGCGCCTGCCCCAGCTTTACAAAGTAGCAGTTGCAGCTTTGCTCCAAAGCCTTGCGCAGGTTGACCTCGCCATGGGCGCGCCCCTGTGCGCAGCGGTAGGTTTGCCCGTCCACCTCCACGCTGCCGGTGCAGTCATGCGTGAACCAGTCCAGGCCGTTCTCGTAGGCGGCCGCCGCCAGCACGACCTTGAACACCGACCCGGCGCTGAACGCATGCAGGCTGCGGTCGATCAGCGAGGTGTCGTCCGCCCGGATGCTTTTGGCGACGTTTTCGGGGTCGTAGGCCGGCATGCTGACGCTGGCCAGCACGTCGCCGGTAGCGGCCTCCAGCACCAGGATGCAGCCGCGTTCCATCGTCAGTTCGGCAATGCCCTCGCACAAGCGCTGCACCTGTGCGTCCAGCGCCAGCTGCACCCCCTGCCCGGTGCCGCGCTGGTCAACTGCCAGATCCGGGCTGCCGCCCTGTACCAGCCGCCCCTGTGCGGAAGTAACGCAGGTGACCGTCCGGCTGTCCCCTGCCGCCGCCAGCACATCGTCATAAGCTGCTTCCAAACCGGCGACCCCGTTGCCGTCCCCATCCAGGTAGCCCAGCAGGTGTACGGCGATGGGCACGGGCAGAAACCGCTGCGCCGCCGCATACGTCGGCACGCCGTACCCGGTCAGGTCCTGCCCGACTTCGATCAAAAACGGCGCCGCCGCGTTGCGGCGCTCATACAGTTCGGCCTGTTCCCGGTAGGACACATACGGGAACAGCGTCGCATAGCTGGCATCCCCCGGGATGCACAGCGCATACCACGTTTCCCGGTACCCGGTCAGCTTCCTGCCCTGGCGGTCGTAAAAGTCCCCGCGCCGGCGCGGCAGTTCCGTTATGCGCGTTGTCTGCGCTCCGGCGCTGGCCGCATACCCTGCGTCGGACGCGACCCACAGCACGCGGCACAGCACGACGCCCGCCAGCAGCGTCAGCGCCGCGCCCAATGCGCGCAGTCTGCGCAGCGACATGGCAGCACCCCCATTCCCTTACAGTATGGGCAAGGCGGGCGCTATTATGAGCGCACAGGGAATACTGCGCCCCTGCAAAGCTGCCGCAGCGCCCCCGGGCGCTTGCGCGGCACGCCGCGCCGGGGCCGCCGCATAACGAAAGCTCCCCGCCGCCAAAGCTGCGGGGCGCCCCGGATGGTGTGTTCTCAGGTATGGGGGCCGTTTTGGATCAGGGCATACAGCCCCGCTTCGTCCAGCACCGGGATGCCCAGTGCCTGGGCCTTGGTCAGCTTGGAGCCGGCGGCCGCCCCGGCCACGACATAGCTCGTCTTTTTGGAGACGGAGCCCGCCGCTTTGCCGCCGTTTTGCGCGATCAGCGCTTCGGCCTCCTGGCGGGAGAGCGTGGGCAGCGTGCCCGTCACCACCAGCGTCATGCCGGCCAGTGCCGTGCCTTTGGGCGCGCCGGTCCAGCGCATGTTGACGCCGGCGTCCGCCAGGCGCTGCAGCAGGTCCCGCGTGCCCTCTTTGGCAAAAAATTCCTGCACGCTTTGGGCCATCACCGCGCCAAAGCCGTCGATCTCGCACATCTGCTCGGGGCTTGCCGCGCGCACGGCGTCCATGCTGCCGAAATGCTCTGCCAGCAGCGCGGCCGCTTTGTCGCCGATGTTGCGGATGCCCAGGCCGAACAGCAGCTTGTCCAGGTTGTTCGCCTTGGAGCGCTCGATGGCGCTTAGCAGGTTTTGCGCGCTTTTGCTCTTGAATTTATCCAGGCCCAGCAGATCCTCTTCCGTCAGGGCGTACAGGTCGGCGACCGTGTGCACCAGACCTTTTTCGGTCAGCTGCACGGCCACGGCTTCGCCCAGGCCGTCGATGGCCATCGCATCGCGGGAAGCAAAGTGGATCAGGTTGCGCAAGCTCTGCGCCGGGCATTCGGGGTTGACGCAGCGCAGCGCCGTTTCGTCCTGCAGGTGCACGACCGGTGCGCCGCAGCTGGGGCAGGTATCCGGCATGCAGAACGGGCGGCCGCCCGGCGCGTGGGCGGTGACGGCGATGACCTCGGGGATGATGTCCCCGGCTTTGCGCACCTGGATGGTATCGCCGATGCCGACGCCCAGATTGCGGATGATGTCGCCGTTGTGCAGGCTGGCGCGCGAAACGCTGGTGCCGGCCAAAAAGACCGGGTCAAACACCGCGGTCGGTGTCAGCACACCGGTGCGGCCCACCGTCACCTCGATGTCGCGCACAACGCTCTCTTTGACTTCGGGCGGGTATTTGAACGCGATGGCCCAACGCGGGAACTTGTTGGTGCTGCCCAGCACCCGGCGCGCGGCCAGGTCGTTGACCTTGATGACCGCACCGTCGATGTCATATTCCAGCGTGCCGCGCAGCGCTCCGATGGTCTCGATCTCCCGGATGGCATCCTCGATGTTTGCAAACACGCTGTAGCGCGGCGAGACCGGGAACCCCAGCGATTTAATATAGTCCAGTGTCTCGTGGTGCGTGGCAAAGCTGCGCCCTTCGCACTGCTGCAGGTTGAACACAAAGATCGAAAGCCCGCGGGAAGCCGTGATGGCGGCGTCTTTCTGCCGCAAAGAACCGGCGGCCGCGTTGCGCGGGTTTTTGAAAGGGGTCTTGTCCTCCAACTCCTGCTGTTCTTTCAAGCGGAAAAACGCGCTGTGCGGCATATACACTTCGCCGCGCACCTCCAAAAAAGCGGGGGCGCCGTGCAGTGTTTTCGGGATGTCGGCGATCGTCGCCAGGTTTTCGGTCACGTCCTCGCCCACAACGCCGTCGCCGCGCGTAGAACCGCGCACCAGCTGGCCGTCGCGGTATTCCAAGCTGACGGAAAGGCCGTCGATCTTGGCTTCCACCACGTATTGCGGCGTGACGCCGGCCTCGCGCACGCGGGCGTCAAAGTCCCGCAGTTCGTCCAGCGAAAACGCGTCCTGCAGACTTTCCATCTTGACGGCGTGCGTCACCTTGCTGAACTTGCTGCTGGCGGTGCCGCCCACATGCTGGGTCGGCGACGACGCCGTGACCAGCTGCGGGTACTCGGCTTCGATGGCTTTCAGTTCCCGCGTCAGGGCGTCGTACTCAAAATCCTCCAGCTCGGGCGCGTCCTGGTCATAATACAGGCGGTTGTTTTTTTCTATGATCGCGCGCAGTTCTTCCGCGCGTTTGCGTGCCTCGCTCAATTCCATGCTTTTCACTCCAATTTTAATATGCTGATATTATACCACATCCGGGGCGGTCACATCAATCCAGGGCCGCCGCATAGACTTGCGGCGTGTCCCCGCACAGCAGCACGCTGGCCAGCGGCACCGTTTCGCAGACTTCCAGCGTTTCGGTGCGCCCGTCCAGGATCATGTTCACCGTCGCTGTCAAAAGCAGCGCGGCGCTGATGCGCGTGGTGTTGATGGCAAGCGATTCCGCCGTTTCTTTCCATTCTGCCTGCACGTAAGCCTGCGGCTGCAGCGTTATGTCCCACCCCGGCCCCCAGCCGCTGAGCAGTGAATTGCCGGTCAGGCTGCCAAACGGGATGCAGTATTCCTGCTGCGGCAGCAAGGCCAGCTGCGTTTCGACGGCGGCGGTCAATGCGCTGCGCACCGCGTTGGCCTGCGCCGCGTCGAGCTGCAGGCGGTCCTTTTCGCCCCGGTACAATGTTTCACGCAGCGCCGCCTGCTCTTGCAGCGTCTGCTGCACGGCGCGGTGCATCGCTTCCAGCGTTTCGGCGCGGGCATAGTACTCGGCCAGTTGCTGCAGTTCGGGTTTGATCTCGGTGTTGATATACGCATTGAACCACAGCCCCGCGGCCGTAACGGCCGCCGCCAGCAAAGCGGCATACAGACGCAGCGGCAGCCGCCGGCGGCCTTTATATTGCATGCGGCGCACGGGCAGCCCCCCTTTGTTGACAGCGTTTTCCCCCCATACTATGCCCGCTTGCGGCGCTTTGGCCGCAACGCGCAGGCGGCATTGTACGGCCTGCCGCAAAACCTGCAAAAAACCGCTTGACAAGCTGGGAATGCTTTGCTATAATAGCTAGCGTCGTCAGGGCCATGCCCGGACGCACCCGTGGGGGTGTAGCTCACCTGGGAGAGCGCTTGAATGGCATTCAAGAGGTAAGGGGTTCGATCCCCCTCATCTCCACCACAAAAGACCGTTCCGCAAGGAGCGGTCTTTTTTCGTTTATGGCATACCAAAAACCGCAGCGCGGGCCCACCAGGGGTCCGCGCTGCGGTTTTTATTATGTATCCTTAGTCGGCATCCTCGCAGAAGGCTTTGAACGTGCGGTACGCCATGTACACATCCGCCTTGGAGACGACCTCGAACGGCGCGTGCATCGAGAGCACCGGCACGCCGATGTCGATGGTGTCGATGTCCTGGTTGGCGACATACTTGGCAACGGTGCCGCCGCCGCCAAGGTCCAGCTTGCCCATCTCGCCGATCTGCCACACCACGCCGCTGCGGTCCATCAAGCTGGTCAGGTAGCTCACGAGCTCGGCCGGCGCGTCGTTGGTGCCGGATTTGCCGCGCGAGCCCGTGTATTTGTAGATCGCCACGCCGCGGCCGGCATAGGTGGCGTTGTCCGGCTCAAAGGCGTCGGCAAACGTCGGGTCGTAGGCGGCGGTCACATCGGCCGAAAGGCATTTGGCCGCCTTGCAGGCCGTGATGTAATCGGCCCCCTGCGCCGCGCACAGCTGCTGCAGGAAGTGGAAGGTATACATGCTGTTGAGCCCGGTCACACCGTCGGAGCCGGTCTCCTCCTTATCCGTCAGCACGCAGACCGTGGTGTAGGCCGGGGCCTGCACGCCGATCTCTGCCATCAGCGCCGGGTAGGCGTCGACGCGGTCATCGTGGCCGTACGCGCCGATCATGGCGCGGTCCAGGCCGATGTCGCGCGCCTTGAACGCGGGCACGACCTCGATCTCTGCGCGGGTGAAGTCGCGCTCGGTGATGCCGTAGGCTTCGTGCAGCATGCCCAGGATGTTGAGCTTGACGCGCTTTTCGGCTTCTTTGTCGGCGATGGGCTGCGAGGCGATCAGGACGTTGAGATCCTCCGCCGCGATGCCCTCCGACAATTTCTTTTCGTTCTGCTTGGCGCTCAGGTGCGGCAGCAGGTCGGTGATGCAAAATACCGGGTCGTTCTCGTTCTCGCCGATGCACACCTCCACCTTGCTGCCGTCGGCACGGCAGATCACGCCGTGCAGCGCCAGCGGGATGGTCGGCCACTGGTACTTGCGCACGCCGCCGTAATAGTGGGTGCGCAGGTAGCCAAGGCCCTCTTTTTCAAACACCGGCACCGGGCGCAGGTCCAGCCGGGGCGAATCGATGTGCGCGATGTTCAGGTGGAAGCCTTGCTCCAGCGGCTTGGTGCCGATGGTCGCGGCCAGCACGCACTTATGGCGGTTGATGGCGTACACTTTGGCGCCGGGCTCCAGTTTCTGGCCCGGCACAAAGGCGCGGTACCCGGCGTCCAACAGCAGCTTTTCGCTGTAGGCGGTCGCCTCGCGCTCGGTCTTGGCATTATCCAAGAAGGTTTTGTACCCCTCGCAGAATTCCTGCGCGGCTGCCAGGGCTTCGGGCGCTGTGTCGGCCACGGTCTCATTTTTGTACAAAAGTGCTTTGAGTTGTTCGGTCGTTTGCATAGATAAACTTCCTTTTCCTTTCCATCATTCTTGGTATATCTCCTGATAGCGTTGGTAGCTATGGGTGATCTTTTGCACATACCGCCGCATCTGGGGGTACGGGTAGTGGTCCAGCGTCTGCCCGTCGGCAGAGTATTCCGCCTGGGCCAGCAGCTCGTCGACGGTCCCCCACCCGCTGTGGTAGGCGGCAGCTGCGGTAGGCAGGTCGTCCTGGTAGCGCAGCAGGCAGTAGCTGACAAAATAACTGCCGAAACGGATGTTGGTCTCGGGGTCATAGAGGTCGTCGAAGGTCAGCGGCTCTGTGGGCGCGATGTTGGATTTGATCCAGTCGAACGTGACCTCGGTGATCTGCATCAGGCCGCGCGCCCCGGCGTCAGACTCCGCCATAGGGTCAAAGTTGCTCTCGGTACGGATAAACGCGTACAGCATCAGCGGGTCGATGCCGTACTTATCGGCGTAGTAGGTCACATACTCCGGGTAGTGCTGCGGATACTCCCACCGTTCGATCCGTTTTTGGAAAACGGCAAACAATGCCGCCCCCAACAAAAACAGCGCCAGCAAAACGGCCAGGAGTTTGGGCAGGTTCCGGGGCAAAGGCTTGCGGTCAGCCATGTTCCTCCTTCCTCAGGGTCTGCAGCAGTTCCCTGATGCGCGTTTGCAGCTGCTGCGGCGTGCCGTCGTTTGCGATCTCGACCGTCGCCGCGGCGCGCAGCTGCTCCAGTGGTGTTTGGGCGTCCAGGCGGCGGCGCGCCATCTCCGGCGCGATGCCGTCCCGCGCGCAGATGCGCTGCACGCTGACTTCATACGGGGCCGTGATGAGCACCAGCTCGTCACAGCGCGCCTGAAACGGCGAGCCGACGATGACCGCGCCGTCCACGAAGGCAAGTTCGGCGCCGGCCGCCTGCGCGCACTGCAAGTCTGCCTCGATGCGGCGCAAGATCTCCGGCTGCGTCAGTTCGGTCAAAAGGCGGGTGCCTTCCGGCGTGGCAAAGGCGCGGTCTGCCAGCAGGCGGCGGCGCAGCGCGCCGGTTTCGTCCAGGATATCGGCGCCAAACTGTTCCTGCAATTGGGCCAGGCAGGGCGAGCCGGGCAGCATCACCTCCCGCGCGACCTGGTCGGCGTCGATACAAGGATACCCCTGCTGCGCCAAAAATTTTGTCGCACTGGATTTGCCGCACCCCGAACGCCCGGTAATGCCAACGATCTTCATAGTTCCACCACCCGGAAAGCCGCTGCGCGGATCAAACGGTTGTACACGGCCATCGAAACGCCGTCCTGCTCGGGGCAGCGCGCGTAGACGATCTGCGCGCCGTTGCGGTCCAGTTCCCGCAAGGCGGCAAACAAATGATGGGCCTGGGCCGCGCCGTCGTGGTCGCGGCCATACTCAATATACGGCACCGGCAGCTGCGCGCCCTCGCCGTCAAAGCACAGCGCCCAGACCCCCGGCCCGGCGTGCTGCGCCACATACTGGCGGTAGGCTGCAAAATCGCCCTGTAAAATGGTCACCTGCGCTTTGGGGGCATAGTGCTTGTATTTCATGCCCGGGGAACGCGCGACTTCCCCCTCTTTGAGTTTTTCCAAAATGGCCGGGCTGACCTGGACTTCCTCGCCCAGGACGGCCTCCATCTGTTCTTTGGTGATATACCCGGGGCGCAGCAAAACCGGGTGTTCCCCGGTGACCGATACCACCGTAGACTCTACCCCGACGGCGCTTTCGCCGCCGTCCAGGATCAGCGGCAGGCGTCCGTCCATATCGGCCAGCGTATCCTGCGCGTTGGTGGGGCTGGGTTTGCCAGAAAGATTGGCCGACGGTGCGGCAAACGCCACCCCGCTGGCGCGGATGACCGCCTGCACCACCGGGTGGGACGGCATGCGCACGCCGACGGTATCCAGCCCCGCGCAAGTCACATCGCTGACTTCTTCCCCGCGCGGCATCACCATCGTCAGGGGGCCGGGCCAAAACGCCGCCGCCAGTTTGCGCGCGCGCGGCGGCACTTCGGCCACGATGCCCCTCAGCATCTGCATACCGCAGATATGCACGATCAGGGGGTTGTCCTGCGGGCGGCCTTTGGCGGCAAAGATCTTGCGCACCGCCGCGCCGTTGCGGGCGTCGGCGGCAATGCCGTAGACCGTTTCGGTCGGCAGCGCCACCAGCTCGCCCTGCTGCAGCAGCCGGGCCGCCAGGGCGATGCTTTGTTCATTGACAGGTAAGACCTGTGTTTGCATGCGTTATTCCTCGTTTTGCTGTTTCAGTTTTTGTTCGCGGTCCGCCAGGGTCAGCGGTTCCACCACGCGATCCAGATCACCGTCCAGCACGCTTTGCAGGTTGCGCAGCGTCAGGCCGATGCGGTGGTCGGTCACGCGGTCCTGCGGGAAGTTATAGGTGCGGATCTTCTCGCTCCGGTCCCCGGTGCCGACCTGGCGCTGCCGGTCCGCATTGTACGCCGCGTCGTAGGCTGCCTGCTTTTGCTGCAGCAGGCGGCTGCGCAGGACTTGTAACGCGCGCTCTTTGTTTTCGCGCTGGCTGCGCTGGTCCTGGCATTCCACCACCATGCCGGTGGGCAGATGGGTCACCCGGATGGCCGACGACGTCTTGTTGATGTGCTGCCCGCCTGCGCCGGAGGAACGGAAGGTATCGATGCGCAGATCTTTGGGGTCGAGTTCCAGCTCTACCTCCTCCGCTTCCGGCATCACAGCCACCGTGACCGTCGAGGTATGGATGCGCCCCTGGGTCTCGGTCTCCGGCACGCGCTGCACGCGGTGGACGCCGCTTTCAAACTTCAGGCGGCTGTACACACCGGCGCCCTCTACCGAACACACGAGCTCTTTGACGCCGCCCAGTTCTGTTTCGCTGGCGTTCAGCGTCTCGCACGCCCACCCCTGTTTGGCGGCGTACATCGCATACATGCGCCACAGGCTGTGCGCAAACAGGGCGGCTTCCTCGCCGCCGGCACCGGCGCGGATCTCCAAAATGACGCTTTTTTCGTCATCGGCATCCTTGGGCACCAGCAGCAGGCGCAGCTGCTCTTCGCTCTGCGCCAGATTCCGGCCGATTTCGCAAAGTTCCTGCTGTACCATAGCTTTGAAAGCCGGGTCCGTCTCCTGCTGCAGCAGTGCGGTCGCTTCCTGCTGTTCGCGCTGCAGGGCGGCGTACCGGCGGTATTCTTCGACTAAGGGGGTCAGTTCTTTGTAGTCACGCATCATCTGTGCGTAGTCGTCCGCGCGGGCGGCCGCCTCGGGCGTGGACATGCGGTGGGCGAGCTCCTCGTACCGGCGCTCGACCTCATGCAGTTCAGAAAATGGGTTCATGGCAAGATCCTCGCATCGCAAGCTGTTTCGGGCGCTGCACGGCTACGCTTCGCCCGCGCGCAGGATCTTTTTGATGTTGCGCTCGATCTTGGCGCGCGGCAGCATGATCTCATGCCCGCAGCCCTGGCAGCGGATCTTGAAATCCATCCCCACGCGCAGCACATCAAAGCGGTTTGCACCGCAGGGGTGCGTTTTTTTGGTTTGGATCACATCGCCGACACGGACATCCATAAAAGCCACCGCCTTTCGTACGCACAATTTGCTCTCCTATTATAGTACAGCGGGTATTGTTTTGCAAACCCGCCGCATAAAAGTTTATTGACCGCTTGCCTTGGCATAAGCGGAACATTACAAGAAATGAGGAACCGAAAATGCTGGAATATCGTGCCGAAGGCCTTTGCCGCAACGCCAACCATCTGACCCGTGCCGAGCTGAACCATTGTATCAGCACCGGGGAAATTTTACAAAGCACCGCCCTGGCGTATGACACCTGCCACCGCCTGCGCTTTGAGCTGGGCGGCCAGCGCGGATACATGCCCCACGACGAGTGCCTGGACACCGCCCCCGGCGAGGCGATCAAAGACATCGCGGTGCTGACGCGCGTCGGGCGGCCGACCTGCTTTGTCATCACCGGGACGGTGACCGAAGAGAACGGCGAAGAAGCCTACCTGCTCTCCCGCGCCGCCGCGCAGCGCGCCTGCCGCCGCCAATACCTGGACACGCTGGAGCGCGGCAGCGTGATCCCCTGCACCGTGACGCACATCGAAAACTTCGGGGCGTTTTGCGATGTCGGGTGCGGCATCTCGGCGCTGCTGCCCATCGACTGCCTCTCGGTGTCCCGCATCGCCTCGCCCGGCGACCGCGTCCAGGTCGGCCAGCAGCTGCTGTGCGCCGTCAAAAACCGGGACGCGCAGGGGCGCATCGTGCTGACGCTGCGCGAACTGCTGGGCACCTGGAGCGAAAACGCCGCCTGCTTTGCCCCCGGTGAGACGGTGGTGGGCATCGTGCGCAGCGTGGAGGAATACGGCGTGTTCATTGAGATCGCGCCCAATCTGGCGGGCCTGGCGGAGGCTGACGCCACGCTGCAGCCCGGGCAGGCGGTCAGCGTGTACATCAAAAGCATCCTGCCGGATAAAATGAAGATCAAGCTCGTGGTCGTCAACAAAAACCTTTCCCAACCGCTAAGGTTTGAGCCGCACTACTTTGTTACCCGCGGGCGCATCAAAAAGTGGATCTACTCTACCCCGCAAAGCCGCAAACAAATCGAGACGATTTTTTAAGCGCCCGCCGCCAGGAAGGGCCGCCCCCTCTTGCGACAAACCGAAACACTGTGTATAATAAAAGAAAACGATGCTGGGCAAGGATGTGATACGATGGCGGAAGCTTTTACGGCGGGTGTAAAGCCCGGCGGCCTTACAGACAATACACAGATCCGCATTTTGCTGTGCTATCTTGTCAAAACGGCCGGCCCGGTGAGCCGCGACACATTGCAGGGCGCTTTGCTGCAAGAGCAGCTTGTCAATTATTTTGAGTTTTCCGATTCCCTGGCCGACGTGGAAAAGCAGCAGCTTGTGACGCTTGGGGAGGATGCGCAGTATAACATCACCCCCAAAGGCGCCACGGTGGCCGATACGCTGGCCTACGACCTGCCGCGCACCGTGCGCGAGAGCGCGATCCGCGCCGTGATGCAGATCCAGCGCTGGCGGCACAAAGCCGCCATGAACCGCGCGCGCATTGAAGAAAACGACGGCGCGTATGAAGTCTGGTGCGCCATTGGCGATATGGGCAGCGATGTCTTCCGCCTGCAGCTGGCGATGCCGGACAGCCTGACGGCCGAAACGATCAAGAACAATTTCACCGCCCACGGCAGCGAGATCTACGCCCAGGTAATGGATCTGCTGACCCAGCCCAGCACCGAGGACGACCGCCCGCCCGAAGGCCTTTTGTAAAAAAGCACAGCGCCCACGCTTACGGGCAAAGAAATTCCCCCTGCCGGTTGGCAAAAAGCGGCGGCTGGAATACTCCTTCTTTCCGGAGGAATACGGCCACCGCAAGCACAACAAGGTCTGCAGGGGCTGCGTCCATCCCTGCAAGCAGGGCTTCCGGGCGGTTCTCACCGTCTGTCCTCATTACCAGTCCGCACGCTCGAAAAGTGCAGCGACAGGGGTTAAAAATAGGCCGATAAATTGCCTGTGGCGGCTTTTCCGAGCGTCAGCCTTATGATTTCCCCTGTGGGATTGCCTCTTCGATTTGAGGGGCACGAAGGGGCCATTTTGAACACTTTTCCATAGCAGAGCAGGAGCGACGCCTTCGGTTTGGGTCGATGGTGACGCTCCTGTTTCTTTGTATGCCGTTAAAAATTGCTCGCAGCATCCGGCAGGTCCGAAAATTCCAATTCGCACGGACGGGATTTTTCTTGGCAGAAACGTGGAAATCGTTCGTTTCTTCTTAGCAGGATAACCATTTGCAGCGCATAAAATTCTCCCGGCTTTACTGGAGCCAAAAAGCCGGGAGAAGAAAAATAAACGCTGCAAACCGGCGAAAACCGGCTTGCAGCGGTGTTTTGGCACCCCCGGCGAGAATCGAACTCACAATTAACCCTTAGGAGAATGGCGAACCATTTCGCACGTTGTTCATCTTGTAACTTCCTGTATTATCTCGTTGCAAATCGTATAAGCCGGGAACTAATCAAATTACTTGATTCTGTCTAAAATCACCCCTTTTACCATGGCTTCTCAAATATCGTATTAGCAAGCCATTAGCAAGAAAGCCCTTATAACTAAAGGCTTTCTGAGGGGTATTTCAAAATCGAATTAGCACGGAATTAG
>DXEI01000022.1 GCA_019115045.1 Candidatus Gemmiger excrementipullorum | reverse complement strand
ACGCTGTTCCACAGCGCGGAACGACTGTGGGGCGCGCGCCGCAGATTTGGTCCGGTCCTTTCTCAACGTTCACAATGACAAAGGAAATCTGTTGTAAAAGGAGAATGTGCTATGAACCCTATCATGGAGCGTGTCTACGAAATCGGCATCATCCCGGTCATCGCTTTCAACAGCGTGGATGAAGCCCTGCCGCTGTGCAAAGCGCTGGCGGACGGCGGCCTGCCCGCGGCGGAAGTCACCTTCCGCACCGCCTGCGCGGAGGACTGCATCAAGCTGATCCACGAAAAAATGCCCGAGATGCTGTTGGGCGCCGGCACCGTGCTGACCATCGACCAGGCGGACCGCGCCATTGCGGCGGGCGCTTCCTTCGTCGTCAGCCCGGGCTTTGACCCCAACGTGACCAAGCATGTGATCGAAAAGGGCAGCATCATGATGCCCGGCACCTGCTCGGCCGGTGAGATGCAGCAGGCGATGAACCTGGGCTGCGAGGGCATCAAGTTCTTCCCGGCCGAGGCCAACGGCGGAGTGGCGATGCTCAAGAACATTGGCGGCGCGCTGAAGACCGCGAAGTGGATGTGCACCGGCGGCGTCAACGCCAAGAACGTCAACGACTACCTGGCCTATGACCAGATCTTCGCCGTGGGCGGCACCTGGATGTGCAAGTCCGACAAGATCAAGGCCGGCGCGTGGGATGAGATCACCGCCATGTGCCGCGAAGCCGTGGACACGATGCTGGGCCTGGAGCTCGCGCACATCGGCATCAACAGCGCGGATGAAGCCGAGGCCGCCAAGACGGCCGAAACGCTGGGTATGCTGCTGAACATGGCTGTCAAGCCGGGCAACTCCAGCATCTTTGTGGGCAAGAAGGAATTCGAGATCATGAAGAAGCCGGGCCGCGGCACCCACGGCCACATTGCCATCGGCACCAACAACGTCGACCGCGCCATCTACCACCTGGGCCGCCGCGGCGTCAAGTTCGACATGGACAGCAAGAACGTCAAGGACGGCAAGACCATCGCCATCTACCTGGCGGACGAAGTCGCCGGCTTTGCCATCCACCTGGTGCAGCGCTGAGCGCGCCCCCCTGCTTTGCTTTTTTAAAAAAATAACAAGATAAAAGGAGTTCCCCATGAAAGTCGTTACTCTTGGTGAAATCATGATCCGCCTGCAGCCGTACGATCACCTGCGCTTTGTGCAGACCGACACGCTGCAGTACACCTACGGCGGCGGCGAGGCCAACGTGGCGGTCTCGCTGGCCAACTACGGCGCCGACGTCGCGTTTGTGACCAAGCTGCCCGCCCATGCCATCGGCCAGGCCGGCGTCAACGCGCTGCGCCGCTATGGCGTCGACACCAGCAAGATCACCCGCGGCGGCGACCGTGTGGGCATCTACTTCAACGAGAAGGGCGCTTCCCAGCGCGGTTCCGTCTGCATCTATGACCGTGCGCATTCCGCCATGGCCGACGCGACGGTGGCCGACTTTGACTTTGACGCCATCTTTGAGGGCGTGGACTGGTTCCACTTCACCGGCATCACCCCGGCGCTGGGCCCCAACGTCGTCGAGATCTGCCTGGCTGCCTGCAAGGCCGCCAAAGCCCACGGCGCCAAGATCAGCTGCGATTTGAACTACCGCGGCAAGCTGTGGACCCGTGACCAGGCCCGCGAGGCGATGAGCAAACTGTGCGAGTATGTCGACGTCTGCATCTCCAACGAGGAGGACGCCAAGGACGTGTTCGGCATCGAGGCCGAAGCCACCGACATCTACGCCGGCGAGATCAACCGCGAGGGCTACAAGAGCGTGGCCAAGCAGCTGGCCGACAAGTTCCACTTTGAGAAGGTCGCCATCACGCTGCGCGAGAGCCATTCCGCTTCCGACAACGGCTGGAGCGCCATGCTCTACGACGTGGCCAGCGGCGAGTACGCGTTCAGCAAAAAGTATGAGCTGCGCATCGTCGACCGCGTCGGCGGCGGCGACAGCTTCGGCGGCGGCCTGATCTACGCGCTGCTGAGCGGCAAGTCCACCCAGGACGCTGTGGAGTTTGCCGTGGCGGCTTCTGCGCTGAAGCATTCCATCGAGGGCGACTTCAACATGGTCACCGTTTCCGAGGTCGAGAAGCTGGCCGGCGGCGACGGTTCCGGCCGCATCCAGCGCTGATCATACCCTGCTTTTTTGTAAAGGGCCTGCCGTATGGCAGGTCCTTTCTCTTTTTGTAATGCCGCCCGGCGTGCCGCGTTGACCGGCCGCGCCCGCTGTGGTATACTGGGGGCAGTTTCCGGCCTTGTGCCGCAAAGGAGTCTGCCGCCATGTTTTCTGCCTCGTCTGCCCGCGTGCGCCGCCTGGTGCAGTGCGCACTGTTTGCTGCCCTGGCCGCCGTCTGCAGCCAGATCGCGCTGCCCATGCCGTGGGGCGTGCCTGTCAATCTGGCGCTGTTTGCCGTCTGCCTGGCCGGCAGCCTGCTGGGCCCGGTGTGGGGCGCGGCGGCGGTGGCCGCCTACCTGGCGCTGGCGGCCGCCGGCGTGCCGGTGCTGGCGGGGTTCCAGGGCGGGCTGGCCGCCCTGTTGGGGCGCACCGGCGGCTATGCTGTGGGCTACCTGCCCGCTGCGCTGCTCGTCGGCCTGTTGACCCGGCGGCCCCGCCGCCGTTTTGGATGGCTGTGCGCCGCCATGGCTGCCGGCTGCGCTGCCTGCTATGCCCTGGGCACCGTGTGGTTTTTGCTGCTGACGCACACCCCGCTGTGGACGGCGCTGGGGCTGTGCGTGCTGCCCTACCTGCCCGGCGACGCCGTCAAGATCGCGCTGGCCGCGGCGCTGACCGTCCAGCTGGACCGCCGCCTGC
>DXEI01000021.1 GCA_019115045.1 Candidatus Gemmiger excrementipullorum | reverse complement strand
CGCTGCAAAGGGGGCAACAGCCGCGCACGGCAATTGCCTAACGCGGCTATTTCCCCCTTTGGAGTCCCCTTCGACAAAATTTTACGGCAAACCGCGCACTCGGCCGCGAGGGCCTCGCACACAATTTGCCGCAAAATTTCCCTGTAGGTGTCACCGCCGTCGGCACATGTCCGCCGGCGGTGACAAATTTTAGATTTTCGGCAGTCTGACAGCGTCTCCACGCCGGGGACGCCCTGCTTTTTTGCGGTTGCGAAAGCGGGCGAATCGGTGTATAATAAGACGGTATATCTTGGGCAGGTGTGCCCGTTGCGCTGCGGCGCAGACTCTTACCAGAAAACGAGGCGTTTGACTGTGTCCCAACCGACAAAACTTTCGGTGCCGTTCGTCTCTTTCCGCCCGATGGAAAAGGAGCTCGACGGCGACCTGCGCGCGGCGTTCGACCGCGTGCTGCAAAACAGCTGGTACATCGAAGGGCGCGAGGACGAAGCCTTTGAGGCCGCCTTCGCCCGCTACTGCGGCGCGGCGCACTGCGTCGGCTGCGGCAACGGCCTCGACGCGCTGGTGCTTATCCTCAAAGCGATGGGCATCGGCCCGGGGGACGAGGTCATCGTGCCGTCCAACACCTTCATCGCCACTGTGCTGGCTGTCAGCTACGCCGGGGCCGCGCCGGTGTTTGTCGAGCCGCTGCTGGCCACCTACAACATCGACCCTGCCCGCATCGAGGCCGCCGTCACCCCGCGCACCAAAGCCATCATCGCCGTGCACCTGTACGGCCAGTGCGCGCAGATGGACGCCATCAACGCCATCGCCAAAGCGCACGGCCTCAAAGTCATCGAGGACGCGGCCCAGGCCCATGGCGCGACCTTCCAGGGCCGCCGCGCGGGCAGCCTGGGCGACGCCGCGGCGTTCAGCTTCTACCCGGGCAAAAACCTCGGCGCGCTGGGCGACGCCGGCTGCGTGACCACCAACGACCCCGACCTGGCCCAAAAGGTGCGCGCGCTGGGCAACTACGGCAGCGACTATAAATACCACCATATCTACAAGGGCCAGAACTCCCGCCTGGACGAGCTGCAGGCCGCCTTCCTGGCCGCCAAGCTGCCGCATCTGGACCGCATGAACGCCGAGCGCCGCCGCATTGCCGGGCGCTACTGTGCCGGCATCCGCAACCCGGCCGTCGTGCTGCCCACGGCGGCGCCGGGGTGCGAGCACGTCTACCATATTTTTGCCGTGCGCTGCGCCCGGCGCGACGCGCTGGAAGCGCACCTCAACGCCTGCGGCATCGGCACCAACAAACACTACCCCACGCCCATCCACCGGCAGGGGGCCTACCGCGAACTGGGCCTGGGCCCCGGCGCGCTGCCCCTGGCCGAGGAGATCTCGGCCACCGAGCTCAGCCTGCCGATGTACTACGGCATGACCGACGCCCAGGTGCAGGCCGTCATCGACGCGGTCAATTCGTGTAAGGAGTAAGCATGCCAACAGTCGGGATCGTCATCTCCAACTACAACGGCTGGCAGGACACCGTGCAGTGCCTGCAAAGCCTGCAAAAACAGACCTTTACGGATTTTGAGATCATTCTGCTCGACGACGCTTCCACAAACGACTCCGTCGGGCAGCTGCGGGCGCATCTGCCGCAAAACACCGTGTTTTTGCCGCAGAGCCAAAATCTGGGCTTTGCCGCGGCCAACAACGTCGGCATCCGCCGCGCGCTGGCCGACGGCTGCGACTGGGTGCTGCTGCTCAACAACGACACCGTCGCCGCGCCGGATTTTCTGCAAAACCTGCTGGCCAACACCCCGGCGGGGGCGGTCAGCTGCCCCAAAATGCTGTTTCTGGACCCGCCGGACGAGATCTGGTTCGCCGGCGGCGCATTGGACCGCGCCACCGGCAAGGTCAAGCACCTGGGCGGCCACCAAAAGGACGGGCCGGCATTCTCGCAGCCAAAGCAGGTCAGTTTCATCACCTTCTGCTGCGTGCTGCTGCCGCGCGCCGTCATTGAGCGCGTTGGTTTTCTGGACGAAACGCTGTTCATGTACTGTGAGGACGTCGACTACTGCCTGCGCCTGGCCGACGCCGGCGTGCCGCTGTGGTTTTTGCCGCAGGCCAAGATCTGGCACAAAGCCGGCGGCAGCGCGGGGGGCATGCTCTCGGTCTATTACATCACGCGCAACACGCTGTACCTGACCTGCAAGGGCAAAAGCAAAGCCTATGCGCGCGCCAAAACCGCCGGCCCGCTGGCGGCGGGCGCGGCGCGCTACGCGCTGACCCGGCTGCTGGGCCGCAAAAAAGGGCGCAGCTACGGGGCTTACCGAGGCGCATTGGATTTCTGGCGCGGCAAAATGGGCCGTATGGAGTAAACAAAAGGGGAGGGGCCGACGATGGAAACGCTGCTGACGGTGCTCGTCGCGCAGTACCGGCCCGATGCGGCGGCGCTGCGGCGCACGCTGGCCTCGCTGGCCCTGCAGGACACCCGCGACTTTGCGGTGCTGCTGGCCGACGACGCTTCCCCGCAGGATCATTTTGCCCAGAGTACGGCCTACCTGGCCGCGCAGGGCATCACGGCCGTGGGCACGGCGCGCTTAGCGCAAAACGGCGGCACGGTACGCAACGTCCTCAACGGTGCGCAGCAGGCCGCCACCCGCTGGGTGCTGACGCTCTCGCCGGGGGACTACCTCTACGACGCGGGCACGCTGTCCTGGTGGCTGGGGCGGCTGCGGGCCGACGCGCCGCGCGTGGCTTTCGCCCGCCAGGCGTACTACACGCCGCAGCCGGCGCCGACGCCCGCCCCCGGCGAAACGCCGTTTGACCGCACCCCCTACGACCCCGCGCGCTACGACGCCGCGCGCATCAAGCGCAACCTGCTGCTGTTTGACGACGGTATCAGCGGCTGCGGCATGGTATATGAGCGCGCGCTGCTGATCCAGGCGCTGCAAGCGATGGCCGGGCATGTGCGCCTGGCCGAGGATTTCGCCGTGCGGCTGTTCGCTGTGCAGGGCGTGCCCATCCGCCGGTACGACCGCCTGACCAGCTGGTACGAGTACGGCGGCGGCGTCTCCACCGACGCGGCAGCGCGCCAGCGCATGGCGGCCGAGTGGCGCGCCATGGTGCAGCTGCTGCACACGCTCTACCCGCAGGACGCCGCCGTGCGCAAAGCGTACGCGTATTTTTTCAACAACCGGCACAAAAGCCGCCTGGTGCGCGGGCTGATCGGCCGGTGCATCGTACCGCAGAACCACCCGTTCAAAAAAGCGCAGCGCGCCTGGCAGCCGCCCGTCAACGGCGACGCGGCCGCCCTGCGCGCCATTTACGAGGCAGCGGGGGACGCCCTACAGGTGTAGGCGGCCCGCTACCCGCAAAAGAGAGGCAACGACCATGATCATCCAAACCATCCACATGAAAAGCGTCACGGCCGAGGGCATGGGTACGCTTTCGGTCTTTGAAGCCGGGCGCGACGTGCCGTTTGAGGTCAAGCGCATCTACTACATCTACGGCGCGCCGCAGGGCGTGCAGCGCGGCGGCCATGCGCACAAAGCGCTGCGCCAGCTGCTGTGGTGCCCCTACGGCAGCATTTTGATCCGCCTGGACGACGGGCGCGAAAAGACGGAGGT
>DXEI01000020.1 GCA_019115045.1 Candidatus Gemmiger excrementipullorum | reverse complement strand
GCCCGTGTACGCGGTACCGGGTGTTTGTAGGGGAGGCATACATGCCTCCCGGCAGGGGTGTGCCCCGTGCAAGGTTTATGGGAAATATGGCCGTTTACACCCATTTGTAGGGCGGGCGATTTCGCCCGCCGCACCGATAATTTTTTAAAATTTTATAATGTGCGGCGGGCGTGAACGCCCGCCCTACCATGCGAGACACACACCATACAACCCGGCAACGGGTGATAAACGCAACGTTTCGCGGGCGGCATGTATGCCGCCCCTACGCATAGACCAAACGCGGTCACGGGCCCAAAACGTTGCCATAAGGCGGACGGTTGCGGCCTGCGCCCGTGCATCCGGCGCGCCAAAACGGCCCATATTTGCGCATATTGCACAATGGGCGGCCGACGCGCCTTGTGCAAAATGGCCGCCTGCGCCAAAAATGCCGTGCCGCCCTTGACGGGCGGGGGAACCCGGGCGTATACTGGGCCCATGGCAAAGGCGCCGGGGAGTTTTCTCTCCGGCGTTTTCGTTTTGCCTTTGGGTGCGCATCCCGAACCACTCGCAAAGGGGCGAGTCCTGCCTTGCAGGCAGGGCCCGCCCCTTTTTCTGTCCCTGGGCAGACCCCGCAAGCCCTGCCCGGCGGCAGAAAAAAGAATCGTAGAGGGAGGAATTTTGTATATGACCGACGTCATTTCCATCATTGACACCCTATGGGTGCTGCTGGCGGCGATCCTGGTGTTCTTTATGAACCTGGGCTTCGCCTCGGTGGAGGCGGGCTTTGCCCGTGCCAAAAACTGCGTCAACATCCTGTCCAAAAACTTTATCGTCTTTGCCGTGTCCTCGCTGGGCTTTATGCTGCTGGGCTGGGGGCTGATGTTCGGCGGCGACAACCCGTTCGTCGGCACCGAGCACCTGTTCGTTTTAGGCGGCGCAGACCTCAGCTTTTATGACGACACACTGACCTCCACCGTGCCGTTCTGGGGCAAGTTCTTTTTCCAGCTCGTCTTTTGCGGCACGGCGGCCACCATCGTCTCCGGCGCAGTGGCCGAGCGCATCAAGTACCTTTCGTTTATCCTGTTCTCGTTCGTGCTCACGCTGGTCATCTACCCCATCGTCGGGCACTGGATCTGGGGCGGCGGCTGGCTGGCTGACCTCGGTTTCCTGGATTTTGCCGGGGACGCCGCCGTGCACTCGGTCGGCGGGTGGGCGGCTTTGGCCGGCGCGCTGATCCTGGGCCCGCGCATCGGCAAATATGGCAAGGACGGCAAGCCCCAGGCCATCCCGGGGCACAATATGTCGCTGGCGGTCATCGGCCTGTTTGTGCTGTGGCTGGGCTGGTTCGGGTTCAACCCCGGCTCTACCATGAGCTTCCAGCACCCGGCGGACGTCATGCACATCCTGGTCACCACCAACACCGCAGCCATCGCCGCCGTGCTCACCTCCACCGTTACCTCGTGGCTGGTCGTCGGCAAGCCGGACCTGGGCATGACGGTCAACGGCTGCCTGGCGGGGCTGGTGGGCATCACCGGTTCCTGCGCCTATGTCAGCATCGAAAGTTCGCTGGTCATCGGCGCCATCGCCGGCGTGCTGGTCGTGTTTGCGGTCGGCTTCTTTGACCGCCTGCACGTCGACGACCCCGTCGGCGCGACCGCTGTGCATCTGTGCTGCGGCGTGTTCGGCACGCTGTGCGTCGGGCTGTTCGCGCAGCAGGGCGTCACTACGCTGGCCACCCGCAGCGGCCTGTTCTTTGGCGGCGGCTTTGGGCTGCTGGGCGTGCAGGCCGTCGGCGTGCTGGCCGTGGGCGCGTTCGTCTTTGTGTCGAGCGCCCTGGTCTGGCTGGCGCTCAAGCATACCGTCGGCATCCGCGTCAGCCGTGAGGAAGAACTCGCCGGCCTGGACATCGGCGAGCACGGCAACCTGGCCTACCCCGACTTTGCCCCCGCCCTGCCGGCGGAGGACCTGGCCACCGCGCCCGAACCCCTGCCCGCCCCGGCGGCCGCCGCGGCCGTACCCCTGCAGCAGGCGGTGCCGGTCGAGCACCGCCCGGCAGACGGCGCGCTGACCAAGCTCAGCATCGTGACCAACCAGGCGCGCTTTGCCCAGCTGCAAGCCGCGCTGGAAGCCCTGGGCGTCACCGGCATGACGGTGACCAACGTCTTTGGCTACGGCGTGCAGAAAGGCCACGAGGCGACGTTCCGCGGCCTGCCCATCGAGGCGCGGCTGCTGCCCAAACTCAAGGTGGAGGTCGTCGTCGCCGGCCTGCCGCTGGACACCGTGCTGGAGGCCGTGCGCAAAGCGCTGTACACCGGCAGCATCGGCGACGGCAAGATCTTTGTCTACGACGTCGAGAACGTCGTCAAGATCCGCACCGGCGAGCAGGGCCGCGACGCGCTGCAGGACGCCGAGTAATTCCCCTTTTTGCCATCATCTCTCCTGAACACCGGGACGCCCCCGCCCGCTGCGCAAAGCAGCAGGCGGGGGCGTCGCCATTGGGAGGTTTGCAAATGATGTTTAAAAAATTCAATGTGCGGCGGGTGGGCACGTGGTTTGCGGGGAAACAGAACGTTCATGGCGGTTTGTAGGGGAGGCATATATGCCTCCCGGCAGGGGTGTGCCCCGCGCAAGGTTTATGGGAAATATGGCCGTTTTCCCCGGTTTGCAGGGCGGGCGATTTCGCCCGCCGAACCGATGATTTTTTCAAAAAATTTTATTATGTTCGGCGGGGTCTGCGCCCGCAGGCGCGTTTCGGACTGGCGCCGCAGCGCCGTTTCGGAGCGCAACCGGGCCGCAAGGCCCGGCTCTTAGCGCGGAGATGCGCAACCGCCGAAGGCGGCTCTTAGCGCACAGATCAAGACCCCGCCCTACAAAGCAAGGCAAACGTCATTATAAACCGTGTACGGCCAATACCCCGACCGTTTCACCCCAGCTGGCGCACAAACGCCCGCAAGATGGCCAGGCCCGCGGGGCCGCTTTTTTCGGGGTGGAACTGCAAACCGGTCACGTTGCCGCGCTGCACGGCGGCGCAGATTTCCTGCCCGCCAAACTCAATAACAGCGGCGCAGTCCTGCGCGCGGGCGGGCAGGGCGTGGTAGCTGTGCACAAAGTACACCTCCGGCGCGGTTGCCCCGGCCAGCGCCCGCAGCGGGCCGTTTTGCGCGGCCTCGGTCAGGCGCAGCGCGCGCCAGCCGACGTTGGGCACTTTGAGCGCGCGGCCGTCCGCAGCGTGCGCGGGCAGCGGCGCGACCTCGCCCTCGATGAGCCCCAGGCCCGCGGTCAGCCCGCCCTCGGGGCTTTGCCGCAGCAGCATCTGCATACCCAGGCAGATGCCCAGCAGCGGCGTGCCGGCCTGCGCGGCCTGGCAGAGCGGCTCCACAAGGCCCAGCGCGCGCAGCTGCGCCATGCCGTCGGCAAACGCGCCGACGCCGGGCAGCACCAGCGCCCCGGCATCGCGCACGGCGGCCGGGGTGCCGGCAAACTGTACGCCGGCCCCGCAGGCTTCCAGCGCGCGCTGCACGCTGAGCAGGTTGCTGCGGCCATAGTCGACGATCGTTACAAGGGGTCGCATCGTCTCACCTCCACACCGGCGGCGCGCAGCGCGTTTTTGAGCACTGGCACATCGGTTTTGTTGTAGTGCAGCAAGCTGCCCACGGCCACGGCGTCGGCGCCGCTTTGCGCGGCCTGCGCAAGGTCGGCGGCGCAGGACGCCCCGCCCGCAGCGATGACCGGCACCTGCGCTTCGGCGGCCACGGCGGCGATGAGCGCCTGGTCCATGCCGCGCAAAAAACCTTCGCAGTCGACGCTCGTCAGCAGCAGTTCCCCCGCGCCCAGGGCCTGCGCCTGCCGCGCCCAGTCCAGCACGTCGCGGCCGGAATGCTCGCGCCCGTTGTCGTAGTAGGCCTCCCACCCGGCTTCGGGGCGGGCGGGGTCGCGGCGCTTGGCCTGGATGCTGACGACTGCGCACTGGCTGCCGTAGGCGCGCGCGATCTCGGTGATGAGCGCGGGGCGCTGCAGCGCGGCGGTGTTGACGGCGGCTTTGTCGGCCCCGGCGGCCAGCACGGCGCCCACGTCCTCGACGCTGCGCAGCCCGCCGCCCGCCGTGAGGGGGATGAACACATCGGCCGTGGCGCGGCGCAGAATTTCGCCCAGGTTGTTGCGGCCGTAGAGGCTCGCCACCGTGTCAAGGTACAGCAGCTCGTCGATGCCCTGCCGGTAGTAGCGCAGCGCAAAGTCGTGCGGGTCGCCCAGTTTGCGCAGCCCCTCGTACTGGATGCCCTTGACGAGGTGTTCGTCCTTGACGTCCAGCCGGGCGATGAGGCGTATTTTTTTGCTCATATGGCTCATACCGCGCCGCCTTTCGCCAGTTCCGCCGGCGGCGCGCCCCAGCGGCAGAGGCTTTCGCCCGCGTAAGGGGTGTGGCGCAGGCTCCACACACCGTCCTGGTACTGCCACAGATGCGGCGAGCGGAAGCGGTCGGCCAGGTGCATAAAGTAGGCAAGGTCCATTTCCGGCTGCTCAAAACAGCCGGCCGCTTTGCCAAAGTGCGCTTTGTCGATGGAGATGTAGCGGAAAAATTCGTCGGCAAAGCGGGCGGGGAACTCGCCGTCGTACTTTTTGCACAGGGCGACGGCTTCCTCGCGGGTGATCTCGCCGTTGCGGATCTCCTGCGCGGCGTCGTAGGTGCAGCGGCCGATGCCGTACTTGATGTAGGTGGTGTAGTAGAAAAAGTCGTCGACTTTATCGTCGATGGAATTGTATTTCGAGTAGGTGCCCGCCGTGCGCTCGGGGCTGGGCACAAAGCCGCCGTGCTCGACCGCGTAGTAGTACGCCCCCTGGGGGTGCCAGCGCTCGTAGTAGCCTAAATAGCGCACCTGGATGTGGTTTTTCTCGATGTCGCTGGTCTCGCCGGGCAGGTAGAGCGCGAGGTCGGCCTTGTCGACGCCGAAATCCTCCTCCAGTTGGCGCAGGCTGACGCCGCCGAGGTAGATGTGGTCGTAGTCATGCACGGCGAAGAAATGCTCGTCGCGCAGCGCGCTCTCGTTGTCGGCGATGGGGTTGCCGAACTCGGCCTCGTTCTCGCCATAGAACACCAGCGGGATGCCGAACTTGGCGGCGATCTTGGGGGCGAGCTGTTTCTGCCCCAGAATAAACGGCTGGAACGGGTGGAAGAGGTTCTCGGTCGCCAGGCGGGTCAGCAGGCGGTGGGTCAGGCCGTTGGGGGTGCACAGGTAGTTATCAAACCCGGCGTGGATCCACGCCTGGAAGTTCTGCCAGCCCCAGGGGGTGTAGATGTGCGGCGCCCAGGTCACCGTCAGCGGGTGCATCCCGTATTTGTACTTGAGCAGGTGGGCGGCGTAAAAGCTGTCCTTGCCGCCGGAGCCGGGCACCAGGCAGTCGTAGCTGCCGTCGGTCTTGCGGTAGCGCGCGCACAGTTCGCGCAGTTCTTCCTCGCGCTGCGCCCAGTCGATGTGGCCGTCGGCCTTTTGCCGGCAGGCATGGCAGGCGTCGCAGACGCCGTCGGGCTGGATGACCATCGTTTTCTTTTGCGAGCGCGCCGTGTGCTCAAACTCATAGCAGGAGTTGGGCTTCTGGTTGGTCATGACGCAGTCTTTGCAAAAGGTCACGGTCTGCGGCAGGCCGTAGTAGGTTTTGCGCTGTTCGGGCGGCAGGGCGGGGTCGTATTGGGTATAGTCGATCGGTTGGTAACGCGGCAGCTTTTGCATGGCAAACTCCTTTTTTGGCAAAACAAACAGGGCAAGGGACGCGCCCCCGGCGGGGGAAACTCCCCGGCGGGTCTGCGGGCGTCCTTGCCCTGCGTTTTTGTTTTTGCGGTATCTCTATTCGGCGTCGCCCTCGTACCGGCGGATGATGCTCTGGGCGATCTGCCGCCGGGTGACGCGGGCGTCCATCGCCAGTTTTTCAATATGGCGGTGGGCCTCGGCCTCGGTCATCTGTTCGTGCAATGCCAGCAGGCATTTGGCCTGGCCGGTCACGCGCGCGTCGTCCAGGCGCTTGGTCAGGCGCTGGTTTTCCTCCAAAATGCGGCGCATGCGCTGCCGCCCGGCGCGCAGCAGCCGCAGCGCGAACGCCGCCTGCTGGCGCGAAAGCGGCCGCGGCAGCACCAGCACGCCGTATTTTTCCAGCCCGGCGGCGACTTTTTCGGCCTGGGGCGCGGCGCACAGCAGGATGGCGTCCAGCCCTTTGTCCACGGCCTGGATGGCCAGTTCGCGCCCGAACTCATCGGGCAGCGGCGCGTTGACGATGAGCAGCGCATAGTCCCCGCCCAACAGCGCGCGGCGGGCTTCACCGGCGCTGGCGCAGCACAAAGCCGGTGCCCCGGCCGCAAACACGCTTTTCAGCGCGTCCTGTGCGCCAGGCGTCGATACGATCAACACCCCGGCCATCCCGCTCACCTGCCTTTCGGGCCAAATTCAGTCACACACGGTCAAAATAGCGCTGCATCTCGTACTCATACGGGTCGGGCGCGCCGCCCCAGGCCGCGGCGTCGCGCCGCTTTTGGGCCAGGTAGGCGTCCAGCAGCCGCGCGGGCAGGATGCGGCGCAAAAAGTCGCTGCCTTCCGCCCGCTGCACGGCCTCGGCCAGCGTGGCGGGCAGCGCGTCGGCGCCGGGTCTGGCCCCGGCGGCCAGCAGGTCGCCGCTGGCGGCGGGCGGCAGGGGCAGCGCTTCGCGCACGCCCTCCAGCCCTGCTTCCAGCAGCAGCGCCACCGTGTAGTAGGGGTTGCAGGCGGCGTCGGGGCTGCGCAGCTCCATGCGGCAGTCGGCCCCGGCGGCCGCCGGCACGCGCACCAGGCTGGAACGGTTTTGGCACGACCAGCTCACGACGCCGGGGGCCTCGCAGCAGCCCAGGCGCTGGTAGGAGCCGGGCAGGGGGTTGGTGAACACCGTCAGCTCCGGCACGCGGCGCAGGATGCCCGCCAAAAAGGCGGCGGCCAGCGGGTCGGGCGCGGTTTGGAAATTTTCAAACACGTTGCGCCCGCCGTGCAAAAGCGAAAAGTTCAGGTGCAGGCCGCTGCCGCTTGCCTCCGGCAGGGGTTTGGGCAAAAAGGAGGCGTACAGCCCGTTTTGCCCGGCGATGGCCTTGACGACGGTGTGTACCGTCATCAGGTCGTCGGCGGCCTGCAGGGGCGAGGCGCAGCGGAAATCGACCTCGTTCTGGCCGGGGCCCTGCTCGTGGTGGCTGCGCTCGGGCTGGACGCCCATCTCCTCCAGCGTCAGGCAGATCTGGCGGCGCACGTCCTCGCCGCGGTCGACGGGGGCTAAGTCAAAATAGCCGCCGCGGTCAAACGGCGTGCGGGTGGGCAGGCCGTGGTCGTCGGTCTCAAAGAGGTAAAACTCACACTCCGGCCCGACGAGGAAACGGTACCCCGCCGCGGCGGCCGCCTGCTCGGTGCGCTGCAGCAGCGCGCGGCCATCCCCCTCAAACGGGCGGCCGTCGGGGTAGCGCACGTTGCAGAACAGCCGCCCCACGCAGCCCTCGCTGGGGCGCCAGGGCAGCAGCGAGAAGGTGGCGAGGTCCGGCGCCAAAAACAGGTCGGACTCCGACACGTTGCCGAACCCCGGCACCGCCGACGCGTCGAAGGAGACGCCGTGCTCCACCGCGTGGCGCAGCTGGCTGGCCATGATGGCGATGTTTTTTTGCACGCCGAACATATCGCAAAACGCCAGGCGGATGAATTTGATGTCGTTTTCCTCTACAAATTGCAACAGCTGGTCCAGCGTCTGTTTCATAACAAAGACCCTCCTGCAAAGACAAAAAGGTAAAAAGGCACTGCGCCCCTTTTTGGTAAACGCAGCGCCTTTGCTGTTGCCAGCATTATACGCGCTGCGGCGCGTATCGTCAAGGGGTTTGTGCGCGCTGCCCGGCCGCGGCCACAAACGCCGCAAACACCGGGTGCGGGCGGTCGGGGCGGCTTTTGAACTCGGGGTGGTACTGCACGCCGAGGTAAAACGGCTGGCCGGGCAGCTCCATCGCCTCGACCAGGCGGCCGTCGGGCGAAAGCCCGCTGAACACCACCCCGGCTGCCGCCAGCTTCGCGCGGAAGGCGTTGCTGACCTCATAGCGGTGGCGGTGCCGCTCGCGAATATCGGCGCAGCCGTAGACGCGCGCCAGCAGCGTGCCGGGCTGCACGGCGCAGGGCCATGCGCCCAGGCGCATCGTGCCGCCCTTGGGCAGGCTGCCCTGCTGGTCGGGCATCAGGTCCACAACGCACTGGGGCCCGTCGGGGGCAAACTCGCGCGAGTTGGCTTGCGCCAGCCCGGCCAGGCTGCGCGCCGCGGCGATGACCGCCACCTGCATCCCCAAACAGATGCCCAGGTAGGGGCGCTTGTGCCGCCGCGCCCAGTCGGCCGCCAACACCATGCCCTCGATGCCGCGCGCGCCAAACCCGCCCGGCACCAAAATGCCGGCGGCCCCGCCCAGGCGGGCGTCCAGCGTTTCGGGGGTCAGCGTCTCGGCGTCCACCCAGTCCAGTTCCACCTGCGCGCCGCAGGCAAAGCCCGCGTGGCGCAGCGCCTCGACGACCGAGAGGTAGGCGTCGTGCAGCTCGACATATTTGCCGACGATGGCGATCTTGACTTGGCCGTGCAGCGCGTGGATGCGCGCGCAGAGGTCCTGCCAGGCGGCAAGGTCGGGCTGCGCGGCGGCAAAGCCCAGCTTTTGGCAGACGATGTCGTCCAGGTGCGCCTGGTGCAGCATCAGCGGCACTTCATACAAACTGCCCAGCGTGCGGTTTTCGATGACGCAGCCCGGCGCGACGTTGCAAAAGGCGGCCAGCTTTTGCAGCACGCCGTCCTCCAGCGGTTCGTCGCAGCGGGCAATGATGACGTCGGGCATGATGCCCATGCTTTGCAGCTCGCGCACGCTGTGCTGGGCGGGTTTGGTCTTGTGCTCGCCCGAGCATTGCAGCCACGGCACCAGCACGACGTGTACAAACACACAGCCGCCGCGCTGTTCCTGCGCGATCTGGCGCAGCGCTTCCAAAAAGGGCTGGCTCTCGATATCGCCGATGGTGCCGCCCACCTCGGTGATGACGACGTCGGCGCCCGTGTAGTCGCCCAGGCCGGTGATGAACCGCTTGATCTCGTCGGTGACATGGGGGATGATCTGCACCGTGCGGCCCAGGTAGTCGCCCGCGCGCTCTTTGTGCAGCACGTTCCAGTACACCCGCCCGCTCGTCAGGTTGGACAGTTTGTTCAGGTCCTCGTCGATGAACCGCTCATAGTGGCCGAGGTCGAGGTCGGTCTCGACGCCGTCCTCGGTCACAAAGACCTCGCCGTGCTGGTAGGGGCTCATGGTGCCGGGGTCGACGTTCAAGTAGGGGTCGAGTTTTTGCGCCGCCACCTTGAGGCCCCGCTGCTTGAGCAGCCGCCCCAGGCTGGCCGCGCTGATGCCCTTGCCCAGGCCGGAGACGACGCCCCCGGTGACGAAAATATGCTTTGCCATGTTGTGTGCGCTCCTTCCCGCCTGCAAAAAAAGAGACGGCGCCCCCAAGTGTTTTACCACCCGGAAGCGCCGTTGCTTACCCGTATACAGGCAGTATACACCGTTTTGCGGCGTTGTCAACGGGCGGCGGCGCGTTTTTGTGCAGGGCGGCGCGCCGCGCCCCCGCCCGCGGGGCCTTTTTTGGGCACAGCGCCAAAAAAGCGCGCCCCCGCTTTACAAACCCGCCCCGCCCGGCGTATAGTGGAAGGGACAAAGACGTCAAAGCACCCTGTGCAAACGGGGCCTGCTTTGGCGTCTTTTTGTATTTTGCGCAGGAGGGGGAAATTGTTTATGGCAGCCACCTTGTACCGCCCCGAGTGGGAGCATGACAACTGCGGCATCGGCGCCATTGCCGACATCCGCGGCCGCAAAAGCCACCAGATCGTGGCCGACGCGCTGACCATTGTGGAAAACCTGGAGCACCGCGCCGGCAAAGACGCCGAGGGCAAGACCGGCGACGGCGTCGGCATTTTGACGCAGGTGCCGCACCGCTATTTTGCCGGCGTCTGCCCAGCCCTTGGCATCACCCTGCCCGGCGAGCGGGAATACGGCGTGGGGATGTTCTTTTTCCCGCAGGGGGAACTGCAGCGCCGCCAGGCCATGCAGATGTTTGAGGTCATCGTGCAAAAAGAGGGGCTGGCCTTTTTGGGCTGGCGCAAGGTGCCCATTGCCGCCGATGTGCTGGGCAGCAAGGCGCGCGCCTGCATGCCGGCCATCTGGCAGGGGTTTGTGCAGAAGCCCGCCGGGGTGGCCCCCGGCCTGCCCTTTGACCGGCGGCTGTACGTGGTGCGCCGCGTGTTTGAGCAGAGCAGCCCCGCCAGCTACGTCTGCTCGCTGTCCAGCCGCACCATCGTCTACAAGGGGATGTTCCTGGTCGGGCAGCTGCGCACCTTCTTTGACGACCTGCGCGCGCCGGAATATGAGTCGGCGCTGGCCATCGTGCATTCGCGGTTTTCCACCAACACCGAGCCGAGCTGGCAGCGCGCCCACCCCAACCGGCTCATCGCGCATAACGGCGAGATCAATACCATCCGCGGCAACGTCAACAAGATGCTGGCGCGTGAGGAGACGATGCACACCGACGCCTTTGGCGACGATTTGGCCCGCGTGCTGCCGGTCGTGAACAGCGCGGGGTCTGACTCGGCCATGCTGGACAATACGTTGGAATTCTTGCTGATGAGCGGCATGGAGCTGCCGCTGGCCGTGACCGTGGCGCTGCCCGAGCCCTGGGCCCACAACGATACCTTGAGCCGCCAGCGGCGCGACTTTTACCAGTATTACGCCACCATGATGGAACCCTGGGACGGCCCGGCGGCGATCCTCTTCAGCGACGGCGACGTGCTGGGCGCGGCGCTGGACCGCAACGGCCTGCGCCCGGCGCGCTACTGCGTCACCGCCGGCGGGCGGCTGATCTTAGCGTCGGAGACCGGCGTGCTGGACCTGGACGAGCGCCAGATCCTGCGCAAAGGCCGCCTGCACCCCGGCAAGATGCTGCTGGCAGACCTGGCGCACGGCGAACTGCTGGACGACGACGCCGTGCGCGAACGCTACGCCGCGCAGCGCCCCTACGGCTAATGGCTGGACCAGAACCTTTTGCACCTGCGCGACGTAAAAGTGCCCAACCAGAAAGTGCCCGCCCTGCCCCGGGCCGAGAGCGCGCGTTTGCAGCGCGCCTTCGGCTATACCTACGAGGAATACCGCGACGCCGTGCGCGCGATGGCCTTAAACGGCGCCGAACCCATTGGCGCCATGGGCGCCGACACGCCGCTGGCCGTGCTCTCGCAGCAGTACCAGCCGCTGTTTTGCTATTTTCGGCAGATGTTCGCGCAGGTCACCAACCCGCCCATCGACGCGCTGCGCGAAAAGATCGTGACCTCCACCGCCGTCTATGTGGGCAAAAACGGCGATTTGCTGGAACCCAAAGCCGAAAACTGCCGCGTGCTCAAGATCGACCACCCGATCTTGAGCGACCTCGACCTTTTAAAGATCAAGGCGATGGACCGCCCCGGCTTCCATGTGGTCTGCGTGTCCATTTTGCACTATAAGGGCACGCCGCTGAAAACGGCCCTCGAACACCTGTTTGTCGAGGTGGACAAAGCCTACCGCAACGGGGCCAACGTGCTGATTTTGTCCGACCGCGGCGTCGACGAAAGCCGCGTCGCCATCCCCTCGCTGCTGGCAGTGTCGGCCGTGCACCAGCACCTGGTCAAGACGAAAAAATGCACGGCGCTGTCGCTGATTTTGGAATCGGGCGAACCGCGCGAGGTGCACCACTTCGCCACCCTTTTGGGTTACGGCGCGTGCGCGGTCAACCCCTATC
>DXEI01000019.1 GCA_019115045.1 Candidatus Gemmiger excrementipullorum | reverse complement strand
CCCGGCGGGCAAAAAAGCCCCTGCGGGGCTTTTTTAGGGCGCGGCTTGGCGAATCCCCCCGGCCGCACCAAAAATGCACGTTCTTACATTATGTGAGAACGTGCATTTTTTATATTTGTCTTGGTCTTCTTTCGCATCGGCTGTGTTACAGCCCCATCACCTGGCCCAGCTTCTTCTGAGCCTCCCGCTTCTTTTTGTCAAAGGCGTGGGCGTAGATGTCCAGCGCCGTGCTGGGCGGGGAACGGTCGGGCAAACCGGCGGCTGTCGGCGTCCGGCTGCCAATTTGCTGCGCGCCCGGTGCCCTCACGCCTGGCCGCAGAAAATGTCGATCGCCTGCTTCACAAAGTCCGCGGTGCCCGCGCCGCCTGCGCGGTCGATCTGCCGGCGGAAGCGTTCGTCGCCGGTGTACATCTGCCCCAACCCCTGCAGGATCTCTTTGGTGCAGGTGTAAAAGTTTTGGGTGATGATGTTCTGCAAAGCGCCGATCTTTTCCTGCACCGCCGGGTCGGCCGGCGAAAGATGCTGCATCCGGCCGAGCGCGGCAAACTGCGCCATCAGCTGCGCCGAAGCCGCCTTGAAGCCCGCGCCGCTTTTTGCTTTCTGTTCGTATTCCCGGTATGCCCGGGTGGCGCCCCACTTTGCTTTTGCTTCGGCTTTGTACTGGTCGAATTCGCGGGTGTCAAATGCGGTAAAGTCCATGATTTCAACTCCTTTTTCCTGGATCTGGCGGGCGAAAGAAATAAGCCGGTCGATGTGCTGCCGCTGCAATTCCAGAAGCCGGATCTGTTGCGCCAGGGCTTCCTGCGGATCAAAATGGGGATCGTCGAGAATGGCTTTGATCTCTTTCAGCGGGAATTGCAGTTCGCGAAAAAGCAGGATGCTTTGCAAACGGCAAAGTGCCGCATCGTCATACAGCCGGTAGCCTGCCTCCGTTACGCTGGCGGGCGGCAAAAGGCCGATGGCGTCATAGTAGTGAAGCGTGCGCACACTTACGCCCGTTTGTTTGCTGATCTCGCTTACGGTTTTCATCGGTATCCCTCCCCCGCCTGCAAGACAGTATAAACCATAACGCAGCGTCAGGGTCAAGAGGTTTGGAAAAAATATTGACTGGGGCTGCGGCCCCGGCCCGCTTCCCCAAAGCGAAGGCCTGTGGTAAAATGAAAAAAAAACGCGCCGATTCCGTGCGGTTCCCCGCACCATTGTAACAGGAGGCAGTGTATGAAAACGGTACTGTGCTACTACTCTTACCACCACGGCAACACCCGCAAAGTCGCCGAGGCCATGGCCGCGGCGGGCGATGTGACGCTGCTGGACGTGCGCACCACGCCTACAGCCGACCTGAGCGGGTACGACTGCGTCGGCCTGGCTTCCGGCATTTACGGGTTCGAGGTACACAAGGCCCTTGTCGACTTTGCGCGGACCAACCTGCCCGCCGGCAAGCCGGTGTTTTTTGTGACGACATACGGCGCGGCAAAAGGCGCGGGCGCAAAAGCGCTGGCGGCCGTCGCCGCCGAAAAGGCCTGCCCGGTGTTGGGTGAGTTCGGCTGCAAGGGCTTTGATACCTTCGGGCCGTTTGCGCTGGTGGGCGGCATCGCCAAAGGCCACCCCGACGCGCAGGACCTGGCGGATGCGCGCGCATTTTACCAAACCATCGCGGCTTCCGGCGGCCGGGACCCCGAATAAATGCCGCCGGCCGCCCATGCGGGCGGCCGGCGGTGGGACCGGCGGAGGGAACTGCCGGGGGCAAGGTCTGTGTTTGGCGCTTTACCAGTTTGCCAGGGCGCGGCCCAGGTCGCGGCAACGGCCGAGGGCCTCGTCGTCGGGCGTTTCGTTGACGATCAGGCCGCTTTCGTCAAAGAGCAGCGCGCCGTCCTCTTTGCAGCGGGCGGCCCACTGTTCCATCCACTCGCCGCTGCCCCACCCGTACGAGCCGAACAGCGCGATCTTTTTGCCGCCGAGGCTGCCCTCCAGCCCGGCAAACATCGGCTCGAACTCGGTTTCTTCCAGCTGCTCGGCCCCCATGGCCGGGCAGCCGAAAGCCACCGCGTCATAGTTCGCCAGGTCGGCCGCGGTGAAGGCGGCGGCCTCCAACAGCGCGGCGTTCGCGCCTTCAGCCACGGCCTGGGCCATAGCGGCGGTGTTGCCGGTGCCGCTCCAGTAAACGACTGCTACTTTGTTCATAACAAATTCTCCTTTGCTTATATCGTATGTCAGGCCGCCACGGTCAGCCGGGTGACCGGCACGCCGCGGCGGTAACAGCGCAGGTAGACCTCGGTGCACTTGCGCAGCCGCGCGTACTGCGCCTGCGCCTGTTCGGGGTCCTGGTAAGACTTCCAGTAGCCGGTGAAGGTGGAATTTTTGCCCCGGTTGCGGATAAACCCGACGACGTCGGCCAGCGGGTAATCGAGGAAGACGCCGATCTCATGCGGGAACTCGCCGCCCTGCCGCAGGCGGGCGCACAGGTGGTCGAGACAGCCGCGGCAGCCGCCGGCCGCCGGGTAGCCCACCGCATCCAGCAGCGCCCGCGGCGCGGCCTGGCCAAGGATGGCCCCCAGCCGCGCAGGCCGGTAGACGTAGAGCAGGTAGGCGCACGCGCGCGGGCAGAAATGCAGCGTCTCGATCTCGACCCCGCGCGGGGCCAGCTGCCGCCGCCAGGCCGCGAGGGTCCCGGCCATGACGGCGGCGTCCGGCTCGACCCAGCGGAACAGGTTGGCGGCTTTCAGCCCCGCCATGACCGGGGCGCATTGGGTGACAAAGGTACTGCCGAAATCACGCTGCATAGGGGGGACCTCCTCTTTGGTTTGCGCGGAGTACTTGTACTTTATGGTTAGTTATTACTAACCCGTGTCGCAAAAAACATCCCCGCCCGGCGGCCAGGCGGCGCGCAGCAAGGGTGTATGTAGGCGGCCGGAAGTTAGCAATAACTAACTTGTGCCTATACGATACCACACCCTCCGCAGGCTGTCAAGGGGGAATTTTGCGCTGCGGTCGGCAAGGGCGCTGTTGGCGGTTATCGCGCCTGGGCCCCGGGCCCGGCAGCCAGCTGTTGCCGCAAAAAGGCCGCCAGCACGTCGGCGGCCTGGCGGTGGCAGGCCGCGCCGGGGTGCCGGCGTGCGCCCAGCGTCTGGGGCGTGGCGGCGGGCAGTGCCAGGTAAACTGCGCGCGCGTCGCCGGTCTCGGCGGTATAGCGGGCCACGGCGGCGCGCAGCACCGCGCCCATGCGGCCTTCGCCCAGCATGCCGAACGCCCACACCAGCAGCGCGCCGGGGTTGCGGCGGCGGAGCTTTTTCAGGGCGTCCACGGCGGCCTGTTCCAGCGCGGCCAGGTGTTCGGGCGTGGGGCGCTGGGCGTAGGCTATGCCGGTGGCGGGGTCGGCCCAGGCGGGGTTATCCAACGCGTGTTCGTCGTTGGTGCCAAGATTGATAATGACGGCATCGGCCGGCCAGGCCGCAAAATCATAGGGCTGCTGCGCGCCCAGGGCTTTGTTGTGCGCCCCCACTGCCAGGCCGCAGACGGTGTCGTAAAAGTCCAGCACACGGCAGTGCGGGTCGTTGTCCCAGCTGGACAAAAGACCCCAGCCGCTCTGGCTGACGATGCGCCAGTCCGCCCCCAGCGCGTCGGCCGTCATACGGGCATAGTGGTCGACCGCGCTGAAAAACGGGCTGACCCAGTCCTCCTCACATTG
>DXEI01000018.1 GCA_019115045.1 Candidatus Gemmiger excrementipullorum | reverse complement strand
CGGCGTGACAAAGCCGCCGCCGCGCTGCGCCGCCCCTGGCTGCGCGCGCTGCTGGACCGCATGCGGCAGGAGCGCTGCTACAGCGCCTACTACCTGCCCTGCCGCTGGCGCAGCACCCGCCTGGTGTATGCGATGGCCGAGGCCAAGCGCGCCGGTTCGCCGCTGTACGGCAAGCTGGACTGGGCGGGCTACTACCTGCTGGGCGGCCGCCTGCGGCGGGATTGACCCCCGCCGGGCAATGCCCGGCCCGGCAAGGCAAATCCACCCCCATAACAAACGACCGGCCCATCCTAAAAAGGATGGGTCTTTTTGCGTGCAAAGCCGTTGTATTTTCACAAAATCATCACCGTTTCTCCACCTGAACTCCATCTTGGCATTGTATACTGTGGGAAAGGAAGTTTACCCCCACGCGCAACGCAAAGGAGGACGCCATGAAAAAGCTGCACGCTCCCTGCTTCTGCCTGCCCCTGGCCTGCCTGTTTGCCCTGACTGCCTGCGCGCCGGGCGGCGCGGCGGCCGACGCGGAACCCCTACCCATCGAGGTGCCCCCGCCGGTGGAACAGACCAATACCGAGTTGAATATCTGGTACACCGATTATGGCATGACCACGAAGTATCTCGACGCTGCGGTGACCCAGTACAACCAGCAGCACCCGGATAACCCTATTACGGCAGAAAAGTTCTTCGCCGATGGTTCCATCGAAAACAGTGATGCGGCGACACAGCAAATGCTGACCGAAGTAATGGCGGGTAGCGGGCCGGATCTTATCTTTTTTACTGGCAGCAGTACAGATATTGAAAAAATGGTCCGACGCGGAGTTTTTGCCGATATGGAGCCTTATTTTGAAGCCGATAACTTTGACTGGTCGGGCTATAACCAGGCCGTCATGGACGCCGGCGTCTGGGATGGGCACCGGTTAGTCATTCCGCTGCAATACAACTTTCCAATGCTGTATACCTCCCAGACAGCGCTGGACGAGACCGGTTTCTCTATGGAGAACTGCGATACTTTCGGCGGTTTGTTGGATGAGATAGAAGCCATACAGGCCGATTCTGACCAAACGAGAGAGGTGTTCCGTGCAAAATTTACTTTCTATAATTTTGCGAATTATGCGGGGATCCCCTATGTGGATTACGATAGGCAGAAAGCAGACCTTTCTTTCCCGGAGCTCCAACGGAGCGCAGAGATATTTCAAAATCTGGGGGGCCTTGAACTCGGCACTTATGACATGGGTATAGACAGTGCCGCTGACATTCGTGACGGCAAGGCACTGTGGATCTGCCCTTTCCCACCGGTGGACGGTTTTTATACCGGGCCAGAAGTCATCAACACCTTTGACGATATGGTCATGATGCCGATCCGTGACGTGGATGGCGGTATCCAGGCTGAAATCACCTGGGCGGTGGCAGTACGCAATAACAGCCCGAATCTGCAAAACGCCTACGAATTTATAAAGTATCTGCTCAGTGAGGAATACCACACCGAGACCCTCAACTACCGTTGGCTCTATTATTCGGTGCTTGATGCTGCCAACGATGCTTACTTTCAAGACCATGTGTATGGCCGCGCCGTGCCACTTACACCGCCAAAAAATGCCTATGGCTTGGATAGTGTGGACGTCCGACAGGAGGATTTTGACGAATTGATGGACTATACTCGGCAAATCACTGGCGCTTACTTTAGCTGTGCTGAGACCAACTTTATGAGAAATATGCGGATGTGCGGCTTTCTTTCCGGAGAGGCTTCTTACGAGGAGGCTGTTCGGGAAGTAGAAAGAAAACTGGACCTCTACCTCTCGGAATAACACTGCACGGGGCGGCCTGCCGTTTGCAGGGCCGCCCCTTTTGTGCGCAAAAAAGCCCCGCCGTTTGGAGCAGAAACGGCAGGGCGCAGCATGGAGAGACCGGCGGGCTGCAAAAAAGGTGCAGAGCAAAACACCCAAAACGGAGGCAGCAGCCGGCGGCCGGTGGCCCGGGGCACATCCGGGCACTTGCAGTTGGTTATAGTTAGCTTTAACTAACTACAGGCATACTATAGCATACCCGGGCGCCTGTTGTCAAGCGCCCGGGCTGTTTTTTTGCAATTTTTTCTTTATTCTTTGGGCGCGTCGGGGTAGGCGCGCACATGCAGCAGGTCTTCGGCGGTTTTGACCTCCTCGTCGGTGGGGGTGCGCACGCCGTCCAGCGGGTACGGGATGCCGAGGTTCTGCCATTTGAACAGCCCCAGCGTGTGGTAGGGCAACACCTCGACCCGGCGCACGGTGGGCAGCGTCTGCAAAAAGGCGTCCAACTGGCGCAGGCCGTGTGCATCGTCGGTCAGGCCCGGCACCAGCACGTGGCGCACCCACAGCGCCACGCCCTTTTGCGCCACATACTGCGCCATGGCCAGGATGTTCCGGTTGCCGTGGCCGGTCAGCGCGCGGTGTTTTGCCTCGTCCATCTCTTTGAGGTCGAGGATGACGAGGTCGGTGTTTTGCAGCAGGGCGTCAAAGCGCGCCATCCAGGCGGCGTTGTCCGGCGCAAAGGGCTGGCCGCAGGTGTCCAGCGCCGTGTGCACGCCCTTTTGCCGCGCCAGGCGGAACAATTCGGCCACAAAATCCAGCTGCAGCAGCGGTTCGCCGCCGCTGACGGTCAGGCCGCCGTTGCTGCGCCAGTAGTTGTGGTAGCGGTAGGCGGCGTCAAACGCCTGCTGCGGGGTCTGGGCGTTGTCCCGGGTACAGGCCCAGGTCTCGGGGTTGTGGCAGTACTGGCAGCGCATGGCGCAGCCCTGCAAAAACAGGACGTAGCGCACGCCGGGGCCGTCGACGAGGCCGAACGTCTCGACCGAGTGGATGAAACCGGTGGGGGTCTGTGCCATAGGTGGGAAACTCCTTTGCGTGTAAAATGCCCCGCCAAAAAAGATCCGCAGCCGCGGGGGCTGCGGATCGCAAGTGCAGGGGGACCCGCTTACAGCGCCTTGTGGCAGGTGCGGGCAATGACGTCGAGCTGCTGCTCCCGCGTGAGGTCGATGAACTTGACGGCGTAGCCGGACACGCGGATGGTGAAGTTGGCGTACTCCTCTTTTTCGGGGTGTTCCATGGCGTCGATCAGCTTTTCGGTGCCAAAGACGTTCACGTTCAGATGGTGCGCACCCTGGTCAAAGTAGCCGTCCATGACCTGGACGAGGTTCTCGACACGCTCCTGCTCGCTGTGGCCCAGCGCGCCGGGGTTGATGGTCTGCGTGTTGGAGATGCCGTCCAGCGCCCAGTGGTAGGGCAGCTTGGTGAGCGAGTTGAGCGACGCCAGCAGGCCGTGGGTCTCGGCCCCGTAGCTGGGGTTGGCGCCCGGGGCAAACGGCGTGTAGGCTTTGCGGCCGTCGGGCATGGCGCCGGTGGCCTTGCCGTAGACGACGTTGGAGGTGATGGTCAAGATCGAGGTCGTCGCCTCGGAGTTGCGGTAGGTGTGGCGGCGCTTGATCTTCTCAAGGAAGCTGCGCAGCAGGGCGACGGCGATGTCGTCGGCGCGGTCGTCGTCGTTGCCGTATTTGGGGAAATCGCCCTCGGTCTCATAGTCGGTGACAAGGCCCTGCTCATTGCGGATGCACTTGACCTTGGCGTACTTGATGGCCGAGAGGCTGTCCACCACGTGGCTGAACCCGGCGATGCCGGTGGCGAAGGTGCGGCGCACGTCGGTGTCGATGAGGGCCATCTCGGCGGCCTCGTAGTAGTATTTGTCGTGCATATACTGGATGAGGTTGAGGATGTTGACATACAGCCCGGCCAGCCAGTCCAGCATGACGTCGTACTTTTGCACGACCTCGTCGTAATCGAGGTATTCCGAGGTGATGGGCGCGTAGTGGGGGCCGATCTGCTCGCCGAGTTTTTCGTCGACGCCGCCGTTGATGGCGTACAGCAGGCACTTGGCCAGGTTGGCGCGCGCGCCGAAGAACTGCATCTCCTTGCCGGTCTGCGTGGCCGAGACGCAGCAGCAGATGGAGTAGTCGTCGCCCCAGACGGGTTTCATGACGTCGTCGTTCTCATACTGGATGGAGGACGTGTCGATGGAGACGCGGGCGGCGTAGTCCTTAAAGGTCTTGGGCAGCGCCGAGGAGTACAGCACCGTGATGTTGGGTTCCGGCGCGGGGCCCATGTTTTCCAGCGTGTGCAGGAAGCGGAAATCGGTCTTGGTGACCATCGAACGGCCGTCCATGCCGATGCCTGCGACCTCCAGCGTGGCCCAGACGGGGTCGCCGCTGAACAGTTGGTTGTAGCTGGGGATGCGCGCAAATTTGACCATGCGGAACTTCATGACCAGGTGGTCGATGAGCTCCTGGGCCTCGCTCTCGGTCAGGGTGCCGCGGTCGAGGTCGCGCTGGATATAGATGTCGAGGAAGGTCGAGATGCGCCCGACGCTCATGGCAGCGCCGTTCTGCGTCTTGATGGCGGCCAGGTAGCCGAAGTAGAGCCACTGCACGGCCTCTTTGGCGTTGGCGGCCGGCTGCGAGATGTCGCAGCCGTAGGCGGCGGCCATCTGCCTCATGCCCTTGAGGGCGTTGATCTGCAGGGCCAGTTCCTCGCGCTGGCGGATGACGTCGTCGGTCATGGTGCCGTCGCCGCAGTTGGCAAAGTCGTTCTGCTTGGCTTGGATCAGGTAGTCGATGCCGTACAGCGCCACGCGGCGGTAGTCGCCAACGATGCGGCCGCGGCCGTAGGTGTCGGGCAGGCCGGTGACGATGTGGCTGTGGCGGGCCTTGCGCATCTCGGGCGTGTAGGCGTCAAACACCGCCTGGTTGTGGGTGCGGGTGTACTGGGTAAAGATCTCGTGCAGTTTGGGGCTGGGCTCGTAGCCGTAGGTGGTGCAGGCCTGCTCGGCCATCTTGATGCCGCCGTAGGGCATGAACGCGCGCTTGAGCGGTTTGTCGGTCTGCAGGCCGACGATCTGCTCCAGGTCTTTGAGCGCGGGGTCGATGTAACCGGGGCCGTAGGCCGTCAGGCCGGAAACAACCTCGGTCTCCATATCCAGCACGCCGCCCTTGGCGCGCTCTTCTTTCTGCAGAGCCTGCAGCGCGCCCCACAGCTTGTTGGTCGCGTCGGTCGGCCCGGCGAGGAAACTCTCGTCGCCGGCATAGGGTTTATAGTTTTTCTGGATGAAGTCGCGGGTGTTGACTTCCTCTTTCCAGATGCGGCCCTCAAAGCCTTCCCACTGTTTGAACTCCGTCATAACGTGCACTCCTTTGTTCTTCCGCGCCTATATCTTGTAGTGGCGCAGTTACTATAATACCATATCTGTAAAAAAACGCAAGAGACAAAAAGGCGTGTTTTGCCTATTTTTCCCCGCAGTTTTTTCCTTATACCCAATATGGCGCGCGGTGTAGGTCGTTGCGGCTGCAGAAAAGGCTCCCTTGCAGGTTAGCTTTTTCTAACCGCAACGAAATCATACCATACTGCTATGCTTTGTGTCAAGAGGGAAAATACGGCATCGGCGGCGGGTGCCCCGGCCGGGGCACCCGCCGCCGATGTAACGACGTGCTTACCACAAATGGTAGGTCAAAATCGGGACATTGTACGAGACCCCCTGCAGCAGCATGACCAGGAAACAGACGCCGCTGACGATGTGCCACGCAAGCGCCGCGCCGCACACGGCCAGGCGCAGCCCCAGGTGGCCGCCGCGCGCCCCGCCGCGCCACGCCGCGCCCCCGCGCAGCCAGGCGTTGACCGACGCCAGCAACAGGAACCAGTAGCAGAGGAACGGCCCCCACCAGAGGTTGGCGTGGTAGAGGCGCTCGCCGCTTTCGACGAGCAGCAGTGCTTCGGCCATCGCCACACCGAATACCAGCAGGCTGAACCGGTAGCGGAAGCTTTGCCATGCCAGGCGGCCCAGCAGCAGCCCTACCGCCGTCACGAACACGAAGGAGCGCAGCAGCCCCAGCACGCCGGGCTCGTTGAACGGCCCCCACAGCATGCGGTGCCGGTCGAACGCCACGGTAAAGATCAGCCGCATGCCGCTGCCGGCCTCGGCAAACAGGACGTTGGCCTGCACCAGGCACAGCGCGATGCTGGGCAGCACGCTGCAGCCCATAAGGACCTCCTGCCCAAGGTTTTTGCCGCGGGTGCGCACAAGGTCGGCGATGAGCAAAAGCAGCAGCGCCGGGGCAAAGGCAAACACAAAATTGGCCTTAAAGCCGGTGGCCAGCGTCAGCAGCAGCGTGTACAGCCCCCAGGCGCGCAGGTCCAGTTTGGCGGCCATGCCCTGCCAGGCGCGGTAGAAGGCGAACAGCGCCAGCAGCGCGACGGGGGCCAGCATGATGTAGGTGGTGTTGTGGTAGACCGTGCCGATGACGGTGCCCTGGTACCAGTACCCGCCGCGGGGCATCCAGACCGCCTGGGCGAGGTTGACCACCAGGCTGGCCAGCAGCCGGGCCGGGCACGGCAGCCGCGGCGCGGCCGCTTGCAGCCCCTTGGCGAACACCGCGACCGCCGCCAGGTGGAACGCCGCCAGCAGCACGGCGATGCCCCAGCGCCCGGCCAGCGCATAGGCCGGGGCGATGAGCAGCGACGCCAGCGAGTAGATCATGCCGTTTTGGGCAAACGCCAGGTGCTGGCCGAGGTCGGAGGTATAGGGGTCGGTACCGCCGCCCGGCGAGCAAAGCTGCTGGTAGTGCAGCCACGCCATCGCAGCGGCAAAGACCGCCAGCGCGGTGAGCGCCGCCGCCCACAGCAGACGGTTTTTCCCGGTTTTGGTCAAAAAGTCCTCTCCCCTTCCGGCGGCGCGCACGGCAGCCGCCACGCTGAAAATGTACTGCCCTTATGATACCATACCCGCGCCAAAACGCAAGGGCCGCAGCCAGGCAAAACAAAGCAGGCAGCCCTTTTACAGGCTGCCTGTCGGATCGCGGAAACCTTAATACAGTTTGGCGCCGGCCGGGATATGGTCGTCGACCATCAGCAGGTGCAGGCGTTCCTCGCCTTCCTCGTGGTGGACGGCGGAGATCAGCATCCCGCAGGAGTCGATGCCCATCATCTTGCGCGGCGGCAGGTTGGTGATGGCGATGCAGGTCTTGCCGACCAGCTCCTCCGGCTCGTAGTAGTCGTGGATGCCGCTGAGGATGACGCGGTCGGCGCCGGTGCCGTCGTCCAGCACAAAGCGCAGCAGTTTTTTGCTCTTGGGCACGGCGGTGCATTCCTTGACCTTGACGGCGCGGAAATCCGACTTGCTGAAAGTCTCGAAATCGACAAAATCGCTGAACAGCGGCTCGATCTCGACCTTGGAGAAGTCGATGGGCGCTGCCGGGGCCGGGGCGGCCGCTTCGGCGGCGTCCGCCTTGGCGGCCCTGGGGGCGCTGCCCTCGGGCTTCATCGTGGGGAACAGCAGCACGTCACGGATGGAAGCCGAATCCGTCAGCAGCATGACGAGACGGTCGACGCCGAAGCCCAGGCCGCCCGTGGGGGGCAGGCCGTACTCCAGCGCGGTGACGTAGTCGTAGTCGACCTGCGCCTTGCTGGCGGGGTCCAGCTGCTTGCGCTCGGCGACCTGGCGCTCAAAACGGCCCTTCTGGTCGATGGGGTCGTTGAGCTCGCTGAAAGCGTTGCCGAACTCGGTGGCGTTGATGAAATACTCGAACCGCTCGGTGAAGGCGGGGTCGTTCGGTTTGCGCTTGGCCAGCGGGCTGACCTCGACGGGGTAGTCGTAGATGAAGGTGGGCTGGATGAGGTGCTCCTCGACAAAGGCGTCAAAGAACTCCGCCAAGATCGCGCCCTTGGTGGGCAGTTCGGGCAGCTCGACCTTGTGCTCTTTGGCCAGCGCGACGGCCTCCGCGTCGGAAGCGACGGCCGCAAAGTCGACGCCGGAGTATTTCTTGACGGCTTCCACCATCGTCATGCGCTCCCAGTGGGAGAGGTCGATGACCTGGCCCTGGTAGGGCACCTGCAGCGTGCCGCAGACGTTTTGCGCCACCGTCTTCATCATCTCTTCGACCAGGTCCATCATGCCGTGGTAGTCGGTGTAGGCCTGGTAGAGCTCGATGCTGGTGAACTCGGGGTTGTGCTTGGGGTCCATGCCCTCGTTGCGGAAGATGCGGCCCACCTCGTACACACGGTCCATGCCGCCGACGACGAGACGCTTGAGGTACAGCTCAGTCTCGATGCGCAGCACCATGTCCATATCGAGGGTGTTGTGGTGGGTGAAGAACGGCCGCGCCGAGGCGCCGATCTCAAACGGCGTCAGGATGGGGGTCTCGACCTCCAAAAAGCCCTTGCCGTCGAGGTAGCGGCGCAGCTCGCGCAAAATGGCGCTGCGCTTGACAAACGTCTGCTTGACATCGGGGTTGACGATGAGGTCTACGTAGCGCTGGCGGTAGCGGGCTTCGCGGTCGGTCAGGCCGTGGAATTTTTCCGGCAGCGGCAGCAGGCTCTTGGCCAGCAGCGTCAGCTCGGTGACGCGCACCGAGATCTCGCCCATTTTGGTGCGGAACACCTCGCCCTTGCAGCCGATGAGGTCGCCGATGTCCAGCTTTTTGAACGCGGCGTAGGCGTCGTCGCCCAGCAGGTCGCGCTTGACGAAGATCTGGATGTCGCCTTTCTGGTCGCGCAGGTGGGCAAAGCTGGCCTTGCCCATGACGCGCTTGGACATCATGCGGCCGGCCAGCGTGACGGTCTTGCCGGTCTCGGCCTCGGCGGGCAGGTCGGCAAACTCCGCCTTGAGGTCGGCCGAGTAGGCGTCTTGCGGGTATTGGGTGAGGGTAAAGGGGTCCTGGCCGGCAGCGCGCAGATCAGCCAGCTTCTGGCGGCGGACCGCCGCCTGCTGGGTCAGTTCCTGCTCGGTCTGGGGCGTGTGCTGCTCCATATATGATATTCCTTTCTGTTTGTACAAGGGGGGGGCAAACGGAAAACAGGGGCAGGTCCTTCCCTGCCCCTGTGTGGGTCACTTGGAACGCGAAACGGCCAGCACCTGGTAGGTGATGATGCTGCCGTTGGGCAGGGTGACGTCGACGGAGTCGCCCGCTTTGTGGCCGACGAGCGCCGCGCCCACGGGGGACTCGTCGCTGATGCGGCCCAGGCTGATGTCGGACTCGGTCGAACCGGTGATGTCATATTCCTCGGCATCCTCGGGCTCGTCGCCCTCGGCCAGGATCTTGACCCGCATGCCGATGGAGACGGTGTCATTGGACAGCTCGCTGTCGTCGATGATGCGCGCGACCTTGAGCGTGGCTTCGAGGTCGGCGATGCGCGCCTCGACGATGGCCTGCTCCTCTTTGGCGGCGTCATACTCGGCGTTTTCGCTCAAGTCGCCGTAACCGCGCGCGACTTTGATCTTATCCGCCACTTCTTTGCGTTTGACGGTGCGCAGTTCGTCCAATTCCTGTTCCAGCTTCTGGTAACCCTGCCGGGTAACGACGACTTCTTTAGCCATGATGATCGAATCTCCTAACCTTACGGGATGATAGTAAAAGTTGTGCGGCCCGTAAAGGAGCCGCACCAACTTAGTTATTATATCGGCCCTGCGCGCGTTTGTCAAGCGTTTTAACGCTGGGGCGACGTTGTTTTTGCAAAGGGCGGCGGTTCAGCCTTCCAGTTGCAGCAGGCCCACCTTGCGGTAGACCTTGCGCACGGTGCGGTCGGCGATGCGCGCCGCGCGCGCCGCGCCGTCCTTGAGCACGCCGTCGACATAGGCTTTGTCGGCCAAAATACGGCCGTACTCGGCCTGGACGGGGGCCAGCGCGTCGGCGGTGACCTCGGCCACGGCCAGCTTGAAATCGCCGTAGCCCTTGCCGGCGAACTCGGCCTCGATGTCGGCCATCGCCTTGCCGGTAAAGGTGGAATAGATCGCCATCAGGTTGGACACACCGGGTTTGGCCTCGCGGTCAAAGCGCACCTGCCCGTCCGAGTCGGTGACGGCGCGCTTGAACTTGCGCACGATGGTATCTTTGTCGTCGGTCATGAGCACGAAGGAGTTGACGTTGCTGTCGGACTTGCTCATCTTTTTGGTGGGCTCGGCCAGCGACATGATCTTGGCGCCCGCCGCGGGGACGTAGCCTTCGGGCAGGGTGAAGGTATCGCCGTAGACGCCGTTGAAACGGTTGGCGATGACGCGCGCGATCTCGAGGTGCTGGGTCTGGTCCTGGCCGACGGGCACGAGGTCGGCGTTGTAGATCAGGATATCGGCCGCCATCAGCACCGGGTAGGTGAACAGGCCGCCGTTGACGTTGTCGGGGTGTTTGGCACTTTTGTCCTTGAACTGCGTCATGCGCGAAAGCTCGCCGAACTGGGCGTTGCAGGCCAGCACCCAGGAAAGCTCGCAGTGCGCCGGCACATGGCTTTGCACAAACAGCACGTGGTTTTGCGGGTCGATGCCCACGGCCAGCAGCAG